>CAZEJK010000125.1:0-15223 GCA_964512045.1 uncultured Thermoanaerobaculia bacterium
AGAGCCGACCCGTCTGGGCGGGTCCCCTCCAGCTCGTAGGACTCCATATCGCCCCGGGATCGGCGCTGGAAGCGCTCACGCGCGATCTGAGCTGCCGGTCCTTCCAGCTGCGCATCGAACCGCTGACCGATCAGCTCCTCGCTCGACATGCCCAGCATCTCGCATAGCTTGCGGTTCACGTAGGTCAACCGCCCCTCGGAATCGGTGGTCAGCACCCCTTCGTTGGCGGTCTCCACGATCCGCCGGTACATCGCTTCCGACCGATCCGCCTGGCGCACCAGCTGCCGCCTTCGCCGCTGCCAGCCGAGGCCGATCGCCCCGCCGACGAGCACAACTGGGACCACGATCGCCAACGACTCCACGACGGTCTCGATCCTCGCGGAACGCAGCACCTCGTCGTGGTCGACCTCGGACACAACCCACCAGTCTACTCCTGGGACAGGGCTCGCAGCCGACAGGACTCGAGTCCCTCGGTAGTCCTCATTCGAGCCCGCAGAGAGCGCTGCTCCTCCGTGACCGCCCAGCCGCTCGAGCGCCGATGAACCGATCGGCGCAGGCAACGACTCGAAGTCTGCGAAGCGAGGCCTGCTCAGTGACTGCACTCCGTCGGGCGTGGTTCGGACGAGGTAGACGTCGCATGTCTGACCGTAGCAGCCGGCCCGCAGGGCGTGGTCGTCAAGCCACAAGGCTCCGTCGACGAGCAGCTCCAACCAACCCAGCCTCGTTATCTCGCTCGACACCTCGGCGCGCAAGGCTACCCAGACTCCCTCATGGGTGCCGTCGATCACGGCAACCGCATCGTCTCCAGACAGATCGCGAGACCGTCCGACCGGCGACTCACTCACGGGCAGCGTCACCCGGACAACCCCGACTGCATCGGTGATGCGAATTGCCACGACCTCCGGATCCGAGCTCAATGGTGCGAGCACGTCGCTGAGGTGCTCCACAGCACCTTTGTCGACCGGAAACGGAGGGTCACCCCGGACTTCTTCTCCAAGCAGAACGGCCACCGTTGGGAAGTCGGCCAACATCGTGGCCATCTGACGGAAGTCCCGCAACCAGCGCGCCACTCCATCTGCGCGCGCTGTTGCCAACGCCTCGAGCCGTCCAGACCATGCCGCCTCCGATGCATCCCTGTTCTGAGTCCACAGCGCCAGCGGGAGCAGACCCAGCAACACGACGGAAGCCGCGCCGGCCACCGCCAGCACCCACCACTTCCTCATCCAGAGCGTCAGCCGAGCGCTGCGTGCGAGACCCTGATGTGCGTCCACCACGTCAACTCTCTCTCCTCCGGCAACGCCGGATCGACCTCGCTGGCGATCGCGCCATGATCGGCTCGCCAACCTGTCAAGCACGCGTACAAGAACCACCGAGATCTTCCACATACATAACGACAGACCGACCCCGCTATTCCACAACGCGGCCGTAGGACCGGCGCCATCGAAAAGCTGCTTTGGTTGCGGCCCGCGACCGCCACGGCACGGCTGCTAGACTCCTCGCAGGCCCGCAGTCGCCACAGGAGGCCAACCGTGAGCCCAAGCCCTGACTTCCTCCTCGCGTGCCTGGAGTACGAGCTCCCGCTGATCGGCCTGTACGACACCCCGGATCCGGATGCATTCGCACCGCTCGTACGTCCCCCAGCAGAGACGCCGTAGCCGATCCCGGTTACCGTCCTGGACCCATGCCCGGCAGCCGGTCCCGGATGGACGCCATGCGGCAACCGACACGCTTCGGGGCGACGACACCGCCAGGCGGTCGGTCGACCCTATGGTCGGGGCTTCGAGAGTCCGGGGCCGGCGACCGGCTCCCGGGGCGGGGGCCCGGGGGACCGCGTCCGGGCTGGCTTCGCTGGATGGTCCGTGAGCGGAGCCTGCTCCCCGAGCATCGGTGCCTGCCCGCGGACCTGTTGGATGGTCGGGTGGAACGAGCGGACAGACGGTTGTGCACTGAGGTTCGTAGGCTGGTGTGAGGTTCAACATCATGCCGGTCCCTGCGAACACTCAGTTTCAGAAGCTCTCGCATTGCAGATTTCGCGCATGGATCCTGGTCTCTGTCGCAGCTGTTGCAGGAGCCGTCGCTCTCGTCGTGCTGCGGCCTGCCTCGCCGTTCGAGTGGGACGAGGTGCTGTTCCTGCGCGCGCTCGAGCACTACGACGTGGCGCGCCACTCGCCCCACCCGCCGGGATACCCGGTGTACGTTGCAGTCGGCTGGGTGATAGCTCAGCTGACCGGAGACGATCTGCTCGCGCTCCAGCTCCTCTCGATCCTGGCCACAGTCGTCGCCACTGCTGCGTGCGCGCTGCTGCTGGGCATCTTCACCCGGAGCGTCATGGCCCCGGCGGCGGCAGCCGCTCTGTTCCTCTCGCTGCCTGCTACCCTCTTCCACGCCAACGTCGGGCTGTCCGACATGCTGGGTACCGCCGCCAACCTCGTCGCCGTCGCGCTGCTGTGCCGCGCCGCCCTGGCTCGCGGCTCCCTCATCGTCGCGGCGGTGGCGGTTGCAGCTGCGGTCGGCATCCGGCCACAGGGCATCGCGGTGATTGCTCCCGCCGGAGCGTGGGCAGTGTGGAGCACCATCCGAGGCCGGCGATGGCTACAGCTTGGAGGGGCTGCAGCGGCGGCCGTGCTCAGCTCACTGGCGTGCTGGCTCCCGGCGGCTTTGCTGACCGGATGGTCGCGGTACTGGACAGCGTTCCAGAGCACCAGCGAGTGGGTCGCGACGCACGAGGTGAGGTCCCGTCTGCCGACCGCTGATCCGTTACGGGTCCTCGATCACTGGATGGTCCATCCGATCGGGCCGTTTGCACTCGCTCTCGTGCTCTGGATCCTGGTCGCCGTCGGCAGCGTGAGCTGGTGGCGTCGGGGGCAGCACGGGCTGGTGCGGTTGTGTGTGGCCAGCGGCATCGGGCACCTCGTCATCGCTGCGTGGACGCTGAACCTGACGACCTCGGTACGCTACGCTCTTCCGGCTCTCCCGTTCCTGTGCATCCTCGCTGCCGGAGCGATCGAAGGACGACGAAGGCGTTCGCAGGTTGCCGCCCTTGCATTGACCATGGTTGTCCTCTCAGAGATCGTCTGGACGGCGCCCCTTCTGTGGAGACGTGCGCTCGAGCCGGCGCCGGTGTGGGCCGCGTTGCAGTGGATAAAGGAGAGCCCGACAACAGACGGGCTCGACGTCGTGATCCCCGGTTCGGTCCGTCCGCACGGCCACTACGTGCTCGAGGATCGCGAGCTCATCGTCGAAGGGTCGAACGCTCGAGGCCTCACCCGTCACGGTGGAGTCCAACTCCACACACCTGCGCGGCAACACTCCCACGCGCACGCGTTCCAGAGCGCCTGGTCGTCACACCGCTGGGAGATCCTCACCCGCGGACGCTACCTCTCGGCCGAGGTCGTCCAGATCGAGCCGCCAACCGTGCTCCGGAACGGTCCATGGCGCGCAACACGGTTCGGCTGGCGGCTCGACGCTCCGGGACAGCTCACGGTCCCAGACGGAGTACCCGCAGCTCAGGTCCGCCTTCACGTGCTCAGCGGATCCGGCACGCTGATCCGACGAGCGTCGAAGGTGACCGATCTCGTTCCCGGTCTCTCCATCACCCTTCCCGTTGGCAGCGGTGCGAGCGGCGTCCTGGCCGTCCGTCCCGGGCCCCTCGGTGTGGAGCTGGAGATTCTGCCGGCGCAACCGCATCCTCCGCCACAGGCGAACCTCAGGATCATCCCGGCCGTCACCAGATCGCAGCTCGCCTCGGGGGAGCGCTGGTTGAGCGACCTGAACGTCACCAACCGTTCTCAGTCACCGGCGTCGGTGCACCTGGTCCTCGAACCCGGCGGCGCATGGGCTCGTCTCCAGCTCCAGGCGTCAAGCGAGCTCGCCATCGCCGATGTGGTCGGCTCATTGCTCGGTAGCACCGGCAATGGCTACCTACGGATCTCGGGCGATCCAGCTCGCGTCCACTCGACGCTCCGGCATCTGGGACCGTGGGGCACTGCGTCCTGTCGGATCGAAGCGACCAAACCGAGCCACGCCATCGTCCCGCCCACTGGCGGCGTCATCGTGCTTCCGCCACTCCGATCCGCACGCTGCAACCTCGGGATCGCCAACCTGAGCGCAACGCCCGTCACGGTGGACATCATCGCCCGTGACGAGAGACGCCACGTCCTCGAGCGGCTGCGTATCCGCGTTCGCGGACGCGACTTCCGCCAGGTTCGGGGTATCCTCCGCCGATACGTCTCCTCCTCCGAGCCGGTGCGGCAGCTCGAGATCCGCCCGTCCAAGGGCATCGTTCTCGCACATACCTCCCAGATTCACCGCTCAGGGGGCGCAACCATCACCGTGGCGACACCAATCCAGCCCCGGCCACGCGGCTGACCGGCCCGAGCGCGCACGCCAGCCCGAGCCGGAGACACCCGCCGTGATGGACTCGCTACTCGACCGTGAACCGCTGCAGCTCAACCGGCACCATCTCGATCGACAGGTTCGGGGAGGCATACATGTACCGGCTCCGCGTGCCGTCGGAAGCCTCCACGTATACGTAGCCGGTGTCCCCGATCGACAGGCCCGAGGTGTCCCACGCGATGGTCTCGTTGTTGAAGCTCTCGCCACTGCCGAGAGCCAGCGTGCCGATCGTTGCGATTGTGTTGCTGTTGTACGGGTTCCGGTCAGCGTCGAAGTACGCCGTGATCGTCCCGTTGCTGTCCACGTCCCGCGCCCAGTAATGCACTTGCAAAGAGTCGCCGACGTTGATCTGCTGGCTACCAGGGCTCAGCGGAGTGCCCGCGTCGTCCTCCACCCGGACCATGCCCACATTGGGCCAGCCGTCTGTGCTCGGCCAGGTCAGGGCGGTCCGGCTCCCATCACCGCCCAGCGCGGTGGTCAAGCCATCACGAACCTGGTCGCCCCCGCTGACCGGCACATCAGCGCTCGACCAGTCGCTCGTGCCTGCGATCAGGCTGTAGTAGAACCCCGTGTTCGAGCCAGAGCTCTCGTAGGTGTTGAACCAGCTCCCGCGCTCGTCACCGGCGCACACCTCGGTCCCGTCGGATGCGGTGTTCGTCAGATCGACCGTGCCGTGGTAGGCAAGCCGCGCATTGAGATGGTCTGCGATTGCATCAAACATACTGTGCCCCTGGTAGCCGAACAGCATCGCCGGGCTCCCAGACCAGAGACGGTTATAGGCGCCGCTGACCGACTCGCCTTCGGGATAGGTTGTGGCCTGGTAGTAGTTGTCGCTGAACAGGATGTTCTCCCAGTTGGAGATCGCCTGATCCACCACTGTGCCACCATCGGATGCCGTCAACGGATGCGGATCCAGCGGTGTGACATGATGAACATCGACCCCCTGCTGCCCCAGGTCCTGCGCGAGGGCGTACACCATCCCACCGCCCCGGCTGTGCCCGATCAGGTGGATCGGCTGCTCGACCAACGGCGACGCCCCACCCTGCGATTGCACCAAGATCGGAGCGACGACGGCCGCGACATCCTCGGCCGCGTGCGTCGAGGTTGTGTGGTTTGCCACTGCTCTCCAGTCCACCGCGACGATGGCCTCGGCGCGCGAGCCCGTCGAGAGATCGATGCTCCACGAGCTGGTTGCCGCCTGAAGGTTGCCAGAAATGTCCTCTGTCACCAGGATCGTCCCAGTCTGTCCCTCCCCGCCCGCTCGCGCGTCGATTGCGCTTTGCATTGCGAAGATCCAATCCGCCTCATCCACCAAGCTGGTTTGCCAGCCATGGATGATCACTGTCAATCCCCCAGCGAATGCGTTTGCACCCAACGCCAAGACAGCCAGCACCACGAGCCCGATCCCCACCGATCTCCGCATACTCCTCCTCCTTGACACGTCCCCGATTCTCGCGACTGAACAGCTGCAGCCGCCGTCTCGAGATTATCATTGCCAGACGTGCGCGGACCGGCTTCCCGCGTGTAAATCCAGAACCAGCCGTCAGGAAACCTCGGTCGCGGGCGCTGGCGCCGCGCCACGGCCGGTGGCGGCCTGGACGATGTCCTCCAGGATCAGGTACAGGCACGGCACGAGGAGGAGGATGATGGAGGTTGCGAAGACGATGCCGAACCCCAAGGAGATCGCCATCGGAATCAGGTACTGTGCCTGCTGCGACGTCTCGAAGATGATCGGAGACAGCCCACCGAAGGTCGTGACCGTCGTCAACATGATCGGCCGAAAGCGGCGGATCCCGGCGCGATGGATCGCCTCGAACACGGTGTGCCCAGCTCGCTGGCGGTTCGCGTAGTCGATCATGATCAGCGAGTCGTTCACCACCACGCCGGACAGTGCGATCACTCCCATCAGGCTGATCAGAGAGAGGTCGTAACCGAGCAGGATGTGGCCGATCACCGCCCCAACGAGCCCGAACGGGATCGCCGCCATGACGATCAGCGGCTGCGTGTAGCTACCAAACGCCACCGCCAGCAGCGCGTAGATCACGGCCATGGCCAGCGCGAACGCCCCCCACAGCGCCTGTGTCGACTCGCGGAGCTCCGCCTGGGTGCCCTGGAAGCTCCAGGTGATCCCCGGGAAGTCAGCTCTCAGCTGCGGCAGCTCCTCCTGCTGCAACGCCTTCAGCACACGGGTCATGGCACTTTTCGGCTCCACGTCCATGCTCACCGTCACCACCCGCCGTCCGTTACGGCGGATGATGGTGTTGAACGCCTCGCTGCTGTCGACGTCCGCCACCTCCAGCAGCGGCGCCTCCGTGCCATCCGGCGCACGTACGACGAACTCCTCGAAGAAGTGGAGATCCTCCCGCTCCACCTTTGGAAGCTTGACGCGCACCTCGATCTCGTTGGTGCCGCGCAGCTGGCGCAGCGCGAGCGCACCGTAGAACGCGTCGCGCACCTGCTGCCCCACCTCCGACGGCGTCAGTCCCAGGTTGCGGCCCTCCTCCAGCAGCCTCAGGTCGAGCTGCTCCTTGCCCTTGTCGTAGTTGTCGTTCACGTCGCGCGTCTCGTCGAACGACTCCACCCGCTCGAGAAACGCCTGGCTCGCCGCCGCCAGCACATCGATATCCGAGTGGCTGAGGTCAACGCTGATATCCTGCGCCCAGCCACCGGGGCCGCGCTCGGCCTCGAAGGTGATCTGATCGACCCCTTCGATATCGCCGATGGAGTCGCGCCACAGCGCGATCACCTCGTTGGCGGTCATGTTCCGCTCGCTCGGCGGCTTCATGACGATCTCGACATCGATGAAGCTCTGGCCGCGAACGTTGGTCTTGATCCCCTCGGCTACCCGATCGAGATCGTGCTCCTCGAACATCCGGTGGGTTGCGTCGGTGACCTCGAGGGCAACGGCGGCGGCCTGAGCGGGGGTTGTGCCGACGGGGAGGTTCACTCCGGCCTCGATCTCGTCAGCCGCGACCTCCGGCATCATCACCATCCCCATGTGGCCGCTGTAGCCGTACCCGCCGACCACCGCCAGCAGCGCCAGCGCCGCGCTCAGCGTCACGTACCGGTGGCGCAGCGCCAGCTCGAGAAACGGCCGGTAGTAGCGGTCCACTGCCCCTGTGAACGTCTGCGCCATCCTCTCCTGGCGGTCATCGATCCACTGACGCAGCCGCGAGCGCTGCCACTGCGCTCGGAAGGTCAGATGGGCGGGCAGGATGAACAGCGCCTCGAGCAACGACACGGCGAGGACGATGATGACGACGGCCGGCAGGGGCCACCAGTACTTGCCGGTCGGCCCGGGGATGAACAGCAGCGGGATGAACGCGATGATGTTGGTGAGGATGCTGAAGGTCACCGGTCGGGCGATCTCCTGCGTACCGGCGATCGCCGCACGGATCGGTGTGAACCCCTGGCGACGGTACTCGAAGACGTTCTCGCCCACCACGATGGCGTCGTCCACGACGATCCCCAGCACCACCAGGAAGCCGAACATGGAGATCATGTTGATGCTCACGCCCACGAGCGGCAGGAACACCATGCCGCCAACGAACGACACCACCATCCCCATCATGACCCAGAACGCCAGCCGAATCTCGAGCAGGATCGCCAGAATCAGAAGCACGATTCCCACCGCCATGAAGCCGTTCTCCACCAGCAGGGAGAGGCGCTCGCTGTAGTCGCGCGCGGCGCTCGAGTCGATCCGCACCTGCACACCATCCGGCAGCGAGGTCTCGAACTCTGCAACAACCGTCTGAACCGCCTCCGAGATCTCCAGAGGCGACTGATCGCCGATCCGGTAGATCTGCACCTCGACGGATGGTTGCCGGTTGAACCGCGAGTGGAACCTGGTCTCCTCGAAGCCGTCGGTGATCGTCGCCAGATCGGCGAGGGTCAACGGCGATCCGGACTCCGAGGTCACCACGGAGATGTTCGCGAACTCCTCGGCCCACTGCTTGCGCTCCTTCAGCCGCAGCAGGATCTCACCGGTTCGCGTCTCGACGGCGCCGGCCGGGATGTCCTCGCTCGACCGCGCGATGATCCGCGCCACGTCACCCAGCGTGAGACCGTGCTCGCGCAGTCTGCTGAGCGGGATCTCCACGTGCGTCACGTAATCTGGCACGTTCCCGATTTCAACCTGCGTGATCGCATCGTCGCTGACGAGCTGGTCGCGCAGCCGCTCTGCCAGCTGGCGCAGCGTCCAGATGTCGGCGTCGCCGTACAGACCGAGCTCCATCACCTCCCGCTCCTGTGCCTGAAGCCGTACCTCCGGCTCCTCGATGTCGTCCGGAAACGTCCGAATGCGGTTCACGGCCTGGTCAATCTCCTGGAACGCTTGCATCCTGTTGGTGCCCGCCACCAGCTCGATGCTCACCGAGCCGGCGCCCTCGCGGGCGCGGGAGGTGATCTCCTTGATCCCCTGGACCCCCTGGATCGTCTCCTCGATTGGCAGCAGGATCCCGCGCTCCACCTCCGCCGGCGACGCACCCGGGTAGACCACGCTCACCTCGACGATGTCGAGGGCGAACTGGGGCTCCACCTCTTTCTGGACCGTGAAAGCCGTCCAGACTCCACCGCCGATGAGAAGAATCATGAGCAGGTTGGCGGCGATCGAGTTCTGCGCCATCCACGCGATGGCGCCCCGCATCCGGGGAGACTGGAGGTCGGCAGAGCCGTCAGCACTCATGATCCGGTCCCTCCCGGTCCAGAGCTCTCCACGCCGTCAGCGGCGCCAGAGCCGTCGCCGCCCTCCAGCCGCAGCCGCGCCCCGTCGACGACCGTGGCCAGGTTCGTGGTCACCACCCGCTCGCCATCCTCGACGCCGCTCGCGATGTACACGAACCGGGCATCCCGGACGACGATCTCGGCGTCGCGGATGCTCAGTCGGTCATCCCCATCCATGACCCACACGGTGTCACCGGTCCGCACGTGGTCGCGGCTCAGGCGGACCACATCGTCCACGGGCGTCCCCTCGATCTCCACCTCGACGAACGCGCCGACCATCAGCACCGGCGCGTTGCCCACCGCATCATGCCCGGTGGCGTCGTGGAGGAACGGATCGGGCACCGAGACGATCACCCGAGCCATCCGTGTCTGGTCCGCCAGCTCGCCGATCAGCGCGTCCACCTGCCCCACTCGCGACACGCCATCCGGCCACGCCGCGCGGTCGCGGACATGCGCTCGCGATCCCTCGGCGGGCGCCAGACCTGGGACCGAGATCCAGCGGAGCTTGGCGCGCGGTACGGAGGCGATGACCCAGAGCTCGTCGAGGCCGATCAGCCGTGCGACAGTGTCCCCCGGCGCCAGCTGCGATCCGACGTTGACGTCGCGCGTGAGGATGTGGGCGGCAAACGGCGCGACGATCGTGGTACGTTCCAGATCGAGCTCGGCCTGGCGAACAGCAGCCTCCGCGGCCTCGACTCGGGCCCGCGCCGTCTCCAGCTGGGGCTGGCGAAGCACGAGCGCTTCCTGCTCCGATGGCAACCTCGTCTCCAGCAGCTGGTAGTCGCTCTCGGCCACCTTCTGCCGCCCCATCTCCAGCGTCAGGTCGGCCCGGGCCTGGTGCAGCTCGCTCCGTCGGCTCCTGAGTGCGGTCTCGTAGTCGGACGGATCGATCTCCAGCAACAGCTCACCGGCCGACACGAAGCCGCCCGGAGTCAGGGCCTCGGCGACCCGCACGACCTCACCCCGCACACGTGGGCTGAGCACGATCTCCTTGGCGGGCTCGACCCGTCCCATGACGGTGATCGCCGGCCGGTAGGTGCCCCGTTCGGCACGGACCACGTCGACCAGCATGGCCGACTCCCGTATGGCGCCACCCCGCTTCGCGGTCGGCTCGGTGGAGAAGATGACCCACACCACGCCGGCTGCTGCGCACAGGATCACGACGCACAGCAGCAGCGTGGGCTTCCAGCTGACCCCTCGCCTCTCGTCGTGCTCCTCGGGGATGAGATCGTCGTTGGCTGCTGTATCGATCTGCTCGTCGTTCACGTCTGCTCTCCGTTACGCTCACGTACGGTTTCGAAACCCCCGGCCAGCGCCCTATGGAGCGCAACCCGAGCGTCCAGCAACGTCCGCTGCGCTGCAAGAAGCTCCCGCTCGAGCCGCTGAGACTCGGTCAACGCCGTCAGCACATCGATATAGCCGGTCATCCCGTTGAAGTAGGCCAGCCGAAGCTGCTCGTACGACTGCTCCGCGAGCCCCACCTGCTCCTCGAGGCTGCTGACCCGCTCGCGCTGCTGTCGCTCCCGCGTGAGTGCATCCTCCACCTCACGGAACGCCGTCAGCGTGGCCTGACCGTACTCGGCCACCCGCCGCTCGCGGACCGCTTCACTGCGCTCCACCTCGGCGGCCAGAGCGCCGCCGCGGAACAGCGGCGCCAGCAAGCTACCGGCAAACGACCGCACCCAGTCGTCGAAAAGGTCCGAGGCATCGGACTCCTCGGTTGCCAGCGACGCATCGAGCGTCAGCCGTGGGTAGCGGCTGGCGATCGCTGCCGCCAGCTCACGATCGGCTGCCTGCACCAGCAGGAACGCGCGCTCCACGTCAGGCCGGCGGCGGACCAGGTCCAGCGGCAGTCCGGTGGCCGGAGCCTCCGGGAGTCGCGGCAGAACCGCCGAGGATGCCACGGCCTCGCGATCCTGCGGCGGCCGCCCGAGCAGCACTGCGAGAAGGTGCTCGAGCAGGTCGACCTGCGCCTGCGCAATGATCCGCTGCTCGCGAGTCGCCTCCACCAGCTGCCGCTGCCTGAGAATGTCGACGCCGCGCACGATCCCGCTGCCGAAGCGGGCCTCGAGCAGATCGAGGATCTTCCCGTTGGCGTCGAGCTGAGCGTCCAACAGCTCGACCTGCTGCCGCGCCTCGGCCAGCGCGAACCAGGTGCGCGTCACCTCGGCAGACACTGTCAGCGCCGCTGTTCTGTACTCGGCGAACGTGGCCGCAGCTCGGAGCTGCTCTGCCTCCACAGCAGAGCCGAGACGGCCCCAGAGATCCACCTCGTACGCCGCCGCCACCCCCAGCCAGAGCTGCTCGTCGTCCGCGGCGGCCGATCTCTGCACCGAGGCCTCGGCGAGCCCATCGAGCTGTGGCAGCCGCACCGCGCCCTCGCGCCTGGCCACCGCCCGAGCCTCGCGGAGTCGCTGCCATGCGCTGGCCACATCCAGGTTCGACGCCAGCGCCTGCTCCACCAGCCGGTCCAGCTGCGGATCCTCGAACGCCGTCCACCACCGGTCCGGTATCGCGGCGGCGCCGGACACGGAGAACCGTTCCGGCACCTCCACCGGCACGGAAACCTCCCGCGGCTGCGAGCTGCAGCCGGAGAGCAGCCCACCGGCGATGAGCACCAGCAGCGGCATCACGCTTCGAAAAGACCCTGTCCACATACCAGATACACCAACGGCTCGCAGGGCCCGATGATTTCGACAGCGCACTCCTGGCGCTGGGGAGGAAGGCCGGGTCTGGTGAATGCGCAGCGGTGTGCTCGAGGCTATCGGCATCAGATGGGCATCGCCGGGGACCGTGAACCGGGATCCGTCGGCCGGAGCGTCGCACCCTCGCACGGATCGCGGACGTCTGTTCCCCAGCGTCGAGCCAGCAGCCTGGTCCGATGCGGACCAGAGGTCCGCGGTCCCTGCATGGACGGCGGCCCACCGGCACGCCACATCCTCCGAAAGGACCGCGGACGTCTCGTCCGCAGCGTCGAGCTGGCAGCAAGGCCCGATGCGGACCAGAGGTCCGCGGTCCGTGTGTGCGTCCTGGTTCTCCGTCTGCTGCGGAGCGGTGCGGGCGTTTGCGGACGTCATCAGAGCCCGGTGTCTCCGGCTTCGCCTGCACGGCTGCGCCGCGGTAGGGCCGGCCCCGGACTGCCGAAGACCTGACCACCGCGCCAAACGACCACGGCTGGCAAGCATGGGCAACAGAGACGTGGTAGACTGAATATCAGAGTAGATGATACTCTGAAACTTGGGCGATTTCTTGGAGAGAGCATATGGGCCAGGTGACAAGTCGAATGGGGAAGCGCGGAACCGTTGTGGTGCCTGCTCAGCTGCGAAGACGGTACGGTCTGGACGAAGGCATGCTCGTGATCGCCGAGGAGCGGGAGGACGGTATCCTCTTGAGACCCGCTGTGGCGGTACCGGTCGAGATCTATAGTGCAGAACGTCGTGCAGAGTTCCTCCTGGCCAATGCTGTCGACGAGGACGACGAACGGAGTGCTCGCGAAGCCATCCGAGAGATGGGCCTCGATCCGGACGCGATCCAACAACCTCAACGTGCCAAATAGAGCATGGACCGACTCTTCCTCGACGCGAACGTGCTGTTCTCTGCTGCGTATCGGGCGGACAGTGGCCTCGTGGCGCTCTGGAGCCTGTCGGACGTTCGTTTGCTGAGCTCGTTCTATGCCATCGCCGAGGCCGACCGGAACCTCGGGAGCCCGGAGCAGCGGCAGCGTCTGCAGGATCTTGTCCACGAGTGCGAGATCGTGGCTGATCGGGGCGTGCGAGAGGCGCCGGAGGAAGAGATGCTCCCCGAGAAGGACCGTCCGATCCTGAGAGCTGCGCTGTCCGGGAGAGCAACCCATCTGATCACTGGCGACATCACCCACTTCGGCCACCTCTTCGGCAGGCAGGTCGCCGGAGTCCTCGTCCTGCGTCCGGCCGAGTACCTGCGATCCTGCGCGTCGTTCCGGTGATTCAGGTAGCTGCGAGCGACAGCACCGACAGCATGGGTGGCATCAGTGCCCGAAAGGGTGCCACGGAAGCGAAGGGTGTCGGGTAGACCCGGGCGGTCACCCGCCCGGGTCCCCCACAGATCCGAAAGCGAAGCGAAGGATATCGGAACGTGCAGCCCACACCTGATAGACCGCCGTGCTGTGCTGTACGGCTTCGACGAGCCTGTCACCACGAGTCCGGCAGAAAACCACCTTCACTGGGTACGAGGCGTCGCAGAGGACCGTTGGGCTACCGAGCCGACCACCGAGCTTCCCTGGTGGGCCGGGTCCGCCGATGAGGACGAGATCGCCGATCCGCAACGCCACGCAGATGCCCGGATGTTCGATGGTCTGGAGCTTGCCGAGGAACGGCTGGAGCTCACGCTCCTTCGGGCTGAGCTCGCCGCACTCGCGATCGGCCGCTACCAGGCGCGAACCTGAGACGTGGCGGCCCTCCTGGACAAGCACGCGAGCTCAATCACCAGGTGGCTCGACCGCGGACTCCATGTCGAGCGGGAAGATCCCGCCTTCAAGCAACGTGTCGACACGCTCGACGAGGCCGTCTCACGGCGGCACTGACCGCCAACACGTGTGAAAGTGTGTACGTGGCAACCATCTGGGCACCAATCCGTGCCTACTTACTTACCCATCCACTGGTGCCGACACAGATATATAGGGTTGCGGTGTCCGTGCGTACCACGATCCGGCCGGCTTCGGAGGCCTCGTCACAATCTGCTGCTGGAGGGTCGCTGCCTGTGATGGTCGGGAATTGGATGTAGTTGCCAACAACTTGCAGGTCGCCCTGGACGTACAGGTTGTTGCCATCGATCTCGAATCCGGCACCGCCGGTGGTGGAGCTGACCCCGCCTGTCGCCCGGACCATGAACTGGTCCGGGCCGGTGGCGGCGAAATCGGCGTCGGTGGAGTCGGCCCAGACGAAGTCGCCGTCGTAAAGGGCCTGAGCACGTCGACCAGCGGCGAAGCTGTAAGCGCCCTCCGCCCGGTTCGACCGGCCGCCGGGGATGGCGGCGAAGTTGGCCGAATCGGTGATCGCATTTTCCCGCCCACCACCAATGGCGCTCGCGCCAGCGGTACCGGTGATGGTGTTGTTCCGACCTCCTGCGATGGTGGCATAGGGTGCGCTGGCGGTGTTCCCTTCGCCCCCACCCACTGTGGACCGGAAGTACGTGGCGGTGTTGTCCCATCCACCACTCACCGTGGAAGCATCGCCACCGGCGGTGTTGGCATCGCCGCCGCCCAAACTCGAGAGAAGCGTACTGGCTCCCCTGGTCAGAGTGATGGATGACGCCGTCAGGGCGCCGGTTCCAGATGGCCATATCGAGAGCTTCTCGCACCAGCTTGGTCCACGACTCAACCCAACATAGTCGCCGCTGGTGGAGACCCCCAGCACACGGCACTTCGCGTCAGGATGTTCGGAGTCGACGTCGACGAAGGGTGGGCGTTTGCAGACATCACGATTGGCACGTACCCACGGCACCTGGTCCTGAAGAAGGAGGATGCGGAGTGGGTCGTCGTGGTCGACGAGCAGTGGTTCTAGCGCAGCCGGAGGCCACAGACAGGGTCCAAGGCTTGGGCATGCTGCGAGCCGTACGATCGCTGCACGGCTCGTGAGCCGTCCGCCCGGCCGGCGAGGCCCGGCGCCGCCTGAAGGCTTGGCCGTGGCACACGCGGACCGCTAGAACCCGGATCGCGTGACTCTTCTCTTGTGCCAGCCGGCGTCTCGCCGGCGGGTGGACGGGCGGGTGGAGTGGATGCGCACCGGCATGTTCGCGACTCTTGGAGTGCGATGGTCATCGCCAGGGGCCGTGAACCGGGATCCGCTGGCCGGGACCGTTGGCCGGGGTCGGGACCGTGGACAGGCCCGGGCGCTCCGTCCCGTCGTCATCCCGACCGAGCCTCCGTGCGCTTGTGGTTGGTATCAGCTCTCCGTCGGCCGGAGCGTCGCATCCTCCGATAGGACCGCGGACGTCTCGTCCGCAGCATCGAGCTTGCAGCAGGGCCCGATGCGGACCGGAGGTCCGCGGTCCCTGCATGGACGGCGGCACACCGGCACGCCACATCCTCCGATAGGACCGCGGACGTCTCGTCCGCAGCGTCGAGCTT
>CAZEJK010000126.1:0-11514 GCA_964512045.1 uncultured Thermoanaerobaculia bacterium
GGTGGCTCGGTCGAGATGACGACGCTTTTGTGTGAGCGGTGTGCTGCGGGGGGCTCGGTCGAGATGACGACGCTTTGGGGTGGGCGAGGTGCTGCGGTGGCTCGGTCGGGATGATCCGGCTTTGCGACCCCCGCCCGCCTGCCGCGGCTCCGCCGGGGCAGGTTTGGGTTCGCTGCTTCTGGGCCCGGTCACTGTCTCTCAGACGGCCACGAACTCGATAACTTCGGTTGCGACGGCTCGAGCAAGAGGGGCGTTGCTGTCGGAGATCTCTTCAGGGGTCATGGGGATGGGCTGAAGATCGATCCCCAGCCCCTTGGCCTGGGTCAGAAGGAAGGAAATCGCGTCCACGCGGCGCATGCCACGGAACGCTGGCGAGACGATGGCAACGTCGACGTCGCTGTCCTCTTCGGCGTCTCCTCAAGCGCCTGTTGGCTCATGAAGACTGCGTAGAGCCATCGCCCAGCGGCCAGCATCGCGCGAGCGGTCTCGAGATCGTACTCCGCGATATCGTTCCAGTACGCGATCTTGGCGGCGGTCTCCGTTGTCAGTAGCTTACGATTCAGGTGGTCCGCGGTCAATCGTGTCCGGGTGCGTGCGAGGTCCACGCGAGCGCTCGAAGGCGCCCATCGGTGCTCTCATCGTGAGGTGAGTCGTGTTGCGTAGTGTGCACCATGCTACACCTGAGGCGTGATCAGGAGCTTCAGGCATAAGGGACTCCAGCGGTTCTTTGAAGCCGGCACCAAAGCGGGAATCCAGCCTGAGCATGAGCAGCGGGCCCCAGCCGGGGGAGGGGCTGTCGCGCCAGCCTGGCGGATCCGGTACGCCAAGCCGACGGCAGATCTTCTGTGCCAGTCTGTTGGGTATCTCCGTGTGTCTCGGTACAGCTTCGACGGCACCCGTCTGAGTGCTGCTCCACAATGAATGGTTGGCGCCTTCTCGTTTGAGGAAGCAGCCATGTCGACGCAGATGGCGCAGTAAGGCGCTTCGTTTCACCCGACAACCACGGTTTCGCGAAGAGCCTCCGGTGGTGCACCACGGAGGCCGTCGTGGCGGCGGTCTTCCAAGATGAGGGCGATGGCTTCCGCCAGGCCTGCGCGGCACTCATCAACGGTTCGGCCTTGGCCGTTCGCACCCGGCACCTCGGGACAGTAGGCAACGTACCACCCTTCATCTTTCTCGATGATGGCTGTGAACTCGTTCCGCACGGTAGCCTCCAAGAGGATTCTATCACCTAAGCTGAGCGGTTCTTGCCGGCTATCTGCACCAATCTACTGCGCTCCAGGCACTTCGGAAATTGCTCAACGTACCTCAGGGAATGCCTGCGCCTTTCCGGAGCACTGGAGCATCAGGATCTTGGCACACCTCATCCGGAAGAACCGCTCAGCTTAGGCTGGAGTCGCCAGGGTGGTGCGGGGTGCGCTTCTGCTCACGGGATCGTTGTGCTCATCGATTGTCGCTCTTCGCAGTACCTTGTCCCACTCACGCACGACGTCATCTCGACCGAGCCTGCGTGGCGTTGCTGGGGCACGGTCGGACGGAGCGGCAGCACGGCGATTGTGCACGGTTCGGCGCGCGAGAGGAGCGGGGGTGCCGTCCGCTGGAGTGGGTGTGCAGCGACGGTGGACCGTACGTATCGACGGGTCTTGTGGGCTTCGTGCGTGGGTCGTTGGCAGTTGGGGTTCGGTGGTGGATACCGTAGGGGCAGCAACCAGGAGGCGTGATGATCAACCCGATCGTCGGGGCTGCGAAGGTTCGGGGCCGGCTACCGGTATCCGGGGCGGGGACCCGGGCCAGTGCCAGAGCCGGGGAGGCTTCGGTGGGTGGCTCGTGAACGCAGAGAACCACCCACCGCGGCTCCGCCGGGACAAGCGACGCTTCTGGGCGGACGGTGTGGTCCAATGAGTCCGGCCACACTCGTCTTTCCCGGGTTCTCGGGATGCAGACGAGCTGCCGTGTGGGACGACACGGTCAGAGTGCTCGAGAAGCGTGCGGTGCGGCGGCACGGTTGATCGAGTGTGAGGTGCATAGTTGAGACTATGTAACAATGTGTCGAGGAGATCTGATCTGAACGGTTGAGGGTGGTGTCACAGTGCAGACGTGCTCGTGCGGCGCCGGATGAGGAGAGATGCTATGCGACAGAGGAGCTTGACCTGGATCGTGGCTGCGAGCCTGTCAGCGGTCGTTGCCGTCGCCCTCCAGAGTGGGGCGCAGACTCCACCGGTGACGCCGGTCGTCTGGGAGGGATCGGGCTACGGTACGTACACAATCGATGAGCTGCAGAAGATCCCGTATATCCAGAACAACGGTCGCGTTGCGCTGTCTGGATGGATCACAGGGCCGGGTGTCGACAGCTCCAACGACGGGATGGCTCTGGCGTGGGTGGAGGGCGCCCTCGAGCAGGTCTGCCGCGAGGGCGATCCGTTTCTGGAAGCGGGCCCAAACGTGACGATCACGTGCGCCCGCGGCGGGGTGGCGGATCCGCAGCGGATGTTCTCTGCCGAGTGGTTGGAAGGCGACGGGGTCGACAGTACCAACAACTCGGTGCGGGTGCTGTACAACTCCCAGGCGGCGCAGATCGTGGTGCGGGAAGGTGAGCCCGCCCCGGACACCGGCGGTGTGTTCGGTGCGCTCGGGTTCGAGGACTACCGCCGGGTGAACGCACAGGGATCCGTGGTGTTCAAGGACAGCATCCTTGGCGGCTGGAGCAGCGTGGCGATCTTCTCGGGCTCGGCAGCTTCCGTCTCGTGCTTCGTGCAAGACAATGATCCCGTATCCGGGCTCGGCGGAAGCTGGTCGTACATCGGTGAGCCGATCCTGAGCCCGGGCGGGCATATCGCTTTCTCGGGCCAGACGGACGTTGGTGGGGGTGTGTACGAGCACGGTGTGTGGAGCGGGACTGTGGGTGGCGGGCCGGGCTTCGTTGCCGGCACGGGGACCAACGATCCGGGAGGTGGCGGTCTGATCGATACGATCGGCGCCCAGTCAATCAGCCGCGCGGGTGCCGTGGCCATGACGGGGACGGTGGCTTCCGGCCTGGATGGCGTCTGGGTCGGAACCCTGTCCCAGCTCCGTCGAGTGGCGTTCGATGGAGAGAGCGCTCCTGGCGGAGGGACGTTCAGCGCATTCAGCGCGGCGATCCTCAATGGCGTCAGCGATGCCGCGCTGATGGCGTGGACTCAGCAGGGGCGAGGCATATACCTCGAGGTGGACGGCTCGCTGGAGCTGGTCGCGCGTGAGGGCGACCAGGCGCCCGGTTTCGATCCGGGCATCACGTTCCGCGAGCTCTGGACCGGTCCGATCGTGAACCTGTACGGCGAGGTGGCGTTCTCGGCGACCCTGGAGGGACCGGGGATCACTGCCAACGTCAATGACTCCACGATCTGGATGCGCAGGCGGGATGGATCGTTGGCACTCGTGGCACGTCAGGGAGGCTCGCTGGAGATCGAGCCGGGGATCAGCAAGACCGTGACCGAGCTGTCGTTTGGCTACAGCCGGAAGATCTTCAGCATCGACAACAGCGGCGCCACGCTGTTCAACGACTTCGGGGAGCTGGTTTTCTGGGCCGCGTTCAGCGACGGCTCGAAAGGGATCTTCGTCAGCCAGCCAGAGCGGTTCCTGTGCGATCCCGATCTCTCCGGCAGCCGCTCCGGCGCGGATGTGGACCTCGTGGTTGGCCACCTGTTCGGCTCGGACCCGCCCGTCGCTTCGACCGACTGCGAGCACGACAACACCGGCGATGCTGCGGACCTGGCGGCGCTGATCGAGATCTTCGAGATGTAGCGACCACTCGCCGGCGCCACCCGGCTTCGGTTTCCCCCTCCCGATTCCTGCGGCTCCGCTGTGGCCCGCGCCTGCCACGGCGTAGCCTTGTGGCGGAGACGGGTCTCGCGGGCCGGGAAGGTGTGGTTCTTGCGGCTCTGTGCGAGAGGAGCGCGGACGTCGCGTCCGCAGGAGTGGGCGTGCAGCGAGGTCGGATGCGGACAAGATGTCCGCGGTCCGTGTGAGTGCGTGAGCACGCAGACTGTCGCGAGTGGGCCTTCGAATCCTGATTGGACCGCGGACGTCCCGTCCGCAGGGGTGGGGGTCGGAGAAACTCAAGGGTGCGATGACGCTCGTTGGTGGTCGTGGTGCGAGGGGGATGTACCCCTGGCCTACGAGAAGAAGGGAGAGGTGAGCGCTGGATGGTCGCGGGTTCTCCCACGGGATCTCTCCGCTCGCCATGTGCTTTGGGTGTTGTTGCGGGGTTGATTGGTGCCGGTGCTTCGGTGGTCACGGGGGCTCGGTCGAGATGACGCCGCTTTTGGGTGGGCGAGTTGCTGCGGGGGGTCGGTCGAGATGATCCGGCTTCGCTACCGCCGCCCGCCCACCGCGGCTCCGCCGGGGTGGTGGCGAGGAGAGCGTGGCGCTACCACATTGGTCGCAGAATCGGTATCATCCTCACGAGGAAGGCGTGTGCAGTTCGATTTCTCTTCGTCGCTGATCTCGACGGGTGCTCTGGCAGCGTTGATGGGCCTGTGGATGCTGCTGACGAGCTTCGCCGACGAGGAGCAGAACCCAGTTCAGCTCAGGATCTGGGGTGCCTCGAGCATTCTCTTCGGTATTGCGTTCTGTCTGTTCGCGGCGCGCGGCACCATTCCGCTTTTCTGGTCGTTTGTGCTGGGCAACACCCTGTTCGGGCTCGGCTACAGCGGGTTCGGGTGGGCCATATCGCTGGTGTTTCGCCGCCGGTTCCCGTTCCAGCTTGTCGGCTGGTCTGTGGGAGCCTGCGTGGTGCTCCTGTTTGTGACGGAGATCGTGCTGGAGACGACGGCGTGGCGAGTGCCGGTTCTCGTGGCGCTGACGATCGTGCCGTGGAGCGTTGCCTACCTGCAGTGCACATGGGAGTGGCGGGCCAACCCGGTGCCGCACATTCTGGCGATGCGGGTTTTCTTTGCGGCGATCATCCTGGTGTCGTTCTCGCGGCTGACATTCGCGGCGCTGCAGGGAAGCCTCGGGTATGAGGGGCTGCCGACCGGGCCGGGGTATCTCGTCGGCTCGTACATCTTGCTCATGTCGCCGGTGCTGCTGACGGTGGGGTTCTTTCTCCTGTGTGCCGAGCAGGCGCAGGAGACGATCAAGGAGCTTGCCAACACCGATCCACTGACAGGGATCCTCAATCGGCGCTCCGTGCTCGAGATGGCGGAGAGCCGGCTGGCCTCGGCCCGACGGCGCCATCAGCCGTTTTCGGTGGTGACGCTCGATCTGGATCGGTTCAAGGCCGTCAACGACGCTCACGGCCACGCAGCCGGCGACCTCGTGCTCCGTCGCATCAGCGAGCTGATGGCGTCGTGCAAACGGACTGAGGATGCCCTGGGACGTCTCGGCGGGGACGAGTTCGTGGTCTTCATGCCCTACGCGGATGTTCATGGCGCCATCGCTCTTGCGGAGCGGATGCGCAGAGCGATCGCTGCTGAGACGGTCGTCTGGGCCCAACACGAGCTGAACGTGACCGCATCGTTCGGAGTGGCGAGCCGGATCGTCGAGGATACGTCGCCCCAGGACATGCTCCAGCGTGCGGACCGTGCGATGTACGTCGCAAAGAATGCCGGTGGCAATGCAGTCCACTGCCACGACGACGAGCCGATGTTCGTCTCTGATCTGTAGAGGCCGGGGTCGGCCGTAGCCCTCGTCCCGGATCAGCTCCCGGACTCGGCCCCGGAGCCCTTGACGTAGCGGTCGAACCATTGCAGCTGCTCCCAGAGGACGTGCTCGATGCTCTCGCGCGATCGGTAGCCGTGGTCCTCGTGGGGGAGCAGGACGAGCCGCGCCGTGCCGCCGGAGCCGCGCACGGCCTCGAAGAACACCTCGCTCTGGTAGGTCAATGTCCCCGGGTTGGAGTCGTCGTCGCCGTGGATGACCAGAACCGGTTCGTTGACCTGATCCGCGAAGAACGTCGGTGACAGCTGAATGTAGGCGTCGCGCGCTTCGAACAGTGAGCGCCGCTCCGACTGGAAGCCGAACGGCTGATTGGTCTTGTTGTAGGACCCGCTGCGCGCGATTCCGGCGCTGAACAGGTCAGTGTGTGCGAGCAGGTTGGCCACCATCAGGCCACCGTGGCTGTGGCCGATGATGCCGATGCGCTCGGGGTCGGCTACGCCGATCTCGACGGCCTTTGCCACGGCTGCCTCGGCGTCGTCCACGAGCTGCGGCACGAAGGTGTCGTAGACGGTCTCGGGATCGCCGATCATCGGCATGGCTGTGCGGTCGAGCACGGCGTAGCCGCGGAGCAGGAAGAACAGGTGCGAGGCCCCCCAGATGCGGCTGAACCGCTGCTCTGAGCCGCGCACCTGCCCCGCAGTTGCCGCGCCGGAGTACTCGAGAGGGTAGGCGTACACGACGGTCGGTACCCGTGTGCCTTCCTTGTACCCCGGTGGCAAGTGCAGGTGGAAGCTCAACGGGACCCCGTCCTCGCGCTCGTAGCGCACGATGCGCTTGTCAACCTGGCGCAGCACGGGCGTCGGATCCTCGAAGCGGGTGATCGCCTGGCGGGTGTGAGCCCGGCTGGCCTTGTCCCCCGGAGCCTCGATCTTTCTGCCCAGCGTGACCAGGTAGTAGTTCGGGACGTCGGAGGCGGACTCGGAACGGATGATGAGCTCATCGTCGCCGCCCGCCAACGCCACGACGTACTCATACCGGTCCGGGTCACAGCGGAAGAGGCGCGTCGTTTCGTCGGTCGTCATGCTGCGGAGGTCGAGGAACGGCCGGTCGCCTTCCTCTGTGCCGCCGCTGCCGCGGAAGTACACCGCGTCGCCCTTCTGGTGGGCGACCCAGCTGCCATTCGGGAGCAAGCGGAGCACCGGTTGGCCGGGATCACCGTAGCGGTCGTCCTCATCCAGATCGAACCAGAGCCGCGAGCTGTCCTCGGCGACGTCGATGAGCCACCAGTAGGCCCAGCGGCGCAGGCGCTCGCGCTGGACGAGCATGAGCGTGTCGCCTTCTGCGGTCCAGATGCGTCCGCGGATCCGGTGCTCGGCGAGGAACACCTGCTCCGGTTCGCCGTCAAACGGCGCTGTCAGCCGCATGAGCCGGTCGCGGTGCGGGACCTCGGCGGTGGGGTCACCGCCGTCGAGGGCCTCGATCCAGTACAGGGTGTGGGGTGCGGTGCTCCTCCACGAGACGGAGCGCGGACCCTCGGGCACGCCGTGGGTGGGGACCTCGTCGGCGAGGGGAAGTGAGGCGACGTGGGCGACCTGCTCGCCGTTCATGTCCCACACCTCGACCTCGCGCGCAAACCGCCACCATGCCACCTCGTGCGACCACGGCTTGACGAGCCGTTCGATGAGGAGGAAGCGTCCATCGGGCGAAACGCTGGAGCCGACGTACACGGAGGGCGTGCCAAGGACCTGCACCTGCTGCTCGGCGGGGTCGACGATGACCAGCTCGGAGGCCATGTAGTAGTCGAACAGCGCGTCGTCGTAGGCGGTCTCGAGCAGGTTGCGGGCCTCGTAGGTGGAGCGGGCCGCCTCGCCGGAACCTTCGAGGATCATCGGGCCGGCCGGGATCGCCGGAGGCTCCGGGGGCGCACCGCGTTCGGGGATGCGGCGAACGAGGAGCCGCTGCTGATCGGGTAGCCAGCGGACCGGGTTTCCGAGGAGGGGGTTCAGCGCGATCGCCTCAATCGTGCTCACCGTTCCGTCCACAGATCCGATCCACAGCCCGTGATGGTCGGGATGTCCGACCGTCAGAGCGAACCGTTTGCCGTCGACGGTCCACTCGACATCATGGACCTCGGCGCCTTCTGGCAGCTCGATCGGGGTTGTCGTTCCGTCTTGGACACGCACGAGGCGCGGCGATGTTCCGCCGTGGCGCCCGTGGTAGCCGTTGGTGGCAGGGTTCACGCGGACGCCGGCGAGCTTGTGCATCGGTCCCGCGAGCTCCGCAAGCGGCGGGTAGAGCACGGGGTCGGCGAGGAGCAGGTAGGTTCCGGTTGGTGAGGGCCACGCGGCCGGGAGCTGCGGCGCGTGCAGCACCTTCACGATGTCCTCGGGAGGCGACTGCCAGCCGGTCTGTGGGGGATCGCTGGTTGCCGCAGCGGGGATGGCGATCAGCGCGCTTGCCATGAGGATTGCGGTGAGGCGACGTGACATGGTCAGGCTCCTTAGGGCGCGTGGGACGGTCCGGATCGGCAGTCTGAGGCTGCCAGCGGACGTCGATGCTAGCAGACTCGCTGCAAGCCGTGACGCCTCAAAGATCCGCATCTTCGTGAAAGATCCGCACGGCTGATGGGGTGGGTGGGGGGAGCGAGTGCGGTGGCGGGGTTTCAGGGCCGTGAGACCGAGAACTGTCACAGAAGTGTAAAATTATTGGGTTGTACTTGACGGTCGATCATGGCTTCCCTAGCGTCATCGCAAGGTCTTCATAAGGTTCGCTGAACGTGGGGTTTGGGGAACGGAGCTGACAACTAGCATTTTTGGGGGACGGCATGAGAAAGAGCTGGGTTCTGTGGTGCGTGGTGCTATTGATGGCGGGTGCGGCGGCAGCGGGTGGTCTGACGAGGGACGCGATCGAGGTCGGGTCGCCGTCAGATGCGGTGTACCGGCAGCAGCTGGCCGAGGAGCTGAGAACACGGCTTCTCGATCAGCAGGTGGACGCAGGGCTGGTCAATCCCTTGCGGGTGCAGCTCACCGAAGCTCAAAGAGCAGAGGTGAACGCGGGACCGGAGTGGCCGCTTCGTGTCGGCATCGTGGCGCCAGTGTCGCAGAAGGTCCGCTTCGAGAGCACGGAGAATGTGTCGAAGAAGGCCTCTCGCCGGGCGTGGGGCGCTGTGCAGCAACGTGACAACGTCATGGTCTGGACATCGACGCTGGAGGCGAGGGGAGCCGCCGGCGTGCGTCTCATGATTTCCGGCCTCAATCTTCCAGAAGGCACCGAGCTCGCCATCTACAGTGATGCGGACGAGGCGTTCGTGTACCGTGGCCGCGGACCGAACGATACCGGCGAGTTCTGGACCCACACGATAACCGGTAGCGTCGCCTACCTGCAGCTTTCCGGTGACGATCTTGCCGGCGTGTCGTTCGACGTTGCCGATGTTGGGCTGATCACCAAGGCGAGGCCGCCCTGGGCTGGCGGTGACGATGGAGAGACCAGCAACCTGTGTGACTACAACGCATCGTGCGTCGAGAACGCCGGGTGCACCTCGAGCTCCGTGGTGGCCGATGCCACCAAGGCGATTGGCCACATGCAGTACGTCGATGGCCAGTACCTGTACGTGTGCTCCGGCGGTCTGATCGCCAACGACAGCGGTCTGCCGTACTTCCTGACCGCCAACCACTGCATCTCGACCGACTCGGTCGCGTCCACGCTCGAGACGTACTTCTTCTACGAGATCGCGTGTGGCGACGCCTGCCCGGAGCAGTGGTCGAAGCCGAACACGGCCCACACGCTCGGCGCCTCGGTTGCGTCGACCAACGAGACCGGTGACTACACGCTTCTCGAGCTTGCCGAGCCGGCGCCTTCCGGCACCATCATGCTGGGCTGGAATGCCACTGCCATCGCCAACGACAACGGCACCATGCTGTACCGGATCAGCCATCCGATGGGTGCGCCGCAGGCGTACTCGACCCATCAGATCGAGGACAGCTACGGCTCGTGCGGCGGCAGCTGGCCGATCCCGGACTGGATCTACAGCCAGGACGTGACGGGCGCCACCGAAGGCGGGTCGTCGGGCTCGCCGGTGCTCAATGGCAGCGGCCAGATCGTCGGGCAGCTTTCCGGCGCCTGTGGCACGAACCTGAACGACACCTGCGATGAGATCAACAACCGCACCGTGGACGGCGCGTTCGCCGGCTACTACGACGAGATCGCCACGCTCCTCGGCTCGGGCCCGACCTACACCGACGCGGACGGAGACGGGTTCTACGCGGAGGTCGACGACTGCAACGACAACGATGCGACGATCTACCCCGGAGCTCCCGAGATCTGTGAGGACGGCATCGATCAGGACTGTGACGGATCGGACCTCGCGTGCAGCACCTGCACCGACAACGACGGTGACGGGGTGTGCGTCGAGGATGGCGACTGCGACGACAACGACTTCACCATCTATCCGGGCGCGCAGGAGATCTGTGGCGACGGCATCGATCAGGACTGTGACGGCTTTGACCTGCCATGTGAGTGCGGCGCGCCCGGTGACTACTGCGTCACCAATGCCGACTGCTGCTCCGGTCGCTGCCATCCCGCGAAGAACTACTGCCGGTAACCTGACGTCCCTTCTCGTCAGGTGATCCCTCGCTGACCGGGGGCTCTCGCGAGCCCCCGGTCGTTTTCGTGGGCTCAGAACACCGCGCGCACTGTCGGCGCCAACGCCATCGAGGCGACGCCTGCGCATCTGCCGAGCGAACGAAGCGGGCTTGCTCACCATGTCGTAGTACGATGGGAGACGGACGCGACTGGAACGACGATGACGGAAGTATCGGACCCCACGCAGCTCATCGACATGGATGAGTTCATCGCCCTGCAGGAGGGCGAACCGATCCATTTGACTCGGATCGACGAGGGCGAGGGCGAGCAGTCGTACCGGGTTCTGCCTCTGCAACGGGCGGTGATCGGTCGGGCAGAGAACGCCACGATCCGCCTCGAAGGGCCCGGAATCTCTCGGCACCACACCCTGATCGAGCACGCCGACGGGCAGCCGCGCATCGTGGATTTGGGCAGCACCAACGGTACGTTCGTCAACGGCCAGCGCACCGACGCGGCAGTGCTTGCGACCGGCGACCGGGTCCAGATCGGATCAGCGGTGTTCGGGGTGACGATCGGCAAGCCGCCGGTGGAGGACGGTCCGGTGCGCGAGGGGACCGATCCCGAGATTCGTCAGAACATCAAGAAGGTCCGCGAGACGCTGGAAGAGGCGCCCAGCGGCTCGGACGTCATGATGCTGCAGCAGACGATCCTGTCGGGTCAGCTCGAGAAGATTGGCATTACCTCGTTGCTGCAGACGCTCGAGGTGAACCGCAACAGCGGCAGCCTGCTCGTGCACGTCGGCGATCAGATCGGTCAGATCGTCTTGAAGAAGGGTCAGCCGATCCACGCCGTGCTCGGTCGAACCCAGGGGCTGAAGGCGTTGTTCCGGTTGGTTGGCGTGTCGGAGGGCCGCTTCGAGTTCGTGACTCCCGGCCGCGAGCCGACCCACCCGACGATCGATCGCGAGCTGGAGGGGCTGCTGCTCGAGGCGGTGACCGAGATCGACGACTTCAGCCAGTATCGGCCCGAGCTTCCGCCCGACGACGCCGTCCTCGTCTTTGCACCGAACCGGTACTTCATCCTCAGCCGGATGCCGGCAGATCTGTTCGATGTCTTGGCGTGCATCGCGCGTCACCGGACAGTGGGGGCCGTGATCGACGAGTGCGAGCTGTCCGATCTCAACATTTGCCGCCACCTTCTCATGCTGCTCAACGAGGGAATCGTCACCGTCGAGGCGTGACGGGGCTGCGCCTTCCACGTCATCTCTCCGTCCGCAGGGTTGGGCATGCAGCGAGG
>CAZEJK010000126.1:11614-15103 GCA_964512045.1 uncultured Thermoanaerobaculia bacterium
GGGGCTGCGCCTTCCACGTCATCTCTCCGTCCGCAGGGTTGGGCATGCAGCGAGGTCGGATGCGGACAAGATGTCCGCGGTCCGTGCATGGGCGGGAGCACGCGCCTTGCCAACGTTGTTCATCCGTCGATAGGACCGCGGACGTCCCGTCCGCAGGGTTGGGCATGCAGCGAGGTCGGATGCGGACAAGATGTCCGCGGTCCGGGTGACATCGAGAGTGTGCAGGTGGTGCACCTTCGTTCCTGCTATCACGTCATCTCGACCGAGCTTCCATGGCCGATGGTTCTTCCTGGCCATGCAGGGACGGTGACGGGTCGGATCGGGCGGGCGAGTGGAGAGATCCCGTGGGAGAACTGCGGCGCTTTCTGGCTTCGATGGCCCACTTCGCTGTGGACGCCAGAGGTGGTCGGGCGGCCGGTGGATGGATCAGGATGTCCGGGGTTCTCAGTACGGGATCTCTCCGCTCGCCAGGTGCTCTGAGGCGTCGGTATAGCTGCAGCGCCTGAGGCTCGCTGCCTCGCCACGGAGGCTCGGTCGAGATGACGGCGGGGTTGGGAGGTGGAGCTTGCTGCACACCGTCGGTCGTGGCGCACCGCAGAGATCACTCAGGCGGCGTACCGCGTCGGAGACTCGGCGACGTACACCTATCCGTGATGGGTATGCACGAGTGAATGACGGCAGCCGGTGCGCTGGTTGTGGAGTGAAGACACCGGGACGCCGAGGCGCTGAACGGGGTTGGAGGACGACATGGGTTTGCTAGTGGACGGCGAGTGGCGCGATCAGTGGTACGACACGAAGAGCACTGGAGGACGGTTTCAACGCTCGGAGTCGCGGTTCCGGGAGTGGATTAGCGCGGACGGGTCAAGCGGGTTCAAGGCCGAGAGCGGCCGCTACCACCTGTACGTGAGCCTGGCGTGCCCGTGGGCGCATCGGACCCTGATCGCTCGCCAGCTGAAAGGTCTCGCGGACCATATCTCGGTCTCCGTGGTCAACCCGTTGATGCGCGAGCACGGCTGGACGTTCGAGCCGGATGATGGCGTCATCCCGGACACGGTGCACGGTGCCCGGTACCTCTATGAGGTGTACCAGAAGGCCGATCCGAGCTACACGGGGCGGGTGACCACGCCGACGTTGTGGGACCGTGAGCGGGAGACGATTGTCAGCAACGAGTCGGCGGACATCCTGCGGATGCTCGATTCGGAGTTCGTTGGAGTGGGTGCCTCGGGGCCGGTGCTCTACCCATCCGAGCTCCGCAAGGAGATCGACGAGGTCAACGAGCTCGTGTACCACCGTGTGAACAACGGTGTGTACAAGGCGGGTTTTGCCACCAGCCAGGAGGCGTATGACGAGGCGGTGACGGACCTGTTCGCTGCCCTCGATGCGCTCGAGGCGCGGCTGGCGCGACAGCCGTTCCTCGCGGGCGAGGTCGTCACCGAGGCCGACTGGCGGTTGTGGACGACGCTGATCCGCTTTGATCCGGTGTACCACGGCCACTTCAAGTGCAACCGGCGGCGGCTGGTGGACTACCGGAACCTTTGGGACCTGACGCGTGCGCTCTACCAGGTCCCGGGGATTGCGGAGACCGTCAACATGGACCACATCACGCGCCACTACTACCAGAGCCACCGGCAGATCAACCCCACCGGGATCGTGCCGATCGGTCCGGAGCTGGACCTGACGGCGCCCGCTCAGCGTCCCGTGCGGTTCGTGGAGTAGCTCCTTTCGAGATTCCGTGGGAGAGCTGCGGCGCTTTGTGCATTCGACAGTCCACTCCGGCTGTGGATGCCAGAGCTGGTCGGGCCGCCGGTGGACGGATCAGGATGTCCTGGGTTCTCAGTAGGGGATCTCTCCGCTCGCCAGGTGCTCTGAGGCGTCGGTACAGCTGCAGCGCCTGAGCCTCGCTGCTTCGCCACGGAGGCTCGGTCGAGATGACGGCGCGGGTGGGAGGCGGAGGGTGCTGCGCAGTGTCGGTCGTGACGCACCGCAGAGCTCAGTTAGGACCGCGGACGTCCCGTCCGCAAGGGTGGGCTTGCAGCGAGGCCGGATGCGGACAAGATGTCCGCGGTCCGAGCGAGGGTGTCGGTTTGTGATGGGACCGCGGACGTCCCGTCCGCATCGGGATGAACGGCGTCAGCTGGCGACCTTGAGCTCGAGCCTTTCCAGCTCCGCGGCGGCGGTCTCGACGTTCTCCCAGACACGGAGGATGTTCTCCCCGCAGATCTTGCGGATGTCAGCTTCGGAGTAGCCTCTCCGCAGCAGCTCGGCGATCACGTTGGGGTACCCCGAGACGTCGCCGAGACCTTCAGGAAGCTCCGAGACTCCGTCGAAGTCCGAGCCGAAGCCGACGTGGTCGACGCCGACCAGCTCGACCACGTGGTCGATGTGGTCGACCAGCTGGGCAACGGTGACCGGTACCGGTGGGTTCTCCTCGATCAGCTGGGCCCGGTACTTCTGTGCCTCCTCGCTGTCGCCGCTGAGGTCGTGCTCGCGCAGGTAGCGGCCGTAGGCGCCCCAGACTGCGCTCGAGCGCTCGTTGGCCTCCTTGGAGAGGAACGAGGACCCGAAGGCGATCTGGATCACGCCGCCCGCCTCGGCCAGAGCGACGATCATCTCGTCGGACATGTTGCGCTCCCAGCCTGGAGTGAACGCTCGGCACGAGGAGTGGGAGGCGATCGGCGGTACCGAGGCGACCTCGAGGACGTCCCAGAAGGCGGCATCGGTGACGTGCGAGACGTCGACCATGATGCCGAGCCGGTTCATCCTCGCCACCACCTCGCGGCCGAACGGGCTGAGCCCGCCCCAGGTCGGTTCGTCGGCGTAGGAGGAGTCGCAGATCTGGTTGTTCTCCCCGTGGGCCAGGGTGATGTAGCGAACGCCGCGCTCGTGAAAGTGGTCGAGGAGATCGAGGTCCTCGCCGATGGCGGAGCCGTTCTCGATCCCGAGCGGCAGCGCGATCGTGCCCTCGGCGAACGCCTCGCGAACATCGCCGGGCGAGTGCGCAACGGTGAACCAGTCGGGCCAGCGCCGCTCGAGGTCCTCGACCAGGTCGATGAGCTCGTCGGCGAGCTCCGTGGCGCGCGGCGTGCCGTGCAGCCGCGGGGGAACGTAGACCGCCATGAACGCCGCGTCGAGCCCGCCCTCGCGCGCCCGTGGGCCGTCAATGTGCCCTGTGCCGGTGCGCTCGGTGAGATCGACCTGCTCCCGGTACAGCCGGTACGGCAGGTCGATGTGGGTGTCGAAGATGAGTGTCTCGTGCGCCAGCTCGACCGCACGTCGCTTCACGTCCTCGGCAGCAGGCCGCTCTCCCGGTTGCTGGCCGCAGCCGGTTGCCAGCAGGAGCATCGCGAGCACTCCGAGAACGGTGAGTCGTGTCGTTGATTCCATCGTCTGCTCCCTCTCCGCGCCGGACGTCGGTGCTCGGGTCGTCACGGCGACGCTCCAAGCTAGCCGCGTCCGCTTGGGCGCGCAAGAGTCTGGCGTGCGGACTAC
>CAZEJK010000127.1:0-15086 GCA_964512045.1 uncultured Thermoanaerobaculia bacterium
GGGTGACGAGCTGCTCGATCCGCTCAACGATCGGAGCACTCGTGGGGAAGCCGGATCCGGAGGGTCTGTTTGGCTACTGCGGTCGATCCAGCGCACCTTCGGCTTTGAGACGCTCGACCTCCTCCACGTCGGAGAAGTGCAAGGTCTCGTTGCCGATGATCTGGTAGTCCTCGTGACCTTTGCCCGCCAGCAGCACGACGTCGCCGGGTTCGGCGGAGCGCAACGTCCGCTCGATCGCAGCACGTCGGTCGAGCTCGATGAACGCCGGTTCGCAGCCGGAGGTGAGGATATCCTCGATGATCGTGGCAGGATCCTCGAGCTTCGGGTTGTCGGACGTGAGGACGATCCGGTCGGCAGAATCTCGGGCCGCTGCTCCCATCGCAGCGCGCTTGCCCGGATCCTTGCCACCGCCGCACCCGAACACGACCCACAGCCGGTTGCGGGTGAAGCTGCGAACTGCGCCGAGGGCGTTGCGGAGGCCCTCGCCGGTGTGTGCGTAGTCGACGAGCACTGCGATGTCGTCGCTGCCGACGGGTTGGAGGCGTCCGGGGACTGGAGGTGCTTGCGAGAGAGCCGACGCAACGTCCTGGGGCTCGAAGTCGAGGGAGACGAGGGTTGCGAACGCGGCGGCGACGTTACTGGCGTTGTAGTCGCCGATGAGGCTGGTGTGGACGGCATGCTCGGCGCCATCCACCATGAGATGCACATCGCTGCCGGTGAACTGCTGGTCGAACCTCGCGATTCGAACCTTGGCATCGGCGTGGGTCCCGAAACCGACCGCCGGAACGACTGTCGCGCGGACGAGCTCCGCCAACCGTCTCCCGTGTGGGCAGTCGAGGTTGATCGCCCCACCCCCCGGCCCGGGGCGACGTTCCTTGAGCTCATTCAGCTGCTCGAACAGGCGGAGCTTGGCGAGGAAGTACGCCTCCAGATGCGGGTGGTAGTCGAGGTGCTCGGAGCTCAGGTTGGTGAAGACCGCAGCATCGTAGTCAACGTCTGCGACGCGTTGTTGGTCGAGAGCGTGCGATGACGTCTCCAGAACGCACGCCTTCAGACCAGCATCTACGGCCAGGCGCATCGACCGGTGCAGCTCGTCCGGGGCCGGTGTCGTCATCAGGATCTGTCCGGCCGTGCGGCTCGTGACCTTTCCGGATCGTTGTACGGCCGTTCCGCCTTCGATGCCGAGGCTGCCGATCCGCAGGGCCGGGTAGCCGAGGTGGAACAGTGCGTGGTACAGCAGCCAGTGCACCGTCGTCTTGCCGTTGGTGCCGGTGACCCCGATGGTCAGCAGCTCCCGCGATGGGTTGCCGGCCAGCGTCGCACAGACCTGCGACAGGGCACGGCGGGAATCGTTGACCACCACCCCCGGCCGGCCGGCCAGCCGCTCGGCATCGGTGACGACTGCAGCCACAGCGCCGTTGGCGAACGCTTCATCGAGAAAGTCGTGGCCGTCGGCTGCCACGCCGCGGATGGCCACGAACACGCTGTTGGTGACCGGCTGGTCTGAGGCCGTCATGACGGCTTCGATGGTGGGCGGTTTCCAGGAGCTTTCCACCGGTGTGCCGCCGGTGAGCTCTGCCAGCTCGAAGAGAGTGATCACAGAATGCCTCGCTTGCAGGCCCGACTCCGTCAGTGCTCCGACGGGTGACGGTATGGTACAACGAGGTGCTGGGTATGCGATCGGAGAGCTATGTGCTCCTGGTGGCTCTCCCTCCATCGTCCGGTGCTCCATTTTCACAGACTCTGGGGGTGTGAGTGGCCGGTGCCGACAGCGCATTCGCCGGCCAGGTCAGTCGCACGACGAGCTGAGCGGGTTCCATGATCCGTTCCACGAAGCGATGCACACCGTGCTGCCGCCACCAGAGTTGTCGATGCCTCCGGTGAGCTGGGACGAGCCGATGTGCACGAGCGCTGCGACCTCATTGAGCATCGCGTCGGTGCTGCCCGTCACTTTCGAGTGGGTCAGGGTGACATTTCCGGCATTGGTGTGCTGGTAGATGCCGTGGTGGTCTGACTCGATGCCGAAGGAGAACACATCTATGGAGGTCAGCACGAGCACCGAGCCGTCGATGGCGATGCCCCAGGTGCTCGGTGAGCTCGTTGCAGTGAAAGCAGTGTCGACGATCGTGAAATCCATGAAAATATGTATGGTTATGGTCACCGAAACGGTGTAGTGGGAAACCGTCGTCGGCCCACGCCGGGAGCTTTATGTCGCACGGATGAGACGGAGCCTCTCAGGGGTGCGACGGGTTGTGCGTTCATGCTGCTGCTCCCTTCGAGCCGCGCGGTCTGGCAGACTTGAAGGGCTGTACGGGAGCGATCACGGAAGGCTCCGCCTGCAGGCCGCTGCCAGGAGCTCGGGGTCCCTGCGCATCGGGCGGTGGGCGGCGCCATCGAAGCATCACTTTGGTTGCGGCCCGTAGCCGCCTTGGTCATCTGAGTCCGGCTTAGTGGGATACAGGCTCGCTACGCAGTCCGGGCACAGGCCGTGGCTGAACACGGTGCCGTTCTGCTCGTAGAGGTACTGCTCGATCTGATGCCAGCATCCCTTGACGTCCCGGATTTTCTTGCAGCCGGCGCAGATAGGTAGGAAGCTGCGCAGGGTCCTTACCTCGGCGAGGGCCTGCTGGAGCTCGGCGATCAGCTGCTCCTTTTCGGCCTCGGCCTGCTTGCGGCGCTCGATGTCCTGCTGGGCGATGGAGAGCTCGGCTTGGACGTGACTGATCTCTTGCAGAATCGCCATCACCGGCCGGTTTTGGATCTCTATGCCGTGGTGGCTGTGCTGCCAGTGCAGGTACAGGTACAGAAAAGGGTAGGCGAAGAGCGCGATGATCGAGCGGCTAAGAAAGGTGCCGGTCATGATCTCGAGGTAGCGTTCGGTGCCGAGGAAGGCGCCCGTGTTGAACAGCAGCACGTCCAACCACATGACCCCGAGAAGGGTGAGAAATGCCCTCATCCACAGCGGCGCCTGGACCTTCGGCTTGCCTAAAAACTCCCATGCGATGGCCAAGAACACGAGATCGGCGATCGTGGTGAGAACCGACGCGAAGTTGATTCGCAGGCTCGGAACCGGTACGTGACCGATGGGCGAGGAACCCGCAAGCTCGATCTGAAGGTGGAGCACGAGGGCGATCACCGGCACCATCGCCGACACGCCGGCGACAGTCGAGATGGCGATCCGGGTGGCCCGCGGGCCGTCGAACACGTACACGACGAATACACCGAGCAGGAGGGATGTGTAGAACACCGTCGAGCCGACCATGAAGGTGATCTCTCCCAGCTCCACCGAGACTCCCGCGTCTGTGACCCACGACATGATCGCCGTCAGGCCGCCGATCAGGGCGTAGAAGTGGGCGAGACCAAACCTGCGCCGGAGGGCGTGGGCACCCAGTACAAGGAAGTAGACGACCATCGCCTCGGCGATCAGAATAGCCAGCTCCGTGCTCATGGCGCCCGGTCCACTCCCAACGTCCACCGCATCAGTCCTCCGTTCTTAACCACGTGTACCTCATGACCGCGGTCCTTTCCGTCCTCACGCGACCTCCGAAGCTCCTTCGAGGGGTTTCATCGAGCCCGCCTCAAAGGGCGGACCGACGCATCCAACGAGGATAGCAGCTCCGTAGATGCTGTTGATCGTGGCGTCGTCGTCCAGATCGGCCAGGAACACGGCGCACTGGACGACGTCAGCGATGTTAAGGGCCCGCGCAAGAATGACTCCAGCATCTCGCATCTCACCTGCACCACATCTTCGGCCCGCCCTCACTCACGAAATCCTCAACGTAGGCAAGGCTACGCCTGCGGTTTCGTTCGATCGGGCGAACCAAATCTGTGGCACAGTTGAGCGCGAATATGCCGAAGCTATTCTTGCGCGGGCCCTAAGGCCGGCAGCGGCAGGAAACGTGATGGGTTCGTCAACACCTGTCGGGTCTCCGGCTCGACGCCGCCCGGGACCATCTCGTCGGTGGCCGGGTCGGGACCGATCCGGCCCGACGGGAAGAGCTGGACGCCCATCAGAGACGCCTGGGGGTACGGGCCGATGGCGGGAATGGCGAGCAGGTCACGGCGGGTCATCGGACAGCGGAGATCGTTCACAGTTGCTTGCACAGGAACCTGGCTTGGCTGTCGGGCCAGAAACGGTCGCGGGCATGGACCCAGCCTCCTGAACCTGCTTCGACGGAGGTACGCCCAACGCGGCCGCGGGCCGCAACCAAAGTGATGCTGCGATGGTGCCGGTCCCTCAGCCGATTGGACAAGGACAGCTGGCCGTTGGGTATGAGCTCCCACACCCACCCATCAGCTCTTGCCGAGAGCGCCTCCAGCACCCGTCGATGCCTGAAGCTCGCAGAGCAGGCTCTGGGGAGGGCGGCATTCTGCACTTTGGCTGAACTTTGCCTGCGTTCTTTCGAAGCGTTGCAGCATCAGAATCTTGGTACACTTCATCCGGCACAACCGCTCAGCTTGGCTTGGATTCTGATGAACGGCGATACGACGATGGACTTCCCTCTGAACCACTGGACCTGCTCTGGAGTCGAGCTGTATGGTGGGCTCGATGGCTCGGAGTACGGGCTGGATGCGAAGCGGCTGGTGGCCGTTGCAACGAAAGGGGAGACGACATGAGAGATGTTCTGACTGGACTGCTCGCGCTCGCCGTGCTGAGTGGAGTCGGCTGCGGACAGTCTGTACCCGAGACGGAGGATGCCGCCCCCGCGTCCCAGCCATCGGTGGAGGTGGTCGCCGAGTTTCCCGACCGCCAGGTGACAGGCGTGACGGTGGACAGCGCAGGGCGAGTCCTCGTGAACTTCCCGCGGTGGGGCGGTGTACACGATATTTCAGTCGCTCGGCTGGACGCCACCGGCGAGCTGGTTCCCTACCCGGATGCGGTGTGGAACAGTTGGTCCCCGGATGCCGAGGACGCTGCCGAGACCGCTGTGGAGCGGTTCGTGTGCGTGCAGAGCGTGGTCTTCGATGGCGCCGACACGGTGTGGGCTCTGGACCCGGCGTCTCCCGGCTTCCAGGGGGTCGTCCCCGGCGGCGCCAAGCTGGTCGCGATCGACGTGGCCACCGACACGGTGCGCCGCGTCTATCCATTCCCGGCAGAGATCGCGCCGGAAGGGAGCTACCTCAACGATGTTCGGATCGATCTGGAGCACGACGCCGCCTACATCACGGACTCGCACGCCAGTGCTCTGGTGGTTGTCGATCTGGTCAGCGGCGAGGCTCGGAGGCTGCTGGACGACCATCGGTCGACGCAGGCCGAAGACGATGTCGTTCCGGTCATCGGCGGGCGCGAGTGGAGGAACCCCGACGGTGTCGTACCGCAGGTCCATGCCGATGGGATCGCGTATGACGCACGTGCGGACCGGCTGTGGTGGCACGCCCTGACGGGCTATCGGCTCTGGTCGATCGACGCCGCCGCACTGCGCGATCCATCGCTGGACGACGAGGGGCTGGCCGCACGGTTGACCGACCACGGGGATACCGTGGTTACCGACGGGATGCTGCTGGATGCCGAGGGCCGCGTGCTGCATACAGCCCTCGAACGCGATGCCATCGTGGCGTGGAGCCCACAGGCAGGGCTCGAGACTGTGGTGCACGACCCGTTGCTGGCGTGGCCCGATACACTGGCGGCGGGTCCGGACGGCTGGGTCTACGTGACGACGTCGCAGATCCATCTGGGAGAGGCGTTCGGCGGTGGCCGCACCGAGCCCTATCGGGTGCTGCGCTGGCGGGAGTGAGCGGGCTCCTGTCCTCGTGGCGAGGCTGAGCCAGGGAGCGCCTTCAGGTGTCGTCGCGGTGCGAGCGTCGCTTCGCCCTTCAGTCAAGAACGTGAGGTGGCGTACCGGACTTGCGCACGACCAACACGGTGAGGTCGTCAAGTACAGCGGAGGGGCCGCGCCACTGTGATCCAGCAGCGAGTAACGCGTCGGCGACCGCATCAGGCTCCAGCGCGGCGCATCTGGAGACAACGTCTTTGAGCCGAGCATAGCCGAACGGCTCGCCATCGAGGCTGAGCGTCTCGGGGAGACCGTCCGACACGGCGACCAGCAGATCGCCGTCGCAAAGCTCGAGCGTCCGCTCCGAGTAGGTGGCGTGCTCCAGGGAGCCCAGTGGGAGCCCTGCAGTGAATGCTTCTTCGATGGTCCCGGTGCGAGAGCGGAGGATCAGCACGGGCGGCATCCCGGCGGTGGCGAAGGTGACCTCCGGACCACGGATGTACAGGATGGCCATTGCCATGTGCAGCCGGCGCAGGCGCATCCGCCGTAGAATCCGGTTACATCGCGACAGAAACCGGGACGGCGGATCACTGAACATGGCGGCACTGAACGCGCCCTTGACGACAGAGACCACGGTTCCTGCCGCAAGACCGTGCCCGGTGGCGTCTCCGACGGCGATCGCCAGCCCCTCCGAGTCGGCGTGCAGATCGTAGTAGTCGCCACCAACCTCGGTGGCGGTGACCATCCGCGCAGCGATTTCCAGCCCCGCAACGCGCGGGAGCTCGTGTGGCAGCATCGACAGCTGGAGGTTCCGGGCCTCTTCCAGCTCGTTGCTCTTACGGCGGTTCTCGCTTTCGATGATCCGGGCCTGCGCCTCGGCGGCTGCAGCGCGCAGCTGGGCCTCTCGGAGCCTCGAGCGTTCGCGCTCACGGGCGAGGAGCCGTCGCCTCTGGATCCGATCGGTGGCAACGCCCCCGAGAACGATCACCAGACCGTAGACGCCGATCGCCCAGTAGCTCTGCCACCAGGGCGGCTGGACACGCAGCGTCAACTGGGCGGGCGGATCGCTCCAACGTCCATCTTTGCCAGCCTGCACCTGGAAGACGTAACGCGTGGGATCCAGATTGGTGTACGTGGCGAAGCGGTGCTCACTGGCAGAGATCCACTGGTCGTCGAACCCCTGGAGCCGGTAGCGGTAGAGGTGCGACTCCGGAGCTCCAAACCCGAGTGCGGTGAACTCCAGTGAGACGGTTTTCGTCTCGGGAGCGAGGGTGACCTGGTCCTTTCCGAACAGCGGGATGCGTGTCGATCCGTCTGCGTTGTGGAGGGTTGCGGCGAGCAGAGCCACCGGCGGGGGATCGACTGCCGGGGGAATCTGCTCCGGCCAGAACGCCGTCAGACCGTTGATCCCGCCGAAGAAGAAGGTGCCCGCGCACGCGAGGGCCGCACCGGTGTTGAACTCGTTGCCCTGGAGACCGTCGTTGCGATCGAAGTTGCGGACCTCGATGGGGATCGTGCTACGGCCCTCCGGCGGTCGAAGCCGCGTCAGGCCCTTGTTCGAGCTCAGCCAGAGGTGGCCGGCGTCATCCTCCAGGATGCTGTAGATCACCTCGTTCGGAAGGCCGTGGCGACGGTCGAGCTGCCGCCAGTCCTCCGTTGCGGGCTGATATCGAACGACTCCCTTCTGGGTCCCGAACCAGAGCAGTCCGTGGTGATCCTGAACGATCGAGGAGACCGAGCTCTGGGAGAGGCCGTCGTCGAGCCCGAGGTGGACGAAGTGGGGCGCCGGCTCCTGCGCGATTGGGATGACGCTGCCAAGGGCGGTCGACGCGACGAGCACAACCATAGCAGCAGCGTGGCTGAAGGCGTATGGTCGCATCATCTTCGCGCGTTGCATCGTCGTCCCCCAGTACGTCACGAGCGGCCGAAAATCCTCTCAGTAATGATTACGAATATCTAACGCTTCGGTTACGCGAGGCACTGTTCAGGTGTCATTGCTGTCACCAAGGAGCTGTATCATTGAGAGAGCCGAAGGAGAGACAATGGAGTACCGAACGGCGGTTCCGGTAGCGCGCGGCGGCATGGGCGAGGTGTGCAAGGCGTGGGACGAGGGGTTACAGCGGTTCGTAGCCCTCAAGCTCCTGCGGTGGGATGAGCCGGATCTCGTGCAACGCCTGTTGCGGGAAGCGCGCGCCCAGGCTCGCCTCGACCATCCGAACATCTGCCGGGTCTACCAGGTGGGCGAGCACGCAGGCCGGCCGACCATTGCCATGCAGTTCATCGATGGCCTGCCGCTTTCCGAGGCCGCCGAAAAGATGACGCTGGAGGCAAAGGTGAGCGTCGTCCGGGATGTGGCCGATGCGCTCCACCATGCCCATGCGGCGGGGATCGTCCATCGTGATCTGAAGCCGGGCAACATCATGGTCGAGCGGCGCGACGAAGGAACGTGGCATCCGTGGGTTGTGGACTTCGGTATCGCCCACGAGGTGGAGGCGCCGGTGCTGACTCGAGAGGGCCAGGCGATGGGCACCCCGAGCTATATGGCGCCGGAGCAGGTCACGGGCGAGCCCGGTTCGATCGACCGCCGCACGGACGTCTACGCCCTCGGTGCGGTTCTCTACGAGCTGCTGACGGGAGGACCGCCGTTTCAAGCTGATACTGACATGGCCACGATGATCAGCGTGCTCGAGCGCGAGCCGAAGCCGCCACGAACAGTTGAGCCTTCCGTGCCACGCGACCTCGAGACGATCGCGCTTCGCTGCCTGGAAAAGGAGCCCCATCGTCGCTATCAGAGCGCGGCAGAGGTGGTGGCGGATCTCGACCGGTGGCGGTCCGGGGCGCCGATCGCGGCGAGGCGGACATCTTGGGCTGGCCGTGTCGTCGTCCGGGCGCGCCGGCACCCCCTGCAAGCGGCCCTGGTGGGGGCGGTGATCGTGGCGGTGCTCATCGCGATCGGCACGTGGGTGCACGGCCGTCAGGTGGCGCAGCGGACAGCCCGCGTGGCGCAGCAGTTCGGCAGGGATGTGGAACGGATCGATGCTCGGATGCGCCTTGCCCATCTCGTGCCGCCTCACGATATCCGTTCCGATCGTGAGACCGTCCGACGGATGGTCACGAAGCTCGAGGCCGAGCTGGCCAGTGTGGGCGCGCCGGCTCGAGCCGCCGGACACTCTGCGGTTGGGCGGGCGTACCGGGTCCTCGGAGAGCTCGAGAGCGCTCGAGAGCACCTCGAGCGTGCTGCCGCGCTCGGTGAGACGTCGTCCGCCCAGGCTCACGCCCTGGGGCTGACGTTGGCAGGGCTGTATCGAGAGGCCCTGCAGGCGGCGACAGGCCTTCGCGATCCCGAGCTCCGCGCCAGGAAGATCGAGGCGGCGCGCCGGGAGCTCGCCGAGCCGGCCACAGCCGCTCTCGGCCGACTCGATGTCAGCGACAGCGGTGAGTCGTACTACGCTCGTGGTCTGATCGCCCTGTTCGAGGAGCGCTTCGAGGACGCCGTGGAGCTCGCGCGATCCGCCGTTGCAGCCGATCCGTGGCTGTATGAGGCGGTTCGACTGGAGGGTGACGTCGCGCTGGCTCGGGAGTACAGCGCCTTCGAGTCGGGAGAGCACGAACAGGCTCGCCAGCACCTCCAGCAGGCCGGAGCGACGTACCGCCGGGCCATCGCGATCGGACGCAGCGACCCTGAGCTGTATGAGATCGAGTGCGAGCGGACGCAGCGGCGCATCGACCTGGAGATCGCCACCGGCGGTGATCTCGCGGCGGCGATGGAGGCAGCGGAGGCGAGCTGCACGGAGGCGCTGCAGATCGACCCCGCCAGCGGCTCGCTCCACCGCCTGCTCAGCCTGATCCACGCTCGCCATGGCCAGGAGCTGTGGTGGAACCGAGGAGGGGACCCCGCCGAGGACCTCGAGCGTGCGGCGACGCACGGCCAGCGTGCCGTCGAGCTTGCACCGGACGATCCACGCAGCCACGTCGCACTGGGATTGGCGTTGTACAACCGCAGTCAGTGGCGGATCCACCGTGGTGAGGATGCGACGGATCTGATCGACGACGCGGCTCGGTCGTTCGAGAGCGCGGTGGAGCTCGATGCGACCTTGGTCGAAGGCCACGTGTACCTCGGCAGGTGCCACCTCCAGCTGGGCCGTCAGCTGATGGCGAGTGGTGGCGACCCTCGGGAGCAGTTTGCTCTGGCAATCGACGCCGTGAACACGGGGTTGGCCATCGACCCCGATCTCGTGGGCTCCCTGAACCTACTGGGAGGTCTCCACATGACCCAGGCGGACTGGGAGACGCGGCATGGGATCGACTCCCGGCAGACGCTGGCTGCAGCGTTGGACGCGTTCTCCCGAGCGTCCGATATCAACCCATCCTCGCCGAGAATCCTCAACAACATCGGGCTGACGGCCTGGATTCTCGGAGACCTCGAGCGGATGCTCGGTGAGGATCCCCGACCGTCGCTCGAGCGCGCGGCAGCCAGTCTGAAGGCCGCTCTGTCGGTTCGCGACGACCTGATCTCGGCACGGATCAACCTGTCTGGAGTGCACTACACGCGAGCTCAGTACGCGATGGAACGGGGTCAGGATCCGCAGCCCCTGCTGGAGCGGTCGTTCGCCGAGCTCGCTCGGATTCGGGAGGTGTACCCGAACGACTTCTACGTGGACTGGGCCGACTGCCTGATTCTCCAAGCTCGACATCTGCTGCAGACGGATCACTCACCGGCCGCACAGCTCGATCGTGCAGCGGAAGAGCTGGAGAAGGGTCTCGAGCTGTACCCGGAGCGCGCTGCCTTGCACCGAGCCCTCGCCCAGGTGTCCCTCCTGCGTGGCACGTGGGCTGGTGAGCAGGGTGAGCTCGCTCGCCGGCACGTCGTTGCGGGACATCGCCACGTCGACGAGGCGCTGCGGCTCGACCCTTCACTTGCAGTCGCCTATCTCGCCCAGGGGCGATTGCACCTGCTCGCCGCAGAGATCTCGACGGTGGCCGAGCGGCGCCGTGTGAGCGCCGCCGCTGCCGTGGAGAGCATGCACAAGGCATTGCAGAGCAACCCGATGCTCGAGCGTGAAGTGAGCGAGGAACTACTCGAGGCCCAACGCCTCAGCGAGCCGCGATCAGTGCCAGGATAACCCCTTCTCCGGAGCCCAGGGGCTCCATTGCCTTGCCGAGGATTGTCCCCAGCTTCGGGTTGCGGGCGCGCATCGCCGTGCCCGGGATCTGCGATGGCGTGAGCATGTCGCCGGGACGGATCGGTCCCGCCGCGGCCGTGACCTTGACCGGCACGATGCCCACTACCGCGAGAGGAACCTTGTCGGCGGCTGGCACGTCCTCGAAAAGATCGCCGAGGAAGCCGGGCTCGGTGGAGACCACCCCGACAACGGAGCCCTGCTCGGCCTCGGTGGTGCGTACGAGGCGACCGTCGGCAGCCAGCGCGACAACGTCGCCGGGCTCGAGCCCCGGCTCGCGCACCGGGACCATCTCGGCGAAGTCGGCGCCGCCGCCGGTGATGCTGCCGTCGGCGGTGACGTTACCGGCGTTGTCAACCCGGAGGCGCAGGTTCCCCGAGGCGTACAGCTTGAGCAGGTTGCCGGTCCCTTCGTTGGAGATGACGGCGGCGGCGTCTGAGCTGGCGACCTGCGCCCACAGCGCGATGCCGGTGGAGTTGGTGTTGTTGAGCTGGAGCGTGGCGCCTGACAGACCGCCGGAGATCCCGGCCATATGGTGGGTGCCGTTCGACATGATGCGAAACCGGGTGTTGCCGTTGTTGCGAAAGCTGGCGATGTAGCCCGCCGGATGGTGGTTGTCGGCGATCAAGGTGTTCTGCACGCTGTTGTCGAGCTCGACGACCATGCCGACACCGTTGATCTCATGGTTGCGGATCCGTACGGCCGGGGCGTCCTCCCCAGTGCCGCCGCCGAGTGCCCCGATGGCGATGTGATTGTCGCTTTCGGCGCCGAGGGCTGTGCCGTTGGTGGACTTTGCAAACACGCCGTAGAGTCCACCCTCGCCTCGGACACCGAGCCCGTTGGCTAGGTTGTTAACGCCGTGAACCCCCCTCCCCGAGTCGGCGGTGGAGGCGCCGTAGACGCCGTCACCGCCATCGGAGGTGCCCTGAACCCCGTTCCCATCGACCGACAAACCAAGGACACCGACGCCACCTTGGGTGGACTCCCCACGAACGCCCTGGCAGTTCAAGTCGGCGTAGCACTCACCGTACACGCCGGCACTCTGGCGGGCCTGAGACGACCCAAAAACACCACGGGAGGCGCCTTCGAGTGTGGAGGTGGCGATACCTTTCACGGCGCTGACGAAACGTCCGTTGGTTGTTCCAGACAGCGCAGTGCCGGTGCTGTTCTGGAGGTCGATCAGGGCGTCGCCCGGGATCGAGGTGGTGACGTTGAACGGGATGTCGTGACTCACGGTGACATCGCCGGAGGTGCCGCCTCCTATCAGTCCGGTGCCTGTGTAGACAGCGGTGATATCGCCGGAGCCGGCCGCGACGGCGCAGCCGTAAGCCGGGTCGTAGATCGTGGCGGTGACGCACGCGACGTCGGCGGAGTCAACGCGGTCATCACCGTTCACGTCGCCGGCAACTGCGCGGATCGTGTCGGAGGCGGCGGCGTGAGCGGCTGCTGGTGCCGTCTCTCGGACGTCGGAGCTGGCAGGTGACGGCGGGGATGCCTCGCGCCGTACCGGGTTGACAGGCCGGGCGAGCGGCTGCCCGGGAGCTGCGGCTGCAAGGGCAGAGCCGAGGACCAGAAGCGTGCCCTCCTCCCGAAGCTCGACCATGATCCGGGCCGGCCGCTCCCGCCACTGGGCGACCGTTCCGAGGGAAACACGGCGGATCTCCTGCACGGTCATCTCGATGCTGGAGCTTCCAAGAGGAACCCCATCCGCATCGAAAGTGGTCAGCTCCGCAGCGACGACCGTTTCGCCGAGGTTGAGCACGAACACCGTATCGTCGGTGGCGAGGTGTGCGCCATCTCCGGAGACGACGAGCTCCACCGGGTTCTGCGCTCGGGCAGCGAGCTCTGCCGGCCACGGGGCAATTGGCGCGCGGTGAACTTCCTCCGCACTGTCTGTATGAATGCGGGTCCATGCTGACACGATCACGCGCCCATCGACGCTGACTCGGAGCAGGCCGTCCGGGAACGGTCCTGCCAGCAGGTTCCGAGCGACGGCCTCGCTTCGCCAGGTCTCGCCGGGTGCCACGACCAGGTCAGCGTGAGTGATCGCGGCTGCTGGAGCTCCGGGCTGAGGCGTCGTCGCTCCTGCGAGTGGGACAGGGTGGGAGAGCGAACGGCCAACGTCGAACACCGTACAGGTCCGCGGGCGCGGGACCGGCACCGTCGGAGCTTCGCTTTGGTTGCGGCCCGAGGCGGCGTGAGCTACAGATCGCTCTCCAACCCGAGCGCTGCCATCCGCCGGTAGATGGTGGAGCGGCCGATGCCCAGGTCGCTGGCGGCCTTGCTGATGTTGCCCTCGGCTCTCTCGATGGCGGTCTGGATCGCGCGGCGCTCCGCCGACTCGATGATCGCCGTCAACGTGGCCGGTGGGCGACCGGCCGGTGCCGTGCGGATCGGCTCCATCAGCAGGGAGCGCTCGACGAGCTGTCCGTCCTCCAGGAACAGCGCGGCGCGAGCCATCTCGCGCTCGAGCTGACGGATGTTGCCGGGCCAGTGGTACGCCTGGAGTGCGGCCATCGCAGCTCGCGAGATGCCGACCGAGCTCAGGCTCCGGCGGCGTGCTTCCCGGGCCAGGAAGTGGGCCGCCAGGTTCGGAATATCTGCCGGCCGCTCACTCAGCGGTGGCAGCTTGACCTCCCAGTCGGCAATGCGGTGGTACAGGTCGCTTCGAAACGAACCGGTGTTGAGCATGGTGTGGAGGTCCTGATTGGTGGCAGACAGGATCCGGACGCGGGCCGGGCGCGGCTGCCGCGCGCCGATGCGGTACACCTCACCCTCATGCAGGACGCGCAGAATCTTGGCCTGGGTCTCGAGGGCCATGTCGCCGATTTCGTCCAGGAACAGCGTTCCGCCGTCAGCCAGCTCGAACTTCCCGGGGCGGGGATCGACACCGGTCGCGGTACCGCGCTCGATCCCGAACAGCTCCGCCTCGAGGAGATCGCGCGGGAGTGCAGCACAGTTGAGTGGCACGAACGGGCCGTTGCAGCGTGGTGAGGCGGTGTGGATGTAGCGGGCGAGGACCTCCTTGCCGGTACCCGAGTCGCCGCGGATGAGGACGCCGATCTCCCCTTGGGCGACGCGTGCGGCGTCGGCGTAGATCTGATGAACCGTCGGTGTCAGGGTCGCAGGCTCCGGTAGTGCAGGGATCTCCGTCGGGATCGCCGGACGGTGCTGAGGATCGGTCGGCGGTCCGGCCAGCGAGATCAACGTCGTGCACGCGTGCACCAAGGCGGCGTAGCCACGCTCCTGAGCGACGGAGGCGAAGGCGATGCGGACCTTCAACGGCTGACCGACCACATCGAGCTCGAACGGAGGAGTCGTCGTGGTCGCGATGCTGCTGCGCGCCGCCGTGAACACCACCCCTTCGCCCGCGGTCTCGCTGGCGAGGACCTCGATGGAAAGGCACGGCACCGACTCGAAGATCGCATGCGCAACGACCTGGGCCATCTCCTCTGGAGTCGCACCGCGAGCCAGCTTCTGGAGGAGCTCTGGGAGATGGACGAGGGTGAACTGCTTCACCGCCTCGAGGGAAGCGGTCGGAGGGGTGTCGCCCTCGCTCGTCACCCTCTGCGCAGGTGGCCGTTTGGTTCGAGGTTCCACCGTGACAGCGGCTTCGAGATCCGCATCGGCCACCTGCTCGAGCTCGGCGTCGACGCCACCGAAGGTGACGGCGATGCCTGGAGGAAGCAGGTACGGTTCGCTGAGCCGTTGTCCCGCCACGAATGTTCCGTTGGTGGACTCGAGATCCTCCACCTCGATGGCGCCGTCAAGACGTCGGAGACGGGCGTGCCGGCGGGAGATCGTGAAGTGGTTGACCTGGACGTCGCACTCAGGTGCCGAGCCCAGGATCAGCTCCCCGTCCTGAATAGGAAATCGCAGGGACCGGCCGTCGAATCGGATGACCAGACGGAGCGTCATATGCTGTTCCTGCCGAGGGTCCTATGGTCCGTGGTTGGAGCCACAGAGCTGACCGGTGGGACCGTGCTCCGGCTCAGTTGGGGATGCAAGACGTTCATGGTGTGTTCACTGTTCCGCGCTCCGTTCTGTCCATCGTACCGCAGCCGGACCTGCCGACATCCGCGATGCTGCGCAGGGGGCCCGATCGCCTCCACCGCCACCGCGTCGCGGTCAGCGATGAGGCGTTGGGTTTTCGTTCTCCCTCCCACCCAGTCTCACTCGCAGGAGCAACGAC
>CAZEJK010000128.1:0-14989 GCA_964512045.1 uncultured Thermoanaerobaculia bacterium
CGCCGTCGGACGGAGGAAGAGGAACTACGAACGACCAGGTCAACCCGAACGCACCATAGTGGTCGCCTGGCCATCATCCGGGTCCGGCTGCCGGCTGTCGGGGCCCGGGCCGGGACCGTTGACCGGGGCCGAAAGGCGGCGGTTCTCCGACGGGATCTCTTCGCTCACCACGTTCTGGGTTCGGTCATCGCTGTAGAGACGCTAGCGGTCGTCCTGGTGAATCGCTGCAGCGATGCACTCGAGATCGTCCGGGAGCACCTGATCGTCCTGCGTGCAGTCGGGATCGCCAGCGAGCAGCAGGTCGAGGTCGTCGATCGCCGCGATGGTGGCGGCGAGGTCGCCGGCATCGAGGCTGAGGTCGGCGTTCGCATCACCCGGTGGGACGGTGATCACGTTGGTGGTCTCGGTAAATGTCTCGTCGCCGGGTTTGGTCTCGACGTTCACGCTGGTGACGCTCGCCTCGTTGGTGAGCGTGCCGGTGGCGATCGGGTCGAGCAGCACCGTGAGGGTGGAGGAGGCCGCGGCGCCCGCCGGGACCCAGCCGAGGGAGCAGGTGGGCGCGTCGTGCGGGTCCTCGGCGCAGCCGTCAGTGGCGAGGAGTACGACGCCGCTCGGGAGGACATCGGTGACCGTGACACCGTCGGCGGGGTCGGGACCGTTGTTGCTCACGGTGATCGTGTGCGCCAGTCGGACTCCGGAGGCCACGGGATCGGCGTGGTCGCTCTGGGCGATCGATAGGTCTGAGGACAGTGATCCGGGAGGGTGGAAGGCGTACGCGCCGAGGGACGGCGGGTCGGAGCGGGGGCTCCCATCGAAGTCCTCGGTGACTCCGGGAACGGCGATGCCGGCGCCGATCGCGGGGCTGTCGCCGTCCAGGTGGAGGTCGCCGTTCGGGCCGTCCACCAGCTGCGGGTCCTGGGGCGTCGGGCTGTTTCCAGCGGTCTACTCGTGCTCCGGCCGGGTGTTTCGGGCGGTGGTCCACACCTCGAGACCTCCTCCGGAGACACATTGAGGGCGCAGCGTGTACGGGCTGGTCTCGCCAGCGAAGGTGGCCACGATCTCGTCGCGGCGGTCTCCGTCGAGATCGGCGAGGACGAGAGCGGTTCCCCGGCAGCCGCTGCGCCAGGCAGGGGCGGGAAGCTGGACCGCGACCTCGGGGGATGGCTCTGTCGGACGGAGGATGATCGATACGCGACCCTCCGTGTCGACGGCCACCAGCTCGGCGCCGGGGGAGCCGTCCAGCTCGCCGCTGGCGAGCGCCGTGAACGCGACCTGCCCCTCGTGGTGCAGGAGTGTTCGCGACCGGTATGCGCCATCCTCCTGGCGGGTCAGGATGTCGATCCGTGCAGACCACCGTTGCGAGGCGAACGCCTGCACGGCCACGACGATCGCCGGGGTCACGGGATCGCCGCGGTCGATCGTGGTGACAGCCGTCAGGCGCTCGTGCGCCGCCAGTCGGGGCTCGGTTGTGGAGCTCCAGCCGCGAGCCGTGCCCAACCGTACGAGACCCTGGCCCGGCTCGGGCGGAGGCGCGATGATGTCGAGCTGGCCGTCACCGTCGGCGTCCGCGACTGCGAGGGCCGAGCCCAGCGCCCGGTCCGCGGCAGTGTCACGAACCTCCTCCCAGAAGCCGAAGCGGTTGAGATAGATGCGAACGCCGAGCTGCGTCGGAGCCTGCGGGCGACCGGGCCCTTCTGCAAGCGCGATGATGTCCAGGCGTCCGTCGCGGTCCCAGTCGGCCAGCTCGATGGCACGGCTCGTGAACGGAGGTTGACCGTGCCAGTCCTGTGGCGGTGTGAACGCCAGTCCGTCCGAGTACGGAGAGAACACGCCTCGGCCCTCGCTGACCATCGCCATGATGCCGTGCATGTGACCGGCCAGCACGATGTCGTTGTGGCCGTCGCCGTTCAGGTCGCCGACCGCGATGTCACCGTACGCCAGCGGTCGTGGCGGGAAGTGGGCCTCGCGCCACGGCGTGAGCGTCCCCGCGCCATCGCCGAGGAGGACGATCGGCCACGGACGGCCTTTGCGCAACGGTCCGTGAACGATATCGGCCTTTCCATCCCGATTGATGTCGGCGACGGCCAGACCGTCTCGCCACTGGCCGCTACGGGGCAGGTCGACGGCCCACGCGCTGAGCGTGAGTGGCCCCTCCTCCATCTCGGGACGTGTGTGGAGGCAGCTGCTCAAAACGGTCAATCCGACGAGACACGCAGCCATCACGGCGAGCGATCGGCGCGAGCCGGCTCGCCGGTGGACAGGATGCGAGGCGCCCCTGTCGTGAGCCAACCGAACCGGTGGCCGCGGGTTCAGTGACTGGGGAGACGACAGCCTGATCACGATCTCCTGAGCCCTACCGCCTCCACAGCGTCCACGCTCCACTGAGGGCCAGCAGCAGCACCAGGAGGATCCGGCTGGTGGTCGTCAGGGTCGGTATCTGCGGGGGCGCCCGGTACACGGCGATCTCGGCAGGCTCGAGGTCGAACGGCGGCGCCCCGTCTGTGCTGATGGTGGCGACGTTGCTGATGATCTCCAGCGTGGGGTCGGGGTCCACGGTGACGTCGAACGCCACGGTGCACGCGCCTCCCGGCAGGATCATGTCGATGGTGATCTCGAGCTGGGTGTCTGCCGGGGCGTTGCCGAGGGTGATGAGCGGTGTGCCACCCGTGGTGTCCGAAACGATGCGCGCCGATCCCGAGCTGAACGTCGTGCCCGCCGGAGCCGCGTCGGTGACGAGGACGTTCGTGGCGCTGAGATCGCCGCTGTTGGCGACCACGATGGTGTACGTCAGGGTCTCTCCGGGCTCGGCGGTCGCGTTTCCAGAGGCGTCGGTCACGGACTTCTGGCTGGTCGTGAGGTTTGCCGGCAGGAGAACGTCGTGGATGGTGACAGTCGCCGCAGCGCCCGCTTGATGGGTGTAGTAGAGACCATCCTGAACGGTGAGCACGACGGTCTCTCCATCGTCGGCAACCGCGTCGGGAACCGGCTGAACGCTCAGCGTAGTCGTTGCCTGTCCGCCAGGAATGGTGACCCGGTAGGTGGTGGGAACGGCCGGAGCGAACGCGTAGTCGATCCCTGGCGTGGCACTCCCGCCGATGGTGACGCTCACCTCGAGGGGCTGGGGCCAGGTCACACTGCGGGTGAGCATCAGCTCGCCAGCGATCAACGGCGACTCGGCGGCGTTTGGAACTGTTGCCGTCACCGACACGTCCGGGGTCGGACCGCACACGAACGTGAGCGCCCAGCCGTCGAGGGCGCCGTACTCGGTGTTCGAGCTGTCGGTGAGCTCCACGGTCCACGCGCCGCCGGCGGGCTCGGCGTTGAACTGCGACAGCGGCTGGGTCAGCCACTGTGCGACCGGGTTTGTGCGAGCGAGCCATGGGGGCAGTGTGTCGGGCTGGGTCGTGGCCGTTGCCCACGTGCCCGTGGGGCTCTGGACTCTGAGCGACAGGTCGGCGAACGGCTGCTCGCCTCCGCTGCCGTGCCAGATCGCATGGACCAGGACGGCCTGCGAGATCGTGTGCGGGCTCGCGCAGATCCCACTCGGTACGGAGAGGCTCGACAGGAGCATGCCGTCCGCCGCTCCGTGGCGGTCCGGGATGACCTCGCGGCACTGGCTGCCGGACTGTGCAACGCAGTCGTAGGTGTCGGAAAGGTACTGGGCGTGGCCCAACGCGGCCGCGGAGAGGACCGTGAGGACGGTTGCGAAGCAGGTTGTGATCGACCGTGCCATGGTGTCGCTCCTGCTCTACGGGTTGTACTCGTTGTCGTCGTAGGCGCTGATGCAGCCAGGATCGTCGCCGTAATCCACCAGGCCATCGCCGTCGTTGTCGATGCCATCGGAGCACGCTCGCGTGATCGTGTCGGCGCGCTCGTTGAGGTCCTCTGCACTGGCACAGCCCGGATCCTGAGGGAAGTCTGCGAGCCCGTCGCCGTCGTTGTCGACGCCGTCTGAGCAATCGGGTCCCTCGCTGAGGTCGAACGGCTCAGCGCATCCGCTGTCGAGCGGGTAGTCGATCAGCGCATCGCCGTCGTTGTCGACGGCGTCACGACACGGCATCAGCTCGTCTTGGCCGGAGGGGGCCGTGCAGCCGGGGTCTGCGGGGTAGTCGATTAGACCGTCTCCGTCGTCGTCGATACCGTTGCTGCATGCAGGCGCCTCGCTCGGCGACTGCGGCGCGGCACAGCCGGGGTCGTTCGGGAAGTCGGTGAGGCTGTCGCCGTCGTTGTCGATGCCGTCATGGCAGGGTGGACCTTCGATGCCAAGAAACGGCGCCTCGCATCCCAGGTCGTCCGGGTAGTCGATGGCGCCGTCGCCGTCGTTGTCGATGCCATCGTCGCACTGGGTACCCTCGAGCTCGCTCTCTGGAGAGCCGCACGCCGCATCGTCGGGGAAGTCGACATCGCCGTCGCCGTCGTTGTCGATACCGTCCTGGCACTCCGTCAGCCCTTCGGTGGTGTCGTACGGGCTCGTGCACTGGGGGTCCTCGCCGAAATCAGTGAGGCCATCGCCGTCGTCGTCCACACCGTTCTCGCAGGCGGCGAGCATGTTCCAGAGCTCACTGCTCCACCACGGCGCGAAGCAGGTGGGGTCGTCCATGTCCACGTCGCCGTCGAGATCGTTGTCGACGGTGTCGTCGCACTCGGGGCTCTCCGTCGAGCTCCACGGCCCTTCGCAGCCGGGATCCGGCTGCTGCGCCGATGCGGGCCAGCCCGGAGGGATGTCGGGGTACCCGTCGCCGTCCTCGTCGGGAAACATCCAGTCGACGAGCGAGTCGCCATCGTTGTCGATACCGTCCGAGCAGGCCGGGCAGGATGTGGCTGTCCCACCACCCGAGGTGTCGCTGCCAACGTTGTTGAGGGGCCACGCCGGCAGGCTCCCGGCAAACCGTCCCGCCGTCAGGAGGGACGAGCCGACCCATGCCTGGTTCCGACCGCCGAAGAGCCCGGCCGCTGACGTCAGGTTGAGGTCCATGAACAGCCAGCCGCTCGGGAACGGTATTGGGAGGTCGGCCGTATCGATCTGCAACGACTGCGTTGCTCGGGAGAACGGGGCACGTGCGAAGTAGCCACACCCCAAAGGCGGGGAGAGCACGTTCTCCTCCTCATCGAACACGACTGTCTGTCCGCTGGAGATCGCGGCGGGCAGCGAGCCGCAGGTGAACGGCGCTGCTGGGGATGGAGGGTCCCGCCAGACGACGATCTGGCTTCCGGGATCGAATGTTGGTGTGTTGATGTACATCACGGACCAGAGGGAGGCCAGCCCTTCCCTGTGGTCTGCTCCCGTGCCAAGCACGGCCCGACCGTAGAAGGTGTAGTCCCCCGCTCCATCCGTCAGCGGGTGGGTCGGGTCGGCCTCGATGTGGACCAGTGTGTCGGAGTACGCTGCGTTCTGCCACGAGTCGGTGATCTCCAGCTCGCCCCAGATCGTGTTGCGCATCGACGCGAGAGTGCTGAAGTACGTCGGATCGGTCGGGAAGGTCGTCGGCGAGCTGCATCCTGTGACCACGTCGAACGTGATGTAGCCGCGGGCGCGGTTGTCCCCGATGTCATGAGCTCCGCATTGACCCATCCATGAGGCCACGGGTTGGCCGGTGTGGGCGCGCTGGAGGTCGGTGACGGCGTCGACGTCGAGGCGCGCAGCGGGCAGGCGCCCTCCGCAGCCGAGATCTGCGTGCGGCAGGCTGATGGGACCGACGTTGCTGACCGTCGGGCCGGTATGGGGGAGTACCCCCTGAAACAACGTCTCCAGCACGATCTCCTGAACGTCGTACCCTCCCAGATAGATGTCGAACGCGAAGGTCGGGACGCCTGCATCGGTCCACAACGTGGCGTGAACGACAGTCGGCGCGTCGCCGGCGTTGCCGATCCGGACCACGGTCACGACGTGAGGGTCCTCGATATCGACCTCGAAGTAGGGCAGCAGCAGGGTCGCTGCGGGGACCTGGTCGATGGTGCCGATCTCCGCGAGGGCTGTCGAGCCGGCGGCCGCAACGACCAGGAGCAGGGCCGCGATGACGCGAGGTATGTGCATGGTGCGCTCCCTACTCACCGAGCCGACTGCGATCGGCCTTGGGACCGGAGACCGACTCCGGAAGCTGGATGCCCTGGTGGGCCGCCGAGAAGATGCCAGAGCTGGAGCTGATGACGCGCACCCACGCCTGGCGTGGCCTGCCATCCGGGTTGCTGAGATCCAGGAGGATCCAGCCCTGACGGTGCGGCAGGGGGGTGCCGGGATCGTTGAGTGTGTACCGGCCGCTGGGCCACGGCAGCGCGTCGTCGGCGAACGGCGTTGCCGGGACCTCCTCGCTGTTGAACGGCAGCGCCTCGGTGAGGAGGATCGGCGCGACCGGGTCGATGGTGTTCGGGTTGAACGGAGTCACCGGGCCGTCCGGCTCGCGCCAGACCTCCAGAGCCGGCGGCGAGTCAGGCTGTCCCCTGTAGGGAACCAACCACCGTGAGGGGAGTGGCTCGCGATGGTCGGCTGCGCTGCCCGGTGTTGGCAGAAGCGCGCCGTAGAAGGTGGGCTTCACCAGCCCTGGGGTCGGGCTGCTGGTCAGCGGGTGGCTGGCGGACGCTTCGATCGGCACCAAGGTGTCGGCTTGCATGAAGTTGTTCGTCGGATCAACCTGTAACACCTCGCCTGTGAGCACGTTGTGCAACGCCGCGACGCCTGTGCCCCCGGGGAGGAAGTAGCCTGGATCGGTCGGTACCAGCTGGCTGCATTGCTGCACGACATCGACCGTGACGAACCCGCGCATGAGGTCGTCGTCGTGCTGCATGGCCGCCGCCATACCGGGCGCCATGTACGTGCCGTGGACCGACGGCAGGCCTTGATGCGCGTACCGAAGGTCGTCGGCGGCGTTCTCCGAGAAGGTGGGTACGGGTGGCGGGAGCCCCCACAACGGACCGTCGTCCCCGTAGCCGAGGTCGTCAGGGTCGTCGCAGCCCGGGAAGGTGCTGTCCAGAGATAATGGGCCCTGCGGGCTGATCTGGTCGCCCGGGTCGCGGGCGCGATCGGCAGTTGGCGGCACGATCCTTTGGAGAAAGACGTCCATCAGGTTGACCGCCTGGACGTCGTACCCGGTCAGGTAGATATCGAATGCCAGCGTCGGATAGCTCAGGTCGGTCCATAGGGTGACGCGCGCCAGCGTCGCGGTGGCGGAGACGTTCTGGACGCGGAGGATGGTGGTGGTCCGGCCGGGTTCTGGACCGATCTCGAAGTACGGCGCGAGAAGCGTTGCCGCCGGAGCCTGGTCGATCGTTCCGATCTCGGCGTGAGCGCCGAAGCCGGCCAACGACACCACGACGAACCACGGGATAATGGCTCTCATGAGCGCCTCCATTTTGAGAGAGTCCCTGTTTGAGAGTATGACTCCTCTGCTGGCTGGTCAAGAGCCCGGCGGTGTCGGCGAGTGAAGACCGGCGCACCTTCCAAGAAGCGAGGCAGCAGCGACGACGCTTCAGCCCGGACCCGGATTCGGACCCGGCCCGGGCCCAGGCCATCCGGAGACCGGCCCTCGGCCTCCGGCGGTGCTCCGAAGGGAACGACGTGATCTGCAGCGCCGCGCTCTGGTTCGGAGTGAAGCCGGTACCGACGCTGACGTACCATGGTCGGATGAGACGACGAGCTGTTCTGCTGTTGTGGGTTGTTCTGCTGCTCCTGCCGACCACGAGCTGGGCTCAGGAGCAGGTCCCGGCGAAGGTGTTTGCCGACGCGGTCTCCGTCGAGGTGGTCAACGTCGACGTGATGGTCACCGACAAACGGGGCCACCCGATCACGGGCCTCGGGCCCGAGGCGTTCCGTGTGTTCGAGGACGGCCGCGAGGTGCCGGTCACCAACTTCATGGAGGTGGAAGGCGGTCGGCTGAGGCCGGCCGGCGATGCAGAGGGTCCGGATGAGGAGGGCGACGGCCCGGAGGTGACGATGGCGGATCCGCTTCCCGAGGAGCGGGTCAACATCGTGGTCTACGTCGACCTGCCGTTCCTGCGCCACAGCGGGATGAAGCGGACCGTGCGCGAGGTCCAGCGGTTCTTCGACAAGCGCTGGACCGACGGCAACCGCGCGATGCTGGCGGTGTCCACGGGGATGCTCCACGTGGCGGTGCCGTTCACCGAGGATCCGAATGCGATCATCGAGGGTCTCGAGGCGCTTCGCAGCACCGCGCCGCACGGGGACATCGCCGATGCGGAGCGGATCTCGATCGAGAACCTGCGGGCGATGGCCGCCGACGAGGGCGGCGACATGGCGATGCTGATGACCGCTCTGCTCGAGTTCCAGGAGATGGCGGCGGACGCCGAGGAGCAGGCCCGCGCCGAGCGCTCGATGGAGAGCCTGCGTGCGATGGTCGACCAGCTCGCGGTGGGGCCGCCGGGGCGGCGAGCGTTGCTGCTCGTGTCCGACGGTTTGCCTCCACTGGCAACCCGACGCGATATCGACCAGCTCATCGACCACGCCAACGCCAACCGGGTGAGCATCTACACCCTGTACAGTCAGGGCGACCCGGCGTACACCTCGCCGGTGCTGTCGGCCGAGGTCCACGGTCGCGTCGGCTACGCCGATCCGTGGGGGCATCGCAGCCGTTCGTTCGAGCGCGGCCAGGACTCCCTCGGCACCGTCGGGCTGATGGCGTGGCGGACCGGAGGTCGGGTGCTGTACACGATCAACGGCTCGACAATGCGCCAGCTCGCCGGCGACTTCTCGTCGTACTACTCGATCGGGTACCAGCCGCCTACGCCGGGTGATGGTCGCAGTCACACGATCGAGGTTCGGGTGGACGAGCCCCGGGCAGTGGTGCGCCACCGCATGGAGTACCGCTCGTTCGAGCGGCGCGACCGGATCGCGGGCGCTGCGATCTCGGCCCTGGTGGCGGCGCAGTCGGACAACCCGCTCGGCGTCGACTTCGAGATCGGTGAGCAGGCGGCCCAGGCCCAGGGGGGCTTCGCGGTGCCGATCACGGTCCGGCTGCCGGCGCATGCGGTGACGGTTGTGCCGAAAGGTGACGGGGAGACCCTGGTCGGTGCGATCCGGTTGTACCTGGTTGCCCTGCACGGCAACGATCAGCTCACGCCGCTGCGCGACGTGCTGCTGCCGATCGAGCTGCCGGCGTCGGCGGCGGCGGAGGCTCGCGATCTGATCCGTCAGGAGGAGATCGTGCTGCCGCGAGGCCGCGCGACGATCGCGGTCACTGCGGTGGACGAGGCGGCCGACGTCGTGTCGTCCATAGCCCACTACGTTGCCGTGGGCAAGGACGGCTCCGTGCAGCAGCTGCCCTCGCCGTTTGCTACGGCCACGGATGCGGAAACGCGATGATGAGCCGAGGAGCCCAGCCCCGGCCCCAGATCGCAGAGAGGAGCGTACGATCGAGCACGCGCTGATTCTCGATGGACGCAGGTCGGAGGCAGCCGCTGGCGATGTCGTCGGGAGGCTGCTCCCGCGGCTGGCGTCGCCAGGCTGCCGAGCATCAGGTGGCGGACCGCCTCGACGACAGGCCGTATGAGTAGGACTCGCTCTCAGTAGCGCTACGAGCACGGGTGCGGTACTCTTCGACGTCGTGGGTGCTTCAGGGAACGGTGTGGCAGGGCTCCGCGACGAGCTCGAGCGGCTGCGGATGCGGGTCAGCGAGCTGGAGGCGCAGCTCATCAGCGCGGAGGAGCCGGCTCGTCTGACTGCAGAGCAGCGCAGCCTGCTCGCCGTGGAGAGCGCCGGCATGGCGTGGTGGGACCACGACTTCGTGCGCAACGAGGTGACCAGGAGCGGGCGCTGGGCGGAGATGCTCGGCTACGACCCCGAAGAGGTCGACGGTAGCGTCGAGGCGTGGAAGGCGTTGATCCACCCGGAAGATCTCCCGGAGGTCGAGCGTCAGGCCCGTTCGCACGAGTCCGGAGAGGTTCCCGTGTTCCAGGTGGAGCACCGCATGCGGGCGCGCGACGGCTCGTGGCGATGGATCTTGAACTGGGGTCGGATCGTCGAGCGGGACGCGGCGGGTCGGCCCGTGCGGGCGTACGGGACCCACCTGGATATCACCCGACGCAAGCAGGCCGAGCTGGACCGTGAGCAGCTGATCGTGTCGCTGGAGGTCGCGCTGGCAGAGATCAAGACGCTGCGCGGTATCATCCCGATCTGTGCAGGGTGCAAGAAGATCCGTGACGATCAGGGGTACTGGAACCAGCTCGAGGCGTATCTGACGGAGCACTCCGAGGCGCAGCTCTCCCATGGGCTCTGTCCGGACTGCCGGCAGCGGCTCTACCCGGATCTCCCTGGCTCGGACGAACAATCGCCGGGGACCGGATAGCCGACTTCCACAATCCGAGAGCGTCGCGATCCGGGTTGTGGCGGCCCGCGTCTCGCGGGCCGGGAGGGGGAATCCGGTGGCCGGGCCGAGCCGTTACGCTTCGCCACAGAGACCGCGTGGTGGGACGTCGCGTCAGAGCCTGCGGTGGTAGAATCGATGGTACGAGCGGAGGAATGACGATGATCGAGACAATTCGCAAGCAGTTGGGAGACAACGCCTCGTTGCTCGACTACGAGGCCAAGGGGATCCACCGGGATCAGCTGCATCTGCCCGGACCGGACTTCATCGACCGCGTGATGACCGCGACCGATCGACCGGTGCCGGTGCTGCGCAACATGAGCCAGGTGCTGCACACCGGCCGACTGGCCGGGACGGGCTTCATGTCCGTGCTGCCCGTGGACCAGGGGATCGAGCACTCGGGAGCGGCGTCGTTCGCGCCGAACCCGGAGTACTTCGACCCCGCCAAGATCGTCGAGCTGGCGATCGAGGGCGGCTGCAACATGGTCGCCTCAACCCTCGGCGTGCTCGGCAACGTGTCCCGCCAGTACGCACACAAGATCCCGTTCCTGGTCAAGCTGAACCACAACGAGATGCTCACCTACCCGAGCTTCTACGACCAGACGATGTGGGCGTCGGTGGATCAGGCGTTCGAGCTCGGCGCGGTGGCGGTGGGCGCCACCATCTACTACGGCTCCGAGGACTGCCGCCGGCAGATCATCGAGGTCTCCGAGGCGTTCCAGCGGGCGCACGAGCTCGGCATGTTCACGGTGCTGTGGTGCTACCTGCGCAACCCGGCGTTCAAGCACGAGGGGACCGACTACCACACCGCCGCCGACCTCACCGGTCAGGCGAACCATATGGGTGTGACCATCGAGGCGGACATCATCAAGCAGAAGCAGCCGCAGTCCAACGGCGGCTACCCGGCGTTGGGCTTCGGCAAGACCCACAAGCGGGTCTATGAGGAGCTGGTGCCCGACCATCCGATCGAGTGGACCCGCTGGCAGGTCGTGAACTGCTACATGGGCCGGATCGGCCTGATCAACTCCGGCGGCGCGTCGGCCGGCGACAGCGACCTGGAGCAGGCGGTGATCACCGCGGTGGTCAACAAGCGTGCCGGCGGCATGGGCCTGATCTCCGGCCGCAAGGCGTTCCAGCGCCCGATGGCCGACGGCGTCAAGCTGCTCAACGCCATCCAGGACGTCTACCTGTGCGAGGACGTCACCGTGGCGTGAGCCTGCGCGCCAGGGGTGTTTTCGTCCTGGCGATTGGAAGCCCGAGGCGTTTGAGAATGCGTGTGCTCCTTGCCGGGGGCCGGATGGCCGGCTTCCGGTTGGCCGGTCCAAGTCCGGAGCTACAGGTAGCCGAGCGACCTCAGACGGCGGCGCTGCTCGTCGCTGATGTCGCCGGTGTCCTCGAGGGCGCCTCGTGCGGTTGCCCTTCGTATCTCGTCCCTGAGCACGGCCCTCATCGCCGTCACGACGAACGGGTGGGCGCCCGACACGTCGACCGTCTCGCCCGGATCGTTCGAGAGATCGTAGAGCCGGGGCGCTTCGTGCGGGCTGAGCATGGCCTTCCAGCGGAGGGTCCGGACGCCGTAGGTCGGGCGCGTGCCCGCCGTGCGCGAGATCAGGGCACGATGGTGTGGGCGGGACAGCTCTTCGGCCGTGGGCAGGATGCGCACACCGTCGAACGCCGGGTCGGGCGCCAGGCCGGCCAGCGCGAGCAGCGTCGGGGTGACGTCGGCGAGGCTCACGAGCTGCGTGGTGCTCGGTTGGTGAGCGCTGTACCGGTCCGGCACGCGCAGGATGAACGGGACCCTGAGCATCTCGTCGTACACCGTCGAGTTGTGGCCGAGCTCGCCGTGCTCGAAGAACGCCTCGCCGTGGTCGGCGACGATGAGGACGACGGTGTCCTGCCACCGAGGTCGCGCCTGGAGACCATCGAGCAGCGCTCCAATCGCTGCGTCCGCTCGGCGCAGGTTGGCGTCGTACAGGCTGATGAGCCGATCGAGATCGGTAGGTCTCAGCTGCATCTTCTTGACGGTGCCAGCCATCGTGTCCCATCCAGGGGTCACGGGACCATCGTAGGTGGTGTCGCCGAAGCGATCATGCTCCGCTCCCGGGAAGTAGGGCTCGTGCGGCGGGAGGTAGTGGAGCATCATGAAGATCGGATGGTCGTCCCGATGCCGCTCGAGCCGCTCGAGGGCGAGCCGTGTGACGCGTTCCGGGAGCATGCCCTCCTCGAACGGCACACCGGTCCAGGCCTCGATGAACTCGTCGAAGCCCTGGTGGAAGTTGAGCTCGGGCGAGTTGTACGGCATCGAGGACAGGGCGATGGTGGCGTACCCTGCCGCGCTCAGGCGCTCGGCGATGGTGACGGCTCCGTCATCGAGAACCTGCGGTGGCTCGGTGACGCCGTGCCGCAGGAACGAGAGCCCGGTGATCACGGTGGGGATCGAGCACAGGGTGTACGGCGCCAGGGTGAAGGCGTCTTCGAAGACGAGTGACTCTCGTGCCAGCGCGTCGATCCTCGGTGTGGTATCGCGGTGGTAGCCGTAGCATCCCATATGATCCGGACGCGCCGCGTCCAGAATGAGCACGACGATGTCGGGGCGGGGTGTGGATGCGGCGATTCGCCTGGCTTCACGACGCGGCTCGACCGCGGTGATCCGAGGATCAGTGAGAGTGATGTCGGGATCCACGGCGCCGTGAACGTCGATCAGGAGAGTTGCCGTCGAGCTGGACCAGGCATCGAGCGGCACGGTGAGCTCTGCCATGCTCACCGCTTCGGATTGCCGCCACTCCGCCGTTCCGAGGGGTGTGATCGCAGCTTCCAGATCCATCATCGAGAGCTGCACCGTCGGCCATTCGCTGTCGGCGCTCGCCGGCGCCTCGAGCCGCAGCCCGAGTGAGCGCGCCGACGGCGGAAGGCGGAGTGGGACGGCGATCCGCCCCGATCTGCGGATCCGAACCGCAGGTTGTGTGGAGTCGATCACAACGGGTGGCTGTGGATCGCGCGCAGTGGCGCCGGTGCCGCGGGGCTCGAGGGCGATCCGACGGAAGCACACCGCAAGTGACCGTTCGTCCGTCCCGTCGCCGAGCTCGTTCGGGGAGTGGTGGTACGCGTAGCCCAGCTCGAGCACGTTGACCCCAGTGATGGTGTGCTGCAGCGGGAGGCTGACCTCGAGGGTCTGCCAGCCGCGGTCGAGTGGGAACGCTCCGACCGGTTTTCCGTTCAGCCGGACTCGGATCTGTGGGTCCGGATCATCCGGTCGCCCCGCCGAGGGACGGCAGTCGAGCCTCAGCACGGAGGCCCCGGTCCAGGGCAGTACGATCGCGAGGGTGGAGCGCGAGCCCACCGCCCAGATGTGTCGAGGCTCGGGAGAGGACCAGCCCTCCTTCAACCACACCTGTGGATGGCCGCCCGGCGTCGCTGCAGGGTCTGCGAGGTCGAGCGACGGTGCATCGGCCACGAAGACGGCTGATGCGAATGCAGACGTGATCGGGATCTCCATCATGGAAACAGGATCGGCGCCACAGGCTGCGAGAACGATGACGACGATCACGCAGCAGGCCCGGAACAGGGCAGTGCGGCAATGCATGCAGGCGTGAGTGTAGCAAGACGGTTCATCGCAGTGCCCTGGAGCGGGATGGTGACCCAAGCACCGTAGATCGTTGACAGAGCGAAACGTCGTCGCCGGCAACCGGCACAACCGCTCAGCTGAGTCGGTAGTCGTGAAGTCCTGCGCGAATGTGGCAGGATCTTCAACGCAAAGGCGCCAAGACGCTGTGTCGCAAAGGGAAGAAGGAAATCATGAAGGGTGCATGCTGGCAAGCTCTCAGACATCTCGTCGCTGTGCCGTTCCAACAGTGACGACATTACATCCTCCTACAGCCCGTTCACCACTCGGTGGATGCCGTCCTTGACCAGCCGCTCCCCGAAGTTGACCACCAGCCCCAGTTTCATGTCGAGCTGCCGCAGGTAGGTCAGCAGTTGCGCCTCGAACACACTATTGTAGGTGCTGACGGCCTTGCACTCGACCACCACCCGTCCCATCACGATCAGGTCCACACGAAGCTGGGTCTCCAGCCGCTTGCCCTTGGAGAACACTGGCACGATTCGCTGACGCTCCACCGTCATGCCCCGCAGCTCGAGCTCGTAGGCCAGTGCCTCCTCATAGACGCTCTCCAGCAGCCCTGGACCACCAAGGGTCCGATGCACCTCGATCGCCGCCGCCACGACCACCTTGCTGATCGAGTTCTCGGTCATTCAACATCTCCTTGCGCCGTTGCGCCTTGGCGCCTTTGCGTTGATTCCGAGAACCTACCACTCCCAGCGGTCAGTGCCCCCCCCGAGCATGCCTCCCCTGTTTGGCTCCGGCTCGTCCGGGTTCTGCTCCAGGCTCATCGGTCCGTGAGCTCAGCATCATGCCAAATGGCACCGCCGGAGGCCGTGGGACGGGATCCGGCTCCGGGGCTGCTGCGAGCCGTTGTCGTTTCTGCGAGCCAGATCGGCCGGACGGGGAGCTCATCCCCAACGCGGTCATGGGACTCGGGACAGGTCGGAGGTCAGGTGCAGCGGAGCGGTTGGTGTTGACAGCGGCTCAGTGGCAGAGGTATAACGTCCGCTCCATTGGGCTGCCCAGGTAGCTCAGTTGGTAGAGCAGGGGACTGAAAATCCCCGTGTCGGCAGTT
>CAZEJK010000129.1:0-5321 GCA_964512045.1 uncultured Thermoanaerobaculia bacterium
GATGACCTTCTGGTTGACGATCCTGCCGGTCAGCTTCCCTCCGCGGTGCTCGCAGCACTGGCGGACTTCGCGCCGGATCCGGGGAGCCTCGGCGTGACGGCACGCCTCGTGGCTGCAGATCCGATCCACGGCTGCAGTGACCTCATCAACTCTGATGCAGCCCAAGGCGCCGTTGTGTTGGTCGAGGCGTGGGGTTGCTCCAGTCAGTTCAAAGCGTCCATGGCGCAGAGTGCAGGCGCTGTCGGGCTCCTCGTGCGTCGAGCTGGACGTGGCCTGCCGTACACGCTCTTCGGCAGCACGGACGAGGTGACGATTCCGGTTGCGATGGTGTCGACTGATGCGGGGGCTCTCCTCCGTGATGGCGAAGGAGTCGTCGTCACGCTGACCTCGGGGCAACGGAGAGTGCGTCCCGAGCTGGCGGACAGGCTGGAAGCGCAGTCATCCCGCGGTCCGCGACGCACCGATGGGCTGCTGAAGCCAGACCTGGCTGCCCCTGGTCACGACATCACGTCAGCTCTGATTGGCACAGCCGCAGAGGTCAACGTGATGGGCGGAACCTCCATGGCCGCACCGCACGTCGCTGGTGCCGCTGCGCTGCTGCGGCAGCTGCAGCCGACCTGGGGACCCGTGGAGATCAAGGCGGCCTTGGTCGGCACTGCGGTGCACGATGTCGACTCGGAGCTCGGGGGCAATGGGGGCCGGATCGGACATGGCCGGGCAGGCGCCGGACGGGTGGATCTGTTCGCGGCCGCCGGAACCGAGGTGCTCGCAACGGCCGTGGATGCGGAAGGGTCGGTGAGTGTGGCCTTCGGCGTGGTCGAGGTGCTCGGCACCGCTCAGCGACGGCGGTCGGTCGAGGTCTCGAACGGGTCTGCAGCCGCCGTTGACCTCGCTCTGCGTTACGAAGCTCTGGCCGACGCCCCGGGTGTCGGCATCGGTGTTCCGGACTCAGTGACAGTGCCTCCCGGGGCGGTCCGGAGCTTCGAGGTGGTGTTGACCGCCGAAGCCTCCACGATGCAGCTCGCGGCCACGGATCCAAGCGCTCACCGTGAACCAGTCGAAGGTCACCTCGCCCGACATGGCGTGGCGGAGGAGAGTGGCGACCTCTGGCTGGAGGGTGAAGGCGTCCGGCTCCGGCTACCGGTGCACGCAGTGGTTCGTCCGATCGCGTCGATGCGAGCCGCAACTCCGCGGCTGGTGACGACGCCGGGAGGGGGCAGTACACCGGTCGTGCTGACCGGTCTACAGCTCACCGGAGATGCGTCGTCTCCGCCGGTCCGTTCCCTCCTCAGCGCGTTCGAGCTCGCGGAGTCGAGCCCGGACGAGCCGGACTCGAACAGCCCGTACGATGCAGGTGATCTGCGCTACCTCGGCGTCGCCAGCGATGTGGCTGGTCGTGGTCCGGAGCTGGCGACGGTCAGCTTCGGCGTGGTCGCCCACGCGCCGTGGACGAGCCCCAACCAAATGTCTGCCATCATCTGGATCGACGGAGACGAGGACGGGGAGGACGATGCCGCAGTGTTCACGTCGGTGCAGCTCACGGGAAACGGCTCGGCTTCGGATGCGGTCGGTGTGTTCTTGTACAACGCTGCCACGGGCCGGTCGAGCTGGCAGGGCTACTGGAACGGACCGTCGCCTACCGAGCTGGACACGGCGCCGTTCCTGACCTCGGCGATGGTGCTCCCGGTTCGTCTGGCCGACCTGGTGTCGGTCATCGGCGGTACGGAGTTCTCCTACCGCCTGGAGCTGTACGCCAAGGAAGCCTCGACGACTCAGCTGGTGGAGACCAGCAGCGTGCACCGATTCGATGCCAGCCGACCCGCACTGCGGTTCGGTGCGGCCGTGACTCCGGCGCCGTACTGGCCCGACGAGCCCGGCCAGGCCGTGGTCGTGACCCCCGACGCCGATCGACTCCTGGAGACGGGAGTCTCCTCGCTGCTCCTCATCCACCACCACAACTCCGAGGCCGAGCGGGCCGAGCTGGTGCCAGTCTCCGTGGTCGACCCCGCCGAGCGGGCGCCGCGCGGCGCCTCCGGGCGGCCGTAGGACGGCGGTCCGCCTCCGTCCCGGCGTCGACCGGCCATGGTCCAGAACGATGCTCCCGCCGCGGAACGCGACGGGAGAAGAAAAAAGCAGCCCGGCGGGCGCCGGGCTGCTGGTGCTCTCGCGATGGCTCTCGGATCTCTGCGCTACTGTGAGCCGAGCTGCCAGCTCAGGAACGCGAGGATCTCGACGCCGTCCTCGATCTGCTGCTCGACCGGCATGCCACCGGAGTGACCGGCCTTGGTGTGGTAGCGGAGCATGATCGGGTTGTCGCTGCCGTTGTTGGCCTGCACCATCGCCGTCATCTTGCGCGCATGCAGGGGCGCTACGCGCGTGTCGCCGTCACCGGTGATGAACAGGGTGGCGGGGTAGGCGACGTCGGGCTCCACGTTGTGGTATGGGGAGTAGCCGTGCAGCCACTCGAGCTGCTCGGGATCCTCGCTCGAGCCGTACTCGGGGACCCAGAACCGGGCCACCAGGAACTGGTGGTAGCGGACCATGTCGAGCAGGGGGTACACGCAGATCACGGCCTGCATGAGCTCTGGCCGCTGTGTCATCGCTGCGCCGACGAGCAGGCCGCCGTTGGAGCCGCCCATGATGCCGAGGTGCTCGGAGGACGTGTACTGCCGATCGATCAGATGGTCGAGCACCGCGTACAGGTCATCGAACGTGTTCTGCTTGCTCTCGAGCATGCCGGCGCGGTGCCACTCCTCGCCGAACTCGCCGCCGCCGCGCAGGTTGGCGAGCACATACACGCCACCTCGCTGGACCCACAGCGCCCGAGTGCCGTTGAAGTACGGGGTCATGGTGGCGTTGAAGCCGCCGTAGCCGAACACCAGGGTGGGCTGGGCGCCATCGAGCTCCATGTCCTTCCGGTGGACGATGAACATCGGCACCTTGGTTCCGTCCTGCGATGTTGCCCACTCCTGCTTCACGGTGATCGCGTCGGAGTCGATCGGGACGTCGATGTCGGCCCAGACCTGCTGTTCACCGCTGGCCAGGTCGTAGCGGTAGATGGTGGACGGGACGTGGAACGACGAGTAGCTGTAGAACACCTCGTTGGAGTCCCACTGACCGGAGAAGCCGCCCACTGCGCCGATGAAGTCGAAGCTGAGCTCGCGCACCGGCGTTCCATCCATCTCGACGATCCGCACCTCGGTCTGGACGTCGCGGAGGTACTGGGCGATGATCCGCCCGCCAGCAACCGAGACTTCTTCCAGGACCGCATCGCTCTCGGGAAGCACCTCGATCCAGCTGTCGAGTGTGGGCGAGCTGAGGTCGGCGCGCATGACACGCCGCTTGGGTGCATCGAGATCGGTCGAGATGACGATCGCGGAGCCGGCGAACTGGGCCTGCGACCGGCTGGCTCCGTCGTCGATCATGGTGACCCACGGTCCGTCGTTGGCGAGGTTCTTCAGGTGGAGGCTCATCGGGCCAGAGGAGCCGTCGATGACGTGGGCCAGGAGCCAGCTGCCGTCATCGGAAAGCTGCGCGTACGCGATCTTCTCCGGACCGAGATCGCTGCCGAGCAGCACGGGGTCGGCGCCGGTCTCGGTTCCGAACCGGTGGTAGAGGACGCGCGGTCCTTCAGCGGTGAACTTCGAGTAGTACACGCCGGTCAGATCCGGAGTGATCTCGATCCCCCAGTTGCGACCACGGGGGAGCCTGTCTGCGAGCTCCTCGCCGCTGTCCACGTCGAGGAACCGGACCTCGGTCTCGTCCACACCGCCTTCGCGCACGGAGTAGGCCAGCATGGCGCCGTCGGCCGAGATATCGGCGATGGAGACGCTGGTGGTGTGGTCCTCGCTCCAGGGGTTGGGATCGATCAGGAGCTGCTCCTCGCCCTCGATCCCCGAGCGCATCCAGATCGAGGACTGCTCCTCGTCAGCGGCACGCTTCGAGTAGAAGTACCGGTCGCCACGCTCGCGCGGGACCGACACACTGTCGATCTTGATCATCTGGGTCACGAGTGTGCGCAGCTCGTCCTGGCCGGGGACCTGCTCGAGAATCGTGTCGGTGTAGCGGTTCTGCTGCTCGATCCACTCGCGCGTCTCCGGCGCCTGCTGATCCTCGAGCCAGCGGTACGGATCGGCCACCGTGACCCCGTGCAGCTCCTCGACGATGTCCTCGGAGCGGGTGTCGGGTGGCGGTGGCACATCGACCTGCACACTCGGTGCGGACTGCGCACAGCCCACGATCCCTGCCATCAGTCCGAGGGTTCCAGCCACGACGGCGAGCCTGCTCGCTCGCCACGGTCGCACTACCAGTCTTCTCATGCGCGTTGCCTCCATCTTATGCGTCTTCGAGCTGTTCTCAGGCGCCCGGCGACCACTGGAACTGACCCAGTGGCGCCGAGTAGCCCCCAGAGTGTACGACAACGCGCCGTTCGGGTTGCATCTCGAGCCTGCGATCGCAATTGTCCGCTCGGTGCAGCTGTTGCACGGTCTGTGGGAGGCGATGTGACTGCAACGAGACCGCATACGGATCACGAAGCTGACGCTCCACCTTCGGTCGAGCGATCGGCGGCGCGGACTCTCCGGCTGCCGGTCGAGGGCATGGAGTGCGCCGCGTGCGCAGCCCGGATCGAGCGTCGCCTCGGGATGATCGAGGGCATCCGGTCCGCAGCCGTGAACCTGCCGGGAGCGTTCGCAACCATCGAGCACGATCCCGATACAGTGAGCGCGGGTGAGATCGTCGAGACGATCGAGAAGCTCGGCTTCGAGGTGCCGCCGCGCACGGTCCGGCTGCGGATCAGCGGCATGAGCTGCGCGACGTGTGTGGGCCGCATCGAACGGCGGCTCGGCGAGCTGGACGGAGTGGTCGATGTGACCGCGAACCTGGCCGACGGCTCGGCAACGATGACCACGTCGCCAGGGCGGGTGACGGAAGGTGACCTTGTGCGCGCCGTGGAGGAACTCGGATACGGCGCCACCGTCAGCTCGCAAAGGGAGCCTCAGAGCACAGAGGACGCCGAGCGAAGAGGGGAGTGGAACCTCGCACTGCTGTCGGCGCTGTGTACCATCCCGCTGTTCGTTCAGGGAATGATCTTCCACCCCCTCGGTCTCCAGCTACCGTTGCTGTCGAGCCCGTGGTTCCAGCTCGTCCTTGCGACGGTCGTCCAGGTCGTAGCAGGAGCGGGGTTCTACCGTCGGGCGTGGGCGGCTGCCCGCGGTGGTGGCGCCAACATGGACACGCTCGTGTCGCTGGGAACGACCGCCGCGTACGGCTACAGCGTGACCAGCGTCGTCCGTGGCAGTGGCGACATCTACTTCGAAGCC
>CAZEJK010000129.1:5331-14749 GCA_964512045.1 uncultured Thermoanaerobaculia bacterium
CGCCGTGGTCCTCACCCTGGTGCTCGTCGGCAAGACCCTGGAGCATCGCGCCACAGGCCGCGCGTCTGCGGCCATTCGAGCGCTGATCGATCTGTCGCCGCGTACGGCCCGGGTTCGGCGCGACGGGGAGCTGATCGAGCTGCCCGCGGATCAGGTGGCCGTGGGCGACACCGTGGTGGTGCGGCCGGGAGAGCGGATCCCGGTCGATGGGGATGTGCAGGCCGGCGCCTCCGCCGTGGACGAGTCGATGCTCACTGGCGAAAGCCTCCCCGTCGACAAGGAGGCAGGCGATCCGGTCGCAGGAGGTACGCTCAACGGTCACGGCAGTCTCGAGGTGCTGGCGACTCGCGTCGGAGCAGACACCGCGATCGCGCGCATCATCCGCCTCGTAGAGGAGGCCCAGGGTTCCAAAGCGCCGGTGCAGCGACTGGCGGACGTGGTGGCCGGGTACTTCGTGCCGGCGGTGGTGGGCGTGGCACTGCTCGCCCTGATCGGTTGGGGCTTCCTCGCTGGCTCGTGGGCGGCCGGCTTCTGGGCGATGGTCGCAGTCCTGGTGGTGGCGTGCCCGTGCGCTCTCGGGCTGGCGACCCCGACGGCGGTGATGGTGGGGACGGGTCTCGGCGCCGAGCGGGGGATCCTGATCCGCGGTGGGGCGCGGCTGGAGCGCGCTGCGCGGCTCGACACCGTGATCCTCGACAAGACCGGAACGGTGACCTCCGGTGCGCCGCAGCTCGGCGAGGTCGTTGCCTCCCCAGGGTGGAGTGAAGACGCAATCCTCCGGTTGGCTGCGGCGGCCGAGAGCCGATCGGAGCATCCGATCGCCGGCGCCATCGTGGAAGGAGCGCACAGCCGTGGCATCGAGCCCCCCGAGCCTTCGGCGTTTCAGGCGGCGGTTGGCGCCGGAGTTGAGGCCACGGTGGACGGTTATCGGGTTCTGGTCGGCGCCCCGCGACTGTTGGTGCGTCACGGAGCTTCTCTGGACTCGGTCAGGGAGGCACTCCGTCGCGTGGAGTCGAGCGGCGCCACCGCTATCGTGGTCGCGGTGGACGGTTCAGCTGCCGGCGTCGTCGGCGTGGCGGACAGCGTTGCGGACGGGGCGGTGGACGCCGTGAGACGTTTGCATGAGCTCGGTCTGTCCGTCCGCATGGTCACCGGTGATAGCGGGCGAGCAGCGCAGGCGGTCGCGGAGCAGGTGGGGATCGATGCCGTCTCGGCGGAGGTCGTACCGGAGGAGAAGGCAAAGGTCGTCAACCGGCTTCGGGAGGCCGGCGCCGTGGTGGCCATGGTCGGCGACGGTATCAACGATGCTCCGGCGCTGGCGGCGGCGGACGTGGGGTTTGCCATCGGTACCGGAACTGACGTGGCCATCGAAGCCGGCGACATCACGCTGGTGTCTGGTGACCTGAACGGCGTGCCGGAGGCGATCCGGCTCGCACGGTCGACGCTGCGAACGATCCACCTCAACCTGTTCTGGGCGTTCATCTACAACGTGCTGGGGATACCGCTGGCCGCACTCGGGCTGCTGTCTCCGATGATTGCCGGGGCGGCGATGGCGTTCAGCTCGGTCTCCGTGGTCTCGAACTCTCTGCTGCTGCGCAGGCGGTTCGGTTCGGATCGTGGTCGTAGGGAGAAGTCTCGAGCAGAGGTCAGCACCGCGAACGCTCCTGCTCCGGCCGGGCAGGGGTAGCGCTCTACGCGAGTTCCGTGTACGCTCGGTGGCTGACGACCCCACACGCGGGGATGTGGAGGCCCGGCATGGCAAAGACCACGCTCACGATCTCGGGAATGTCCTGCGGAAAGTGTCGCGCTGCGGTGACCAAGGCGCTCGAGGGCACCACCGGCGTCCGCGACGCCATGGTGGACCTGGACAACGGGACCGCAGAGGTGGACTTCGAGCCGGCGCAGGTGTCCGTCGAGGACATGATCACCGCCGTCGTGAACGCCGGTTACCAGGCATCGCAAGCGAGCTGAAGACGAGGCGATCTGCTCCCCGCAGGTCCCCCTCCCGGAGGCAGCGTGTCCAGACCGAACGATCGGCGTGCAAAGATCATCTGCACCCTCGGTCCCGCGAGCAGCAGCCGCGAGCGGATCCGCGCGCTCGTCGAGGCCGGCATGGACGTGGCTCGGCTCAACTTCTCCCACGGCACCCACGAGACACACCGCCGGCTGATCACCACGGTTCGCGAGGTCGCCGACGAGGTCGGACGGCCGGTCGGTATTCTGCAAGACCTGCAAGGACCGAAGATCCGGCTCGGCACGTTCGTGGGCGGCGGCGCCCGGCTCACCGCCGGTGATGAGTTCGAGCTGACGCTGGACGATGCTCCCGGCAGCAGTGGGCACGCACAGATCCACTTCCCCGAGCTCCTGGACGCGGTCGAGCCGGGCGACCCGGTGCTGCTGAACGACGGCCGCGTCGAGCTCGAGGTCCAAGCCCTGCACGCGAGATCGGTGGCCTGCCGGGTCGTTCACGGCGGGCCGTTGCGATCCCGAAGCGGTGTCAACCTCCCGGGCCGGGCGCTCCCGATCGAGCTGCCGACCGTCAAGGACCGGCGCGATCTGGAGCTCGGCGTCGCCAACGGTGTCGACATGGTCGCGCTGTCGTTCGTGCAGCATCCGGACGATGTGCCACGTACCCGTTCCGAGATCCAACGGCTTGGCGGCACGCAGCCGGTGATCGCCAAGATCGAGCGGCCGCAGGCGGTCGCCGCGCTCGACGAGATCCTGCACTCGGCGGATGGCATCATGGTGGCCCGCGGCGACCTCGGTGTGGAGATGCGTGTCGAGGAGGTCCCTCCCATCCAGAAGCGGATCATCGCGCGCTGCAACCAGCTTGGCATCCCGGTGATCACTGCGACGCAGATGCTCGACTCGATGGTATCGGCGCCCCATCCCACCAGGGCCGAGGCCTCCGATGTCGCCAACGCCATTCTCGACGGCTCCGATGCGGTCATGCTCTCCGGTGAGACTGCCGCAGGGGAGTTCCCCGTCGAGGCTGTGGCGACCATGGCGCGGATCATCAGGATCACCGAGGCAAGCTGTGCCGGCAACCGATCCGCGAGCGTGGACTTCGAGGCGCTCGATGCCGAGGAGCAGAGCCCGTCGGTGGCGATCGGCTACGCCGCCCGGCAGACGGCGAGCCTGGTGGATGCGAGCGCCATCCTCTGTCTGACCCAGTCCGGCACCACAGCCAGCATGATCTCCCGCTTCCGACCGGAGACGCCGATCCTGGCGGTGACACCCTCGACCACCACGCTGCGTCGGATCGCGCTGCTGTGGGGCGTTCAAGGATTCCTCGTGGAGGAAGGGTTCGGCGGCGACAACCTGGACGAGGCGGTCCAGGTGATCATGGACCGGATGGTGGACCTGGGCGCCGTCGATCCAGGCGCAACCCTGGTCATCACCGCCGGCGTACCGTTCGCGGCTCGTCGCGGCACGAACATGCTGCGGGTGGAGTCTGCCCCGCAACGGTGAGGCGCCTCAGCGAGAAGTCCCGAGAGAGAACCTCAGCAGCTCAAGACTCCGTATCCTCGAAGGCTTGTCAAGTCCTGACGACCTGCGCCGGAAGCCGAGGGCCGGGTTCCGGCTGCCGGGATCGGGACCGAGACCTGATCCGGGTGCGGGGCCAAGGCGGTACGCCGCTGCTCGTGCGGGCGAACAGCCGTCTCTGCAGAAGGCGCTGTATGCGAGGCTGACCGTGTGACGTGCCAGCGGATACCTGACCAGTCACAAACGCCGTCATCTCGACCGAGCTTTCGTGTGGCTCCGGGTTGCGGTGTTGCAGTCGGGTTTTCTGATGCTCCGAAGAACATGGCGAGTGGAGAGATCCCGAGGGAGAACCGGCAGCTGACACCAGCTGGCCGCCTCCGCGGCCCGGCAGAACTTCGTTGCGCTTGCACCGTATCTTTCCCGGATGGAGGAGGATCTCATGAAGCTGCGATCTGGTGTAGCCATCGTGCTCTGTACTACGTGGGCCGCTTTCGCCACGGCTGGTACCGGCCAGCCGTACCTGGGAGAGCCGCTGCCTGGAGAGGTCCCGATGCTGTTCGCGCCGGGTGTGGTCTCCAACGGCCTGTACAACCGTGATGTGGCGGTGTCCCCGGATGGTCGCGAGCTGTACTTCGGCTCGTGCGTGGCCGGACGGTGCGTGATTCTCCAGACCCACGTCGACGACGATGGCAGCTGGACCTCGCCAGAGGTCGCAAGCTTCTCGGGAGCCCCCGGCGCCAACGAGCTGGAGCCGGCGTTCAGCCCCGATGGTCGGCGGCTCTACTTCCTGTCGACCCGACCGGCTGACGGCTCTGAGCCGGATCCCGACACGCGCGGCTGGCCGAACGAGAACATCTGGTTCGTGGAGCGAGGGGAGAGCGGTTGGAGTGCCCCGCAGCCCGTGGGGCCTCCGGTCAACTCGGATGCGAGTGAGTTCTTCCCATCGCTATCGGCAAACGGCACGCTCTACTTCACTCGCAACACCGAGGACAGCGATCCGGCGATCTACCGCGCCCGACCGGAGGCGGACGGGGGTTTCGCCGAGCCGGAGAAGCTCCAGGGAGGACCGAACGCCGCAGGAGGCGCCTACAACGCTCATGTCGCCCCGGATGAGAGCTGGATCGTCACCTGTCTCATCCCGGAAGGAAAGCCGACGCCCGTGTACGCCGTCAGCTTTGCGCTGGACGACGGCTCCTGGAGCGATCCGATCCCGTTGGACGGCTCGCTGAACGCCGTGGCCGAGCGTGCGATCTCCGTCAACGTCTCCCCGGACGGACAGCACCTGTTCTTCGCGGCGATGGAGACCGACCTTCCATCAGAGAACCCGCGACTGGCGTTCACAGATCTCGTCCGTCAGCTCGAGGAGCCACGCAACGGCAGCAGTGACATCTACTGGGTTGCCTCTTCTGTCGTCGATCGGCTGCGGCCGCTGGCCGCGCTCGGCGATGGACCGTACCTCGATCAGCCGCTACCGGGCGCCGAGCCCGAGGTGTTCGCGCCCGGAATCGTGAGCACCGGCCTGACGGCTCGAGACGTGGCGATGATGCCCGACGGCAGCGAGATCTACTTCTCGGTGGTCGTGGGGCGCCATGAGCACTCGGCCATCGCCATGGTCCGGCAAGTTGACGGCCGCTGGAGCGCTCCCGAGATCGCTCCGTTCTCGGGCAACCCTCAGCACCAGGACCTGGAGCCCGCGATCGCTCCGGATGGCAGCCGGCTGCTGTTCTTCTCTGACCGGCCGAAGGACCCCGGCGGAGAGCCGAGCCGGGACCTGTGGGCGGTGGATCGGGACGGGGAGGGCTGGAGCGATCCGTACAACCTCGGGCCGCCTGTCAACACCGATGCCAACGAGTACTTCCCTTCGCTCACAGACGATGGCACCCTCTACTTCACACGCTCCGAGGTTGACAACCCGGAGCATCGGATCTACCGGGCGCGCTGGGCCGATGGCGCGTTCACGGCGCCCGAGCAGCTCCCCGAGCAGGTCAACCTGGGCAGAAACAGGTTCAACGCGTTCGTAGCGCCGGACGAGAGCTATCTGATCGTTCCAGCGCTCGGTCGTGACGACAGCCTCGGTGGCGTGGACTACTACGTCATCTACCGGACGCAGGACGACCGGTGGAGCGAGCCGGTGCACCTGCCGGCGCCGATCAACAGTGCGGCCCAGCAAGAGTGGTCGCCGTACGTTGCTCCGGACGGGTCGGTGCTCTTTTTCATGAGCGATCGTACACCCCAGGCGATACAGCGGCTCACGGCAGATGCGATGCATCGGCTGCACGCGAGCCCGCACAACGGCAACCCGGCGATCTACTGGGTCACCGCGGACATCATCGAGCAGCTGCGCCCGGTCGAGTGACTCGGATCGCTGCCAGTCTCGCGACAGTGCGCTCTGCGCCTATTGGATGGCGTATCCAACGCGGCCGGGGGCCGCAACCAAAGTGATGCTCCGATAGCGCCGGTCTTGCTGCCGCGTTGCTGTCAGCGGTTAGGCGTTAGCCGTTAGCTCCACCACCCGCCCATCGACCCTCGCTGCAGGCGCCTCCACCACTCTTCGATCCCTGAAGCTCGCAGAGCAGCCTGCCGGGAGGGTGGGCGGCATTAAGAACTCAAAATTCAGAACTTAGAACTCAACTCAGGAACTTTCCATCGAGTTTTCGAAGATGTGGCGGTCTTCAGTCGCTCAAGAGGCCGTATGCGTCACAGTGGCGGGTGAGGAGCTCGTTGGGCTCGTCCAACGCTGCGGAAGGGTCCGATCCGAGGCCCTATGGCCAGCCTTCGGAACGGGAGGGCGGCGTGACGTCCGGCTCAGGCAGGACCCACTCGTGCACGTCGGTGACACTCTTGCACCGGTTGCACCGCAGCTGCAGGACGCCATCGATCAGGGAGAAGGTCGACGGCCGATCGGCCGACGCGGCGCGGCGCGCCTTGTAGGTCGCTCCACAGGAGCTGCACGTTGTCTCGATGAGCTGCGGACTGGTCTTGATCAGCCGTGGCGTGACCTCGCGGGGCTCGAGGCCGCGCAGCTCAGGGTCCCGTTCGTAGTTCCATTGCAGGACGCGGATCATGTTGGTTTCAGGGCCCAGCATCGCATCACCCCTTTCGAGCAGCAGACGCTGCTGCTCATTGCTTCGTTGTCGTGTTGTGAACCGGCAGCCATAGGGCCACGGCCGGACACTCACGGTGCGCTTGGGGATAATGTAAGCTCTCGAGCCGCAATCCGCCCGTCTCGCTGCGGCGCGCGAAGGCCGGCGATGGCAGGCTTTGCCGGCGCGTTGCGCCAGTGTTGGCCGCGCGCGAAAGATCCCTCGACAGCCTGTTTCGGATCTGCAGGCAGGACGCGGAGGGCGGCAAGACCCTCGCGCCTCAAACGAGGAACGGGTTGTGCACTGTGGTTGCTCCGTACCGCTGTCCGTGACTGAGGCCCTCGCTCAGGAGAATCGGTGCGTTTGCTCTCTCCGCGGCATGCACGATGAGCGCATCCCAAAACGAAAGCTGGTAGCGCTGCTCGATCTCGAGTGCGTCGACAATCGAAGCTCCGTCGTTCACGATCAGCTCCCAGCTCAAGTAGTCCTCGACGACTTTCCTGGCTTCAGCGGCCGACAGTGGGTTTCTGACCTTGCGTCGGAGGTTCACGTACGTCTCTTGAATCACCTGGGTACTGACCACGCCGGTACGTCGTTGCCAGATCTCCTGCACGGTCTGACGAGCGATCAGATGACGTTCCCCGGCAAGAGCATCGTACGCATACACGAGGATGTTGCTGTCAACGAAGGTCTTCTCGATCATGCAGCTCATCCCGTGTCGCGGGCTTCGACCATCCGAGCTCGTAGCCATGAGCGAGCCGCTCCTCCGCACGACGACGAGCGGCTTCGTAGGCGGCCTCGCGCGTGAACATCTCGCGGATCTGATCGGCAAGCAGCTGACTCATCGAGGTTCCCCGTTGGGCAGCCAGGACCTTTGCCATCCGAACAACCTCTTCGTCGAGGTGCAATGTCATGTTGGTCTTCATACCATCGCTCCTGTACCACGGAAAACAGTGTACCACTGATTTCAGTGCTCACCAGTAGGCGCCGAGCAGGTCACTGGTCTCGAGTCATCCTCGCTGCATCTCCGTCACTCTCCTCGATCCTGTCGAACATCGGCAGCGTGCGCTCATCCACCAGCAACCGGTACGGACGGTCGATGCTCCACCGCCTCCGTCGCGGATCCCAGCGTCCGATCTCGCGGGTGCGCAGGAGAACCCGACCAATCTGCTCGCCGCCGTTCGTTCGCGTCACGACGCGAATCGAGAACCATCGGCTCAACAGACGACGAGGCCACCCGCTCGCAACGAGTGCGGCGTACGGCTGGTGCAGCAGGCGCGACATTGGCCGGTCCAGACGGCGCAGCAGGCGGGCTCTCCGGGCTGCCCGGAGCCCGCGACGACCACCGTGGATGGTCACGGTCCGTCGGCCTCGCAGCACGGCGACGACTATCCCGACGACGCCATCGCCGGTCACCTTCCACTCGTCGTCCATCAGGTTCCAGTCGCCGCGAGTCGTGAGTCCCTCCGCACGACGCACCACCACGCGGTGCACGACAACGGTGTCGCTCTCCGGCCGCTCGACGGCGATCACGTCGCCGGGCGCGAGCTCTTCGAACGGCAGTGGCAGCACCTGCAGCAGATCCCCGTCGCGCAGCACCGGCAGCATGCTGCGGCCGCTGTGCCGGAGCACCTGCACGGTCGGTGTCGATCCGGCCTCGGCAGTGTCGGCTTCAGAGCGTGGCACGCCCTGAATTATGCCTCGTCCTCCGGCTCGGGTCGAAGCCGCGTGGTCGGAAACAACCCTTCCTCCTCCGCCTGCTCACAGAACCAGTACGGTGCAAACAGATCGTGCGACCGGTAGTAGTTCTGGGCGACGCACGAGCCAAGGCACACTGCCTTCATCAGACACCGCCCACACACCCCGTCGAGCTTCTCCACCAGCGACGAGCGGAGCTGGTTCAGGACCGGGTTCTCCCGCCACACCGTCTCCAGCGGATCCTCACCGATCTTCCCGAACACCAGCTCCGGCACGTGCTCGCCGATCCCGCACAACGCATAGTGCCCCGAAGGAATCACACCCATGATGTTCATGATTCCGCACCGAGAGCAGCCGTCGCCGGAGGCGATCCGGCCAAGCGACCGGAACGCCATCGGCAGGTCGAAGAACAGCCGCAGCTTCGTCGTCTCGCTCAGCTCATCCTGCACCCACCGGTTCAGGTCGATCAGCTCCTGCACCGACAGCGTCTCGTTCTGCTCCGCCAGCTTCTCACCGCGAGCCGTGGGCTGGACTACGTTGAACTTCACCGACGACGCTCCGAGCTGCTCGGCCAGCTTGATGATCGGTTCGACCTGATCGGCGGTATGGCGCATGACCGACATGATGATCTGCGGATGGGTGCCGGCCGCCACCAGGTTCCGGATGCCCTGACACGCCGCCTCAAAGCAGCCGTCAACGCCGCGGACCCACTCGTGAGTCGCCGCGTCGGCCCCGTCGAGGCTGACGGCGACGTGGCGCTTTGGGAATTTCGCGATCTCGTCCGCAATCTCTCCGGTGCAGAGCACCCCGTTCGTCTCCAGGTGCAACGTCATCTCTTCTGAACGAAGGAAGCGAAGAACCCCGACAATTTCGGGGTGGATTAACGGCTCACCGCCAGTGATCTTCACGAGTGAAAGGCCAAGATCCCTGCCCTCGTGTACAACTCGCCTGAATACTGCGGGGTCTATTGGCGCAACTGAGGCGCCGGTCGGGTCGTGCTTCGGTGCCAGCCAGCAATGACGGCACGCAAGGTTGCAGCCAGCTGTCAGGTAGGCGTAAAGCTGCGTTAGGCGCGGACAGCCTGGGCTGGGTTTGCTGGTCATCTCTTAGTTGGCACCCTTCAGAGATTTCGTATCACTTCCAGCGAGCCA
>CAZEJK010000130.1:0-14552 GCA_964512045.1 uncultured Thermoanaerobaculia bacterium
TGAACAAAGCTCGCTACCAAAGCTGCCTCGCCGGGGGCCGCGGGCCGGCCTCCGGATGGCCGGGGCCAGGACCGGGACCAGGGCCGGGTCCGGGCTGAGGCGTCGTCGCTCCTGCCACGCCTGCTCGTCTCGATTGCCCCTCACGCCGCGAGCGCGTGCACCTCCGCTGGCTTGCGCATCCCCAGCGTCGTGTGCGGACGACGCGTGTCGTACAGCTCGACCGCCTGCGCCACCGCCCGACGAGCCTGTCCTCTGCTCCGAAAAGTGCTCGAAGTGTGCCCTCGACAGCAAGCCGTCCATATATGCTTTCGCCAGACTGCTCTCCAGCTCCCGCACCCGATCCTCCAGCTCCTTGATCCTTCCAGGCTCGTCTGGTGCATTTACGCGGACCGCCTTCCTCAGTAGCTCTCCCTTCCCATACTGCCGCATCCACCGTCGCACTGTCGTGCAGTCCTTGACCCCGTACGCCCGCGCCGCCTCGTGCGCACTACGAAGCCGACCCGACGCTACCTTGCCCACAAGGACTTGCTTGAGCGCCTCGCTGTATCGAGTCTCTGTCCCTGACACCTCGGTCGCCTCCTTCCAATGACAACCTATGTCAGGACGACACCCATCTTGGAAGACGGGATGCGGCTGTCGGCAACGGTTCCGGGGCCAACGCCGGGTTGTGACGGCGTCACTCCTGCGAGCGAGACTGGGCGGTTGGTGGAGCTTGCGGCCATGGCGAACTGCTGAGGGCTGTGTGGCCGCGTCAGGAGCCCACGTGCTCGGCGCCAGGAAGTCGTGAGGCCTTCGTGTCAAAGGTGGCGAAAGGGAGCTGACGATGACTGCGCGCCAGCTCGAGTGCCAGGCAGTCGGCGAAGTCGGCCGACGAGTGCTGGTACGTCGCGATGGCGGCCTTGACGATCGTCACGTCCTGGAGGATGAAGTCGCGGCTGTCGGCGAGGCGTTGCAGCATCACCAGGAGCTGGGGCTTGCTCCATCCGTAGACTGCGGAGAGAACCCAGACTGTCTCGACCAGGACAATGGTCGACACCCAGAGCGGCCCTCGCGCCAGGAGTGCTTCGGCGTTTCGGGTTTGCTCCGGGTCGTCGGCGGTCAACAGCCTGACCACGACGTTGGTGTCAATCGCGGCCATGTCGGCTCCGCACCGCCTTGAGGACGCCCTCCTTCATCTCATCGACCGATGCCGGCTCGGCCCGCCTGGACAGTGGCCCGATGGCTGCCACCGCCTGGCGGATATCCTGCAGATCGTACGTGCGCGCGGGCTCGACGATGATGTTGCCGGCATCGTCGATCCGCCAGAGGAGTGAGTCGCCAGCGCTCACGCCGAGCATCCGGCGGATCGGCTGCGGCAGCGTCAGCTGCTGCTTACTTGTGAGCTTCGTCTCGGCGATTGTCTTCATTCTTCTACTCCTTCTTGCTAAGGTAAGGTATTTACCTTAAACCTGCAAGGGAAAGGTGGAGGAGACGCCCGATACCACGAGGGTCACACTGCGTGCCACTGTGACGTGGATCTCGGCGTTCGGACGTTTCCTCTCAGGTCGAGTGGGTCACCGAGATGACGACGATGGCCATGTCGTCGCTGGCCGGCGCACCGTGGCGGAACCGCTCCACGCCGGCGATGAGGTGCTGGAGGATGTCCTGGGTGGTGCAGCTCGCGGTGTCCAGCTCGGCGAGGAGCCGCTTCGGCGCGTCATATCCGTACAGCTCGCCGTCGCGGTTCTGAGCTTCGGGGACCCCGTCGGTGAACAGCACGATGGTGTCGCCGCCCGCCAGGGCGACGGTTGCCGACTCGTAGTCAGCGTCCTCGCGGATGCCGAGCGGTAGACGTGATCCGGGTGACGAAAGGTAGGCTGTGCCGGTATCGGTGCGATGGAGCGGCTCGCACAGCCCGGCGTTGGAAAATGCGAGGGTTCGGGCCTCGGGGTCGAGCACCATCAGGCACAACGACGTGAACATCCGCCGGCCCAGCTTGTGGTAGATGGAGCGGTTGAGGTTGTCCATGATCTCTTCGATCGACCCTGCCTGGCGGGCGCGGGAGAACACCATGCCGTCGGACATCACTGCGTTCATGGCCGCGTGCATGCCTTTGCCAGCGACGTCCGCGACCACGATGCCCAGACGTCGGGGCTCTCCCTCGAGCCAGAAGGTGTCGTAGAAGTCGCCGCCAACGCCGAAGGCCGGGATCCACGCCCAGGCGATGTCGAAGCCCGCCAGGTCCGGCGGCACCTGCGGCATGATCGCCAACTGCGCGTCGTGCGCCGCCGTCAGCTGGGCCCTCATCCGCACGCTGCGCAGCCGTGCCTGGTAGATCGCCAGGCCCGCCGCGCCGATACCGGCCAGGGCCAGGAGGCGGAACCACCAGGTACCCCAAAAGGGTGGTGTCACCCTGATCGCGAGCGAGGTCGGCTTCGGGTTCCAGACGCCGTCACTGTTGGCGCCGCGCACGCTGAACACGTACTGTCCAGGACGGAGGTCGGTGAACGTCGTGAACCGTCGATCGGCGCCGACCCGGACCCAGGCGTCGCTGAAGCCCTCCATGCGGTAGGCGTAGAGGTTCTTGCTGGGGTTGGTGTAGTGCAGTGCGGCGAACTCGATCGTGAGCACGTCATCGTCGTGGGAGAGCACCAGCTCGTCGGGTGCCGACCCAGAGCCGGCCGTCGCCGTCCTCGTACAGCGCCTTGAGCTCGTTGTAGCTCAGCGACAGCGGGTCGTCAGGCACGTGCCGGTGCACCGTGAACCGGTAGCCGTCGAACTGGTTGAGACCGTTCTCGGTGGCAAACCACATGAACCCCGTGCGGTCCTGGACGATGCGCTCGACAATGCTCTGTGACAGGCCCTGGTCGAGCGAGAGCGTGTCGAACTCGATCGCGTCGCCGCCCGCAGCGACGCCCGGCAGCACGCCAACAAGAGCGGCCAGAGCGGTTCGCCGGAGAGCGTGACCGAGGCGCATGGTACTGACAATAGTACGACGTCGTATCTGCACTCTTGGAGCCGCTGTCGTCAGCTACCGGGAGGCGCTTCGATCGGAGGAAACGCCTCGTGCATCGTGCACCTGTACGAATGCGTCCTGATTCCCTTCTCCTGCATGGCGATGATGAGCTGGGTGCGCATCATGTTCTTCAGAGCCCAGGCATCCGTGGGGTTTGGAGCCCAGGCTGCCAGCCAGCACTTGTACCCCTCTTTCGACATCTCCATGACCCAGAACCCGGGCTCCAGCTCCATCGAGAATGGGCTTTGCGAAGCGATGTCCAGAGCGAGCTGCTTGACCTCGTTCACGTCAGCTGAGTAGTCCACCCAGAACTCGATCCAGGCCCACTGAAAGCTGTCGACCAGCGAGTAGTTCAAGAAGTCCTTCTGGAGCATGCTGCAGTTGGAGATGACGTACCGTCGCCAATCCCACACTCTCACTGTCGTATGCGTCAGCGAGATGTCCTCCACGGTACCGAAATGATCGTCGACGAACAGAGTGTCGCCTATGTGCAACAGGTCTGAGAGGGACAGGACCATGCCGCTGATCACGTTCTCCACGAACGGCTTGGCCGCGATGCCGACAATTACGGCGCCGGCGGCGGAGAGGATGGAGACAACGGTCTGCGGCGTCTCCCCTAGGAACGGGAACAGCAAGGCGGCCATCCAGACGACTGCGGCCGCGATGAACAGCACGCGCCGGATGACACTGAACTGACCGCCGATGCTCTCCACCGACATGGCCTTGGCTTCCGCGCCGAAGTTCTCGATCGGGGTCTTCGTGCGAACGGGTATGAAGAGGCTCTTCTTCTTGACGTTCTTGATCTGCTGGTTCTCGACTCTGTCGAGAAACGCTCGCATCACGAAGTAGATGACGAATCCACCAAGGAAGACCGAGAGCAGGTAGATGAGTCGCGGTGTGACGACGAGCAGATCCATGTTGGCCATCTCCTCAGGCACGCGAGACAATCTCTCGTGGAAACCTCACGCGTACAGTGTCCATTGGTGGTCTCTGCAGCCGAGCCTACCGACAGACGCCAGGCTCATGGTACTGGAGACGATCGAGCTGCTCCAAACGGACGGGGTAGCGGCAGCCGGCGACGTCAGCGACCCCGAAGCATCCCCTGAGCGTGGAGGATGTCTGCAAGCACACCGGCGGCGGTGACCTCGGGGCCGGCGCCGGGGCCGCGGATGACGAGGGGGCGGGTCGGGTAGCGTCGGGTAGTGAACGCGACCATGTTGTCGGTGCCGCTGAGGCTGGCCACTGGATGCTCTGGCGGAATCTCCTCGAGCCGCACCGTGGCGTGGCCGTTCGCGAAGGTGGCCAGGTAGGCCAACCGGTTGCCGTGCTTCCGGGCCTCGTGCCAGCGTCGGGCGATTGCCGCATCGTGGGCTGCAAGCCGATCCCACCAGCTCGACTCGTCGAGCTCGAACAGCTTCGGGTCGTCGAGGAACGGTTGTGCCTGGACCGCCTCCGGCTCGAGGTCAAAGCCGGCGGTTCGTGCCAGGATCAGGAGCTTGCGGACCACATCCTGTCCAGCGAGGTCGTCGCGGGGGTCCGGCTCGGTCATGCCGAGCTGCAGGGCGTCACGGACTGCGGCGGACAGGGCTTCGCCTGCGTCCATGCGGTCGCAGAGATGGGCGAGGGTGCCGGAGAGCACACCCTCGATCCGGAGCACACGATCACCCGTGCGGATGAGATCGCCGAGGGTGCAGAGCACCGGGAGACCGGCGCCGACCGTGGCCTCGATCCGAAGCGGCGCGGTAGCTGCGGCCTCGAAGTACCGACGGTAGTCGGCGAGCGGTCCCGCGAATGGCACCTTGTTGGCGCTGACCACGGCGACTCCGGCCTCGAGCAGCTCGCAGTAATGCGCCGCCAGGGCGTGTCCGGCGGTGCAGTCCACCACGATCCGTGCGGCGGCAGGATGGTCGATGGCGCAGGCGACGAGGTCGTCCAGCGCGCCGTTCGGCTCTGCCGTGATCCGCTCGCGCCAGCTACCGGTTTGCAGGCCCTCGGGCTCGAGCCAGGCGCCGCTCGAGCGCGCAATGCCGATCACACGGGGCGCTTCGGGTAGCCGCTGGAGCTCGTCGAGCACCGCAGCGCCGACTCGGCCGGTGCCGACCACGACCACGGCGCTGACTGGCTGACGTGGTGTGAAGAACGCCCGGTGGATGCCGCGTACCGCAGGAGCGGCCGCGTCCGTTCGCACCACGAGAGAGATGTTGCGCTCTGACGACCCCTGAGCGATGGCGACGACGTTGACCCCATGGGCGCCGAGCACACCGAACACGCGGCCGGCGAGGCCGGGGGTACGGGCCATGGCCTCTCCCACAACAGCCACGATCGACAGGTCCTCCTCCACGATCAGCGGGTTCACGAGGCCGGCGTGCTCCTCCAGGGTGAACTCGGTGGTGATCGCCGTTCGCGCAACCTCGACATCGCCGGGATCGACGGCGAAGCAGATCGAGTGCTCGCTCGAGCTCTGAGAGATGAGGATGACGTTGACCTCGGCCCGCGCCAGGGCGGAGAACAGCCGTGCGGCGATGCCGGGGACGCCCACCATGCCGTCGCCTTCCAGGCGGAGGAGGGCGACCCGCTCGATCGACGAGATCCCGCGGACCGGACCGTTCTCGTAAGCCTCCGGGCGGTCGTCGGTCACCAGTGTTCCCGGCGCCTCCGGATGGAACGTGTTGCGAATCTCGAGCGGTACGCCAGCCGAGCGCGCGGGATGCACGGTGGGTGGGAACACGACCTTGGCGCCGAAGTGGGAGAGCTCAGCGAGCTCGTCGTAGCTGATGGACTGCAGGGGGAAGGCCTCTGCAACCAGACGGGGGTCGGCGCTCATGACGCCGCTGACGTCGGTCCAGAGCTCCACCGCATCGGCCGCAAGGGCGGCGCCCAGCAGGGCGGCGGTGTAGTCCGAGCCGCCGCGCCCGAGGGTTGTCGTTGCGCCCGCTGGCGTCGCCGCGAGAAAGCCAGTCACGACAGGGGTAACTGCCCTGTTGCCGAGGGCGGTACGGATCCGGGAGCTGCTGGTGTCGACGTCGACCCGGGCAGCGCCGAAGTGATCGTCACTGACGATCAGCTCGCGGCTGTCCAGCGCCTGTGCTTCGATGCCGGCGGCGCGCAGTGCGGCCGCCACGATCGGCGCGGACATTCTCTCTCCGCAGCCGGCGACGGCGTCGCGTGTCCGACCGGAGCACTCGCGGACAAGGGAGATTCCGTGCAGGAGGTTCCGCAGCTCGCTGGTCACCCGTTCCAGCGCCGCCTGGACGGACTCGAGCTGAGCCTCGGCAGCCAGGGCTCGTGCCACGGTGGCGTGCTGGTGGTGGAGCTGGTCTATGGTCTGCTGCCAGCCGCCGTCGGTCGCTGCGGCGTCGGCCACATCGAGGAGCGTGTCGGTGACTCCGGCCATCGCGGAGACGACGACCACGACCCGTGCCTGTCGGGTCCGGTCGGCGACGACTGAGGCTGCCTGGCGGATGGCCTCCGCGTCTGCCAGTGAGGAGCCGCCGAACTTGAGGATGCGGAGCGGAGCTGTGCTGGTGTTGGAGCTCATCGGTGCTGTCCTGTCGTGTGCTCAGTTGTCGGATGGCGGGACCCAAGGGAGGAGCCGGGCAGTCCCTTGGGTTTGGGTGGTGTGGAGGAGCTCGAGCAGGCCGGCGGCGTCGACCTCCGGTGGCAGGTGCGCCAGCACCAGGCGCTGGCAGCGAAGACGCGGCGCCAGGTCGAGCCAGTCGGCGAGGTGGCCGTGGCCGGCGAGCCGTGCGGCGACCCGGCGTCCCGGGTCGACAAACGAGCAGTCGACGATCGCAAGGTGCCCAGTGAGCAGATCGGGATCGGCCACGAACGGCTCCACGGTCGAGTCGCCGGCGAAGATTGCCCACGGCTCAACGCCGCCGGTTTTTGGACCGATCTTCCAGCCGAGGGAGGGCACGCTGTGACGGATCGGAAACGCGGTGGCCATGCCATCGCCGGTCAAGGCGACCGCGTCTCCCGCCTCGGCCGGAATGACCGCGGACTCCAGATCCGCGCGCCGGCGAACCGAGCTGAGGTCTGGCCACGCCGTGAGCGCCGCCAACAGCGTGTCGCGGCGTTCCGCTGGCACGATGATCCGCGGCGCCGTGTCGCCGAAGCGGAGTACCCGCGCCGACAGCCAGGCGATCAGGCCGGCCGAGTGGTCGGCGTGGCAGTGGGTGAGGAGCACGGTCCCTTGGGCGGCGAGCACCGGAGAGCACCGGCCCATGTCGACGGCTGCGCCCCACCGCGGCAGCGCCCATGCCGTGGCAAGGGCCGCGGTGGAACGGCCGATGAGGCGATCGCTCCCCTCCCGCCACTCCAGCTCCCATGGATCCGAGGTGGTGGAGGGGAGCTCGAGCGCCCCATGCGCTGGTTCGCTCACCACATCTCGTCGTAGTCGGTCCACAGCTGGTCGCCGAGATCCCAGTACGCTTCGGTGGTCTCCTCGCATGCCTTCGCCGAGACCCCGGTCAGATAGACGGCCGCCTCCTCTGGATCGGTCTGAAGCAGCGTGGTCGCCCGCTTGGCGACCTCCTCCTGCATCTCGAGGTAGCGGGTCTGCAGCGGATCGCGGACCTTCGCCACGTCCTCGCGCATCTCGCCCCAGCGGTGCTGGGCGATGGTCGAGGCGCGGTTGAACGCCCACCACGCGGCCTCGCGGGAGAAGCCCGTGGTCCGGCCGTCGGTCTCGAAGCTGTCCGGCAGGTCGGTGATGCCGACGTACAGCGGGACGTAGGTGGTCATCGCAGGGTTCGAGTAGCTGAACCAGACGAGCCCGCCCACGGGGTCCGGTAGCCAGCTGCGCGACTGGGTGACGGTGGCGTACATGCAGTACCAGCGCGCGATCGGCCGCTCGCCGCGCCAGCCCCAGCCGCCGTTGATGTCGAGCATCTTGTTCATGTCGTACGGCATGAACGGGTTGGCCAGGGGGCTCTTGACGGTCATCCCCTCGTCGTCGGTGACGGTGAGGTTCTTGACGGGGTCGTAGTCGGTGTCCTCGTAGGTGTCCCGGAACAGCTCCATGACTGTCTCGGGGCCCACCTTCTTCTCGGGCTCGACGGAGAAAGGAAACACCTTGCGCTCGCCGTGCAGCTCGAGCGATGGGGCGAGCAGGTCGAATGTCCGCCATACCCGACGCGAGCAGGAGGCGGAGTAGTTGCCGGTGGGGTCATACGCCTGCCAGAAGCGGAACGGCTCGCCGGAAGCTGGATCCCAGTAGCCGGCCTCGCGTGCCACCTCGGTGATGTTGTCGGAGGCCATGAACTGATCCGGATCGTCGAGATCGATCTCGCCGATGCGGGAGCAGTTGGCGATCACCGAGATGTGGTCGTCGGGGACGCGCTGGGCGACCCAGACGGCGCCGACACGGTCGGCGCCGGGACCGACCACCTCGAACAGCCAGACCTCTTCCGGGTCGGCGATGGACAGGGCCTCGCCCGCGTCCACCCAGCCGTAGGTGGCGAGCAGCTCGCCGGCGACCTCGATCGCTTCGCGGGCGGTGGTGGCTCGCTCGAGCATGAGACGGGTCAGCGTCTCGCAGTCGATGATGCCGGCGTCGCTCTGCAGCTCCTCGCGGCCGCCGAAGGTGGACTCACCGATCGCCACCTGGTGCTCGTTCATGGCGGCGTAGGCCGGGTTCAGGTAGCCGTGGGTGTGCGCCACCTGCGGCAGGACGCCGGTGGGGACGCGGCCGTAGCGCGGCATCGCCCCAGAGTCGTCCTCGGAGCGCTTGGTGAGCTGGATGGTGGTTCCCGGCTCGTGGTCGGCGGCGGGCACCTTGACGATCGACGACCCGGTGCGGTGCGAGTCGCAGGTGTGCGAGGTGATCACAGAGCCGTCGGTCGAGGCGTCCTTGCCGACCATGATCGAGGTGCACGCGGCTGCGTCGGGCACCGAAAGTGTGGTGAGCATCGCTGCAGCCGCGGCGGTTGCCACGATGCGAACGATCGAACGGAAACGGTCACGAGCTGACATCAGTCCTCCTTTGTCGAGGGGCAGGATACCCGGTTCTCAGCGTCCGTGTCGCGGGGTGTGCCGGGGATTCGCCACGATGGCGCAGAAGCCTCATCGCCCCGTACGTGCCACCGTCACTGTACGGACCGGATTCCGTTGCCGGAGCCGGTGGCCGGGCCCGGATGGCTGCGCAATCCGGTTGTGGTGGCCCGCGTCTCGCGGGCCGGGTGGGCGGCCCGAGGCGTTGACATCAAGAGCTTGGCGAGCCATCCTGAAGACCGAGATCCTTCTTGCGACTCGGCTGATATCGCAGCGAAGATGGAGGTGTCGGGTGTCCCTCGAGTCCACCTACCGGCGTTGGTCCATTGCGCCGCGCTGGAGCGGCAGCCTCGGGATCCTCCTCGGCTCGACCACCGGCTGTGAGTACGAGTTCACTGGCGAGGGCCTCGTGGAGGATCGCTCGGAGTCGACTCGGCCCCGCTATATCGGGGGGAGTATGGTGCGCAACACCGAGCGGCGTCGTCGGACACCGCCGGTGGAGCGTCCCCGTAGCTGGCGCACGGCCGACCTCAACGTGGTGCACTGTCGCATGCGGTTCGGCGGCGTCGGGATCGGCCTGAGCCCGTTGCCTGGGGGGTTCAGCGTGTCCACTCCGGACTGCCCCGGCCAGGCGCACCTCTGGTCTTCGGGACATCCGATGTCCGCGCGTCGGCTGGAAGGCCAGGGATTGGTCTTGGATGTATCGGCGGCGATGGCCGGGGTCGGGGCCCAGGTGCTGGGGTTCAACATTCCCCAATCGCAGGCCTACGAGATCGCGGATCGGATGCTGCACGGCGACGAGCGTGCGGAGCTGCTCGAGGCGATCGAGGAGCGGAACTACGACTGGCTGTCGAGGTACTTTCCAATGGGCGCGCTCGCCTACGGCGTCCAGTTTGGAGTCGACGTGGGCATTACCGTTTACGGCGGCGACTGGGTCATCCAGCCGCAGTAGGCGGACCGCGAGCTTAGAGGACGTGCGCAAGGAATGGCACTGTGCGTGCCGAGCCTACACCTCGACTCCGAGCACGCTGCGCACGACCCAGCCGATGGCGAACGAGACAGCGGCGACACCGAGGCTAATCAGCGCCATCTCCCAGAACCGGGGCCAGAACCTGAGGTCCTTGGCCACCGACAGGTAGCCGGTGAACAGTGCGATGATCGCCACCGCGACCACCAATGTGCACGCCAGCGCTCCCATCAGGTGGGGCACGACGAAGAACGGCGTGATGAGCAGCGCCACAGCGGAAATGTAGGCCATGCCGGTGTAGATCGCAGCGGTGGTCGGGTTCTTGGTGGACTCCTCGGTGGACTCGGACTTGGACGCCAGGTACTCCGAGGCCGCCATCGACAACGAGGCGGCGATGCCGGTCACGAGCCCCGCGACCGCGACCAGCCGTGCGTTGGCCAGGGCAAGGGTCAGACCAGCCAGCGCTCCGGTGAGCTCGACCAGGGCGTCGTTGAGCCCAAGCACCATGCTGCCGGCGTACTCGAGCCGCTGGTCGCGCAGCATGGCCAGCAGCTGGTGCTCGTGCTCCTCCTCCTCGGATCGGATCTGCTCGATCTCGGGAAGGCCGCTGACCTGCCCGTAGCCGTGCTGGGCGGCCTCCTCGCCGCGCTCCATGAGCTTGAGCGCGAAGGTCAGCCCCAGCGTTCGCGCGAGCAGCGTGATCCACCAGACCTGGAGCCGCCGTGGCCGAACCGTCTTTCCGGTCAGCTTCTTGAGGATGTCGTGGTGACTGCGTTCGTCGGCACCGATCCGTTGCAGAACCTCCCGGTTGTGGGGATCGCGGGTGAGCCGGGAGAGACGCGTGTAGATCAGGAACTCGGTGAGCTCGGTGCGTTGTGCATTGACAAGCAGGGTCGCCGTTTTCTCGTCCACCATGGCGTCACGCTATCACGTTCCGACGGCCGCGGCATTGGGCCGGGCGATCGGGTGGAGCCTACTGAGAATGGGTCTGCTTTCTGGAAAGTCGGGCAACAGTGTGACGAACGTCGCACGACGGCGCGTTGCCACTGTTGCCGCTCTGTGAAGGAAGCTCTACGTTGGTGGGCAACACCAACCCGTGCGCCACGAGCGCTAGCGAGTGAAAGGAGCTCCCGATGCGGCGATCGCAGACCAGAGACCAGATGGTGACCGAGCTGAACCTTCCCCGATGCGTGCTCACGAGGGTGCTGTTGACCGCCATGGCAGCTGTCCTGCTAACGGCTTCCATGAGCTGGGCGGAAGCTCCGGAAGAGGTTGTGGTGGTCGGGGTCGGCGAGACCCTGCTGGCCGTCGAGGTGGAGCAGGCGCTGGAGTCGCGGCTGACCGAGTCGGATGTCGCGGTGCTGGACGAGCGCGGCCTGCTGGCGGTGGAGGAGCTGCTTGGGGATCGGTCGGGACCGTTGTCGCTCGCCGTGGTGGAGGCGCTGCGGCCGTACGCCACCATGCTGGTCTTGGTCCGAGCTGAGTACCTCGGGAACCGACCGCTGTACTACATGCAACGTTCGGATGCGACGTTCCAGTCGCGGGTGATCGTGTCCGTCATCGATCTTGGTTCAGGGGACCCAGGTGAGACCCTTGTCAACACCCGAGTCGAGTACACGCGGTTCAACGTCGAGGAGGTTGCCGAGCGGGTCGCACGCAAGAAGGTGCGACGGCTCCAGGAGCTGGTCGCTCCCTGACGACATGTGTGCGCTCGTGTGTCTCAACTGTGACTGACAACTGTTGCGTTCGACCGATTCACGTCCTCGACGGCGAAGTATTGCGGTAAATCGGCGAACCTCTCGACATTCCCGTGGGAGGGGTCTACGATATCGAGCCGAAGGCCGAGCGGCGGCCTTCGGCTTTCATCGTTGACAGCGAACCGTTGGGGTGGGCACAGTCTTCAGCGAGCGCACAGGGGCAAATGAAAATTTTCACATGCGGGAGGTCGCATGACTATCGAACGGAAGCTCCTCGATCTGGCCAACAAGCGGGATCAGGCCCGCGAGGGCGGCGGTGAGAAGCGGATCGCCAAGCAGCACGCCCAGGGGAAGTACACCGCGCGAGAGCGGATCGAGAAGCTCCTGGACGAGTGCAGCTTCGAGGAGCTCGACGCGTTTGTCACCCACCGCTGCACTGACTTCGGGATGGACGCTCAGCATCCGCTGACGGACGGCGTGATCACTGGCCATGGCACGATCGACGGCCGGCTGGTGTTCGTGTTCTCCCAGGACTTCACGATTTTCGGCGGCTCGCTGTCCAAGGCGTACGCCGAGAAGATCTGCAAGATCATGGACCTGGCCGCGAACGTCGGCGCGCCGGTGATCGGACTGAACGACTCCGGCGGCGCCCGGATCCAGGAGGGCGTCGATGCGCTTGCCGGGTACGCGGACATCTTCCTACGGAATGTGCTGTGCTCGGGCAAGATCCCGCAGATCTCGCTGATCCTCGGTCCGTGCGCGGGTGGAGCGGTCTACTCGCCGGCGATCACCGACTTCGTGGCCATGGTGCGGGACACGTCGTACATGTTCCTCACCGGGCCGAAGGTCGTTGAGCAGGTGACGCGCGAGAAGGTCACGACCGAGCAGCTCGGCGGCGCCAGCATCCACTCCACGCGCAGCGGGGTGGCCCATCTCGCGGCCGACACCGAGGACGAGGCGTTCCAACAGATCCGTGAGCTCATCTCGTACCTGCCGCAGAACAACAAGGACACGACGCCGATCGTCGAGACCGAGGATCCCCTGGATCGCGTGAACCCGGAGCTCAACTTCTTCCTGCCGGACTCCCCGAACCAGCCGTACGACATGACCGATGTGATCCGGACCGTTGTCGATGATAACTGGTTCTTCGAGATCCATCCGGAGTACGCGGCCAACCTGGTCGTGGGGTTCGCGCGGTTCAACGGCCGCAGTGTCGGGATCGTCGCCAATCAGCCGCAGGTTCTTGCCGGCGTGCTCGACAACAACGCCTCGATCAAGGGCGCCCGGTTTGTCCGGTTCTGCGATGCCTTCAACATCCCATTGGTCACGTTCGAGGATGTACCGGGCTTCATGCCGGGGACGACGCAGGAGTACGGCGGAATCATCCGCAACGGGGCGAAGCTCCTGTTCGCGTTTGCAGAGGCAACGGTGCCCAAGGTCACGGTGATCACGCGCAAGGCGTACGGCGGTGCGTACTGCGTGATGAGCTCGAAGCACCTGCGCGGCGACATCAACCTGGCGTGGCCGTCGGCAGAGATCGCGGTGATGGGGCCCGAGGGCGCGATCGAGATCATCTATCGGAAGGAGCTGACCGAGGCGGAGGATCCCGAGGCGCGGGCCGCCGAGCTGCGTCAGCGCTACCGGGATCTGTTCGCAACGCCGTTCACGGCGGCCCGCAAGGGGTATATTGACGACGTGATCGAGCCGGCCTCGACCCGGTTTCGGATCTGCAAGGCGTTGGAGATGCTCGCCAACAAGGACGTTCGCAACCCGGATGTCAAGCACTCCAACATTCCGCTGTAGGTCCGCAGGTCGTGGTGCTGCTGGCCGGTTGCGGGTGAGGAGGGTCACGTGGAGCTCGTGGATGCGCTGACGGTCACCGTCCTGGGGATGGCGGTGGTGTTCTCCGGTCTGCTGCTGACGGCGCTTCTGATTCTGTCGTTCGGGTGGGTCCGGGCTCTGGGGCATCGGATCGGTACGCGAAGTGATCGGCACTCGGTTCGTGACCAGCCTGGCGCCGAGGTTGCGGTGCACCAGGCCTCTGGCGAGCCGATCGATCCAGAGGTGCTGTCGGTGATTGCGACGGTCCTCGAGGTGGAGCAGCGGCTGTACCACCCGGGGCTCGCCGGCCGGCTGACCATCGCCCGCCGAGGATAGGGGAGAGAGCCGATGAGCACGTACGTGTTGAAGGTCGCGGGACGGACCTACTCTGCCGAGGTCAAAGAGCTGACTCCGGAGCGGGCCACCGTTGTCGTGGACGATACCGAGTATGCGGTGGATCTGGTCGAGATCGGTCGTCGCGAGGAGGCGCAGGTGGCGCCGGTCCGGCCGGCTGCTCGCACCTCGCCAGCGCCGCGGGGCGCCGCTCCGGCGCAGCCCGCTGCTCGGCCCGAGCCAGCCGGCGGATCTGGCTCCGTCGTGGCGCCGTTGCCGGGTGCTGTCCTGCAGCTCAAGGTACGGGAGGGCGAGACGGTGCAGGCTGGCCAGACAGTGCTGGTGATGGAGGCGATGAAGATGGAGAACCCGGTGCCGGCGCCACACAACGGTACCGTCAAGAAGGTGTATGTGGCAGAGGGCGATAACGTCGGCGAAGGAGATGCCCTGATGGAGATCTCCAGGCCAGAGATGACGACTCTGTGAGCCTCGTGGGGTTCCTTCTGCGCGACCTCGAGCGAGGAAGGTGAGACGTGAGACGAGCAGGACTGATCGTTGCGCTGGTGCTCGCCCCGGCCGTGGCCTGGGGTCAGCAGACGTTTCAGGTGTCGTTCGACGACACGCAGTACCTTCGCCTGTCGGTGGGAACCCGAGACGGGGTGATGTCGCGCTCCGAGGGCCAGCCGGAGGCCACCGATGGCGTTCTGGTGCACCGCTCCGGTGGCACCATCGGTACGTTCTCCGCCGT
>CAZEJK010000131.1:0-1938 GCA_964512045.1 uncultured Thermoanaerobaculia bacterium
CAGATCCCCTTTCGGAGCACGATGGCCTCTCTGACCCGGTCGGCGGCCCCGGTTGATGGCCAGGCAGAGAGCTTGGGGCGCGCAAGTCGACCCGGCACGTCGGGCTTCGTGCTCCCTCCAGGCTCAGAGCTCCTGTATGCTGCATCGTTGGAGATGCAGTGAAGGAACCGGCACCCAACCCGTACGATCGCCAGTCGGTGGGCGACGACCGCCTCCGACTTTGGCAGGAGATCGTCGATCTGATGGCGGAGCTCGCAGGCGTCCCGGTTGGGTTGATCATGCGGGTTGACGGTCCACAGATCGAGGTACTCTCGTCGAGCGAAGGGGCGGACAACCCGTATGCAGTCGGCGACAGCGAGGAGTATGTGGGATCGGGCCTCTACTGCGAGTGGGTTGTCCGCGAAGAGCGTGTGTTGCACGTTCCGGATGCTCTGAAGGACAACGACTGGTGCGAGAACCCGGACATCGAGCTCGGCATGACCTCCTACCTGGGTATGCCGATCTTGAGGCCCGATGGAAAGGTGTTCGGCACCATCTGTGTCCTGGACCGTCAGAAGATGACGGTTCCAGCTACGTTCGTGCGCTTGATGGAGAAGTTCAAGACTCTAGTGGAAGGCAGCTTGCGGGAGATCGCCGCGCTCAATGAGCTGACAGCAAAGGAGCGCCTCCTTGGCGACCTCAGCCAGATCTATCCGATCTGCGCCTACTGCAAGAGTGTCAAGCTGGGAACTGGCGAGTGGGTGCGAATCGAGCGGTACATCGAGACGATGTCCGGGCAACGTGCGTCCCACGGCGCCTGTCCGGTCTGCGCGGAGCGGGAGCTCGCAGCTGTTCGCAGACGGCGCAACCGCTAGGGTTCCTCGTCAGCTCGAGCGGCAAGGCCTCGAAGCTCCGGCGCCGGCAGTACCACAGCGTAGGCTTCCTGGCGAAGCCGGGCGTCCGGCTGCCGAGGCCAGTATCGGTGTCTGATCCGGTTCGAGGGCCAGTCTGAAGAGTCGTCACCCCTCGTACATCGATGCGATCAGATCCGAGTACCGGTCGACGATGACGTTGCGCTTGATCTTCATCGTCGGCGTCAACGTGCCGTCGTCGATCGTGAACTCGTCGACGATACGGAACGCCTTGATCGTCTCGAAGGAGGGCAGCTCAGCGTTCGTTGAGCGGACGTGGTCGTCCATCACGGCGAGAACGGTCTCGTTCTTCTGGAGGTCGGCGACCGAGCCTTCATGACCTATCGGTTTGCGGCGAGACGGGCGGCTCCGTCGAACCTGTGAGGAAGGTGGAGAGCGGAGAGATCCCGGCGACGAACCGCGTGCCGTCCGCGGCGTCAGTTGACCTGGCGCTGGCTCCCATTGGCGGAGTCGAGCTGCTTCAGGCGGCGTGCCACATCCCGATAGCTGGGATTGATGTTCAGAAGCTCCGTGAACGTGGCGTACGCCTCCTCGAGCTCTCCGGCGCTCTCCAATGCCGAAGCGAGGTCGTACAGGATCCCGAGGCGGTCCTCCTGCGTCATCGAGTCCAGGGTGAGCGCCTTACGGTACCACTCGACGGCCTGGGGAGCCATCCCCATCTCGAGATAGCACACGCCTATCATGGAGCATGCTGAAACGAAGAAGTCTTCGTTGCGGCTGGAGATCTGAAACTCTCCGATCGCCTCTGACAGGAGCCCCATCTCCTTGTAAGCGATACCGAGGTTGAAGTGGGTGTCCGAGTCCTCCTCGGACAGCTGCTCGGCAACGCCTTTCTGAAACTCACGGAACACCTCGGAAAGCTGCGCCTCCTCGTGTCCGTGTCCCGTTGCCTCCTCCACCATCGCGTCCTCTTCAGCAAGCTCTTGCTCGAGCTCGGCCGCGAGGTCGACAAAGCCTTCCTCGTCGGCGAACAACGCCTCCTCAGCTGACTCCGAGGCGCCAGCGAGAGCGACGTCCTCGAGCAGGA
>CAZEJK010000131.1:1948-14529 GCA_964512045.1 uncultured Thermoanaerobaculia bacterium
CTTCGACTTGAGCTGCAGCCGCCGCTCTCGTACATCACTGTCGTCCGGGTACTGCTCCTCGAGCTGACCGAGCATCCGCAGGGCATCGTCATACAGCTCCTGCTCGATGAAAAAGTCGATCTGCTCGAGCTCTTCGACGCGGGGGGTGACGGCCGAGTCGATCAGCTCCACCATCTCGCCGGCGCCATCGTCCGCCCCCTCGGCGGCCGGCGCGGGCCTCTCGATCACGCTCATCGCGCGGTCGTCCGTCTCTGCAGGTGCTTCACCTGAAGACTCTCGGCGGAACACGGACCTCTCCAGCTCCTCCAGATCTGTGAGCAACGCCTGATCCAGCGATGGCCCTACAGACGCCTTCGTGGGCGTGGGATCCTCGAACAGGAGGTCCATCTCGGTTTCGTGCCCCTCGGAAACCGTCTCAGCTTCCGCTGCGGCACGCTGATCGTCGTGCTCCTCGGCGACCGGTGGTTCAGGGGCACTTTCAGCTGCAGCACTCTCGGCGTAGAGATCGACGAACTCGAAGTCGGGTTCGACCTCCACCGGCTCCAGATCCGCTTCGTCGAGGACCACAAACTCGTCCGCCATCTCATCGGGCAGCTCGATCTCGACCACCTCGAGATCGCCGTCCTCCGGCTCAAGCGCGGCAACCGGCCGCTCACGAGTGAGATCGATCGGACCCAGCACATCCTCCAGAGCTGCGAGCGCCGTGTCGTCACCATCTCTTTGATAGTGACGAACAAGCTCTGGCGCGACCTTCCTCGCTGCCTCGATGGAGCCTTGCTCGACATGCAGGCTCACAAGCTTCTCCCGGGCATCGTGAAGGTGCGGTTCCTGCTCGAGGATCTCCTCCAGGTGACGGATCGCCTTGTCGACGAGACCGTACTTCGCAAAGACGTTCGCCTCGGTCAGCCGCTCGCGAGCATCCAGCTCCGCCCGCCCGCTCGCTACCGGTGCTTCCATCTCCTCGCCGGCTGATTCGAGGCCAGGCGAGGTGAACTCGAGAACATCCTCATCATCGGTAGCGGCCGCGAAGTCCTCGGGTACCTCGCTCACATCGCTGCCGATCGAGAAACCCGCCGACACCGCCTCTTCAGGGGACGAGAGCTCCAGCGGCGCGAACGCGTCCGCGTCGATCTCGAGAGCCTCCTCCTCTTCCAAAGGCTCTTCGGCTACTGGCGCCTCTGGTTGCGGTTGGGGCTCAGCACCCCGGGGCTCTTGATCCACACCCCCGAGCTGGGCGAGCCGCTCTCGAAACAGCTGGTTGTCGCTCTGGGACTCGACGAGCTCCATGTACAGGCGTTTGGCCTGATCACGGTGACCCGCTCGATAATGGGCATCGGCCAACGCACCCTTGAATGTGAGCAGCGTCTCGTGGTCACCGGAGTGCTCATAGGCGCGTACAGCTCTCGTCAGAACCTGAGGATCCTGCAGCATGGTGCGCAGAAGTCCCTGGAGTAGCTCCTGCGCCTGGTTGAGCTCGCCACGTTGCAGATGCTCGTCAATCACCGGCAGTAGCAGGTCGCGTCCCCGCGAGGCCTCTCCGCTCTGCACCATCGCTATACCGATGAGCTGGCGAAGCTCCGGGTTCTCCGAGATGCGGTCGAGCATACGCTCGGCCAGCTCCATCGCCTGGGTCGTCTCGCCAAGCCCCAACAGGACATGCACCTCAATGAGCTGTAGGTCCTCGTCTTCAGGCGATGCCTCCAACGCAGGCTTGAGAAAGTCGCGCGCTGCAGTCGCCCGCCCCGCCTTGACGAGCCGCTTCAGAAACGGGATGAAGATCTGGCCCGAAGGCGGGTCTTGCTCCAGAACATGCCGGTACAGCCGTTCGGCTTCGTCCAGCTTGTCGCGGTCCAGCAGGATCTTGCCGAGGCGTTTGTACTGCTCGAGAGCTTCCTCCTGCTGGCCCTTCTGCATCAGCAGGTCTGCCAGCCGGAGGTTGGCGACGTGGTTCCCGGGATCGAGCTCCACCAGCTTGCGGTGTATCGAGATGGCGTTGTCGAGGTCCTCGCGGCGCACGTACCAGTCGGCAAGCATCTGGTACTGTGACTTCGCCTCGACAATCAGCCCTTGCTGGGTGTACAGCTCCGCAAGCTGCTCGAAGATATCCAGCCGATTCGGTGCCAGCCGGTTAATCTTCTTGAGGATTGCGATCGCCTTCGTGAAGAACCCGTCTTTCGAGAAGATCTCAGAGATCTGCTCGTACAGCTCGATCGCCTTGTCAATCTGTCCGATCCGGCCGTAGAGGTCTCCGACGCGGTTGATCGTGTTCGCGTCCCCCGGGTTGTCCTTCAGGAGCTTTTCATACTCCTTGATCGCCGGCTCGACCTTGCCTTTTTGGACGAGCTTCTCGGCGTTCTTCAGGACCTTGTCCCGGTTAATTGCCATGCAAACGTATCCCCTTAGCCGTCAAACCGCACGGTCATGGTACCACAGCGGTCCACGTGAAGCTGCTTCGGTGCAAGAAATGTGGGCCCTTTTCGGTCAACCGCAAGCGGTGTGATCGGGTGCCGTACCCCTTGTTCTGCTGCCACTCCCAATCCGGGCACGTGACCGCCAGATCCGACATCAATCGATCGCGGTGTACCTTGGCCACGATCGAAGCAGCGGCGACGCAGAAGTACGCTCCGTCCGCCCGAGGCTGGACCACGCACGGAACACTACCGAGCTCGAGCTCTACGGCATCGCTGACCACACACTGGCCGGACGCCAGGAGACTGCGCGCGGCCGACACCATCGCGACCCTTGTGGCCTCACGAACATTCAATCGGTCCACCACCTCCACCCAGACCTCAACGATGCTCCAGCACGCCGCCTCGCGGCGGATCCATACGGATGCTCGTTCCCGTTGCGCCGCCGACAGCCGCTTCGAGTCCTGGACCAGCGGCTCTTCAGGTACTGTCGCAAAGCCAACCGCTGACACAACGACGGGGCCCGCCAACGAGCCCCGTCCAACCTCATCAACCCCGATCACAAGCGAATGCTGCTCGAGCAGCCTCCGATCTCGTTGACCGAGGGCAGGTTTCACTGCACCTTGCTCTGAACGGTGCGCTTCTCCTTGATTCGTGCAGCTTTGCCGCGCAGCTTTCGGATGTAGTACAGCTTCGCCCGACGAACCTGGCCACGCCGAGCGACCTCGATCTTTGCAATCGAGGGCGAGTGCAGCGGGAAAACCCGCTCAACGCCAACGCCGTAGGAGACCTTCCGCACTGTAAACGTCTCCGAGACACCGCCATGCTTGCGCGCGATCACCAGGCCTTCGAAGACCTGAATCCGCTCCTTGCCACCCTCGGTCAGTCGCACGTGCACTCGAACCGTGTCACCGGATCGAAAGTCCGGAATATCGCTGCGCAGCTGGTCTTGCGTCACCTCTCTGATCAGATCCATCTCAGCCTCCTGGATCGCGAACGCACCCCGCCCGCGACGGCGGAGTATACCCGCTCGCCAGCCCAAGGGCAAGATGGCGCACAGAAATCCCAGCGCGCTCGAGGACCGAACCCGAAGCGGTTCTCCGATGATGCCGGTCTCTCGGACGCGGTGGCGACTCGAAGATCCACGTCTTCGAAGTCACGTGACACGAGCTGAAAGCTCTCGCCGCGGAGGCGGCACTCGTCACCTCACTCGACCTTTGCCCGCTTCTTGCCGAAGATCCAGGCGATCAGGATGCCGAGGAGGTACAGGAGGAGCATCGGAACGGCGAACACCGTCTGGGTCGCCACATCCGGTGTCGGCGTGATGATGGCGGCGATCACGAAGATCGCCAGCACGGCCCACCGGAACCACCGCAGGAGCAGCCCGGCCGTCACCAGACCGAGCCGTGCCAGAAAAAAGATCAGCACCGGCAGCTCGAAGACAATGCCGAGCCCCAGAAGGATCTTCGACATCATCCGGAAGTACGCCTGGACGGTCACCATCTGACGGAAGTCCTCGCCAACTCCTAGCAAGAAGTGGACCACCATCGGGAAGGCAATCTCGTATCCGAAGTATCCGCCTGCGATGAAGAACAACGTCGTGAAGATGATGAACGGGGCGGCCAGCCGACGCTCGCTCTTGTAGAGCGCAGGGCGAATGAACAGCCAAACCTGCCACAGGAGGACCGGCGACGCGAAGAACACGGCCGCCAAGAAGGCCACCTTGATATACAGCATGAACGGATCGGACAGGTTGATAAAGGTCAGCGCTTCGCCCTCGGGCAGAAACTTCCGAATCGGTCGTTCGAGAACCGCGAAGATCGGTCGCGCAAACGCCCAGCAGACCACGAACGCAACAAACAGCGTCACGACGCTGACCAGGATCCGTCGCCGCAGCTCTTCCAGGTGGGACAGCAGCGACATCCGAGGCAGCTCGCTGGAGTCGTCGATGGTCCGGGCACCATCGCTGTCGGTCACGAGCCGTCCTTGAGTGTCTGGGTTGCAGACTGAGTCGGATCCTTGGCCTGGCCGGATGGACCTGTTTCCGTCTCGGTGGGCGGCTGCTCCGAGCGCTTGGCCTGGGAGCTTCCAGTCTGGTCCCGAGAGATCGGGGCGGTCAAATCCCGCTTGAGATCGCGAAGCTCCTCGCCGGCGACCTCGTCCTCGATGGTCCGGCGGAAGTCGTTCGAGGCCCGTCGAAACTCGCCCAGGGCCCGCCCGATCGACCGGCCGATCTCCGGCATCTTGCGCGGGCCGAAGACGAGCAAGGCCACCACCATGATCAAGATGATCTCGGGCAGACCGAGAGAACCAAACACAAACCCTCCCGCGTCGTAGTATACCGAAGCGTGGTTGCTTGTGAATCTGAACCGTGCGTGATCTGGCATTGTGGAATCCACGAAGGATCTCGTACATTGGAGATGACAGCGGCTGCGTTTGCACCGCAGCGGGAGGTCCTGAGATGAGAGCATCCGCCCGATGGGCGATTATCACTGTCACCCTGATCATTGCCACCAGCGTGCTCGTCGGCAGCATCTTTGGTGAGCGATCGCTCGGCTCCTCAGAGGAGGCGGTCGTCTCACGCGCGGCGCGCGTTGTCCTGACGGCCATGGAGTGGCTTCCGAGCGAGCGCACTGCCGACGAGATGGTGTACGACGGAGTCGACGGGATGCTGGAGACCCTCGATCCACACTCGAACTTCCTGCGTCCGTCGTCGTTCAAGAAGATGCGCGAGCGTCAGGAAGGCTCGTTCTTCGGCGTCGGGATCATCATCTCCCGTCGGGTCGGCCAGGTCACCGTCATTGCCCCCATCGATGGAACACCGGCAGCCGGCAAGGGTCTCCGAGCGGGCGACGTGATCAGCGCGGTGGACAATACCGAGACCGAGAGCCTCTCGCTCGACGAAGTTGTCGAGCTCGTACGCGGCCCCGAGGGAAGCGAGGTCACATTGACCATCGCTCGGCCGGGCTTCTCCGAGCCGCTGGAGGTGACGATCGAGCGGGCTCGAATCCCAACCAACTCGGTACGCTTCGCGTTCATGCTCAGGCCCGGCGTTGGCTACATCCGTCTGTCCGACTTCTCCAACACCAGTGAACGTGAGGTAAGGCAGGCGATCACCCAGCTGACAGCAGCCGGCATGGAACGGCTCCTGTTCGACCTGCGCGACAACCCTGGCGGAACCCTCGACGCTGCCGTCGGAGTCTCGGACCTGTTCTTGAATGAGGGCCAGCTGATTGTCTCGACCCGCGGACGTACTCCAGATAGCGTCACCACCATCGAGGCTCCTGGCAAGGACGGTGGTTTCGCGGGACCGCTCGTTATTCTCGTCAACCCGGGCTCGGCCTCCGCGTCAGAGATCGTCGCTGGCGCTGTCCAGGACCATGATCGCGGTCTGATCGTCGGCGAGGTAACCTGGGGCAAGGGTCTGGTGCAAACGGTGTACACCGTGCGGGACGCAGGCCTCGCGTTGACCACAGCTCGCTACTACACGCCATCGGGGCGCTGTATTCAGCGCGACTACGAGTCGTTTATTGACTACATCACCCACCGAAACGCAGAGGATGAGACCGAAGGCTCGGATGACACCTACTCCACGGATGCCGGCCGCACCGTGTCGGGAGGCGGCGGCATCGCACCGGATCTCACCGTGCCGGCCCAGGAGCTACCGGAGGCAGCAGTACGGCTCTACAGCCGGTCAGCGTACTTCCGCTTCGCGGTCCGCATCGCTCAGGACATCGCCGAAGAGAACCGCTCAGAGTGGGCGCGCCAGCTCAGGTTTGATGAGGCTCTGTTGGAGAGGTTCTGGGCGTTCATCGAGTCCGAGGAGCTGCTGGATCCCGAGGACCTGAATGCGGCGCGCACCGATGAGGAGGTCATTGACGCTGCCAGCAGGGCGGTTCGCGTGGAAGCGTTGAACCTCGCCGTCGATCTCGAGGCGGGCTACCGATTGGCCATCGAAGGCGACCATCAGGTCCGCGAGGCCCTGCAGGCCATGTCTGAAGCCGACGCTCTGTGGGAGGCGTGGGGTGAGGACCAAGGCCTCGATCTGACCGAGCTCGCACCGGTACCACACGACATCGTCGAGCAGGCGCTCATTCAGTAGGGCTCCCCGCTTCCTCTGCGCCGGAGCCGCCCCGAGCGCGGCCGACTCTTCAGGTGATCGCCGCGAGGACCCGCTCCAGCTCCGCAATGACGGCCTCAACCGGGGTGCTCGCGAGCTCCGGCAAGAGCGCGTCCAGCCGCCGGTCGCGGCCACGAACCCAGCGCAGTGCACTGCGGACACTGAGGGTCGATCCCTCGCGACGGAGCACCGCCACGCTCCATGCCAGGAGGTGACGATCGAATGCGATCAGATCGGAGCGGCGGTTGATACCGGCGGCGTAGCCGCACAGGTGGTGGAGATCATCGAACAGAGCAGAAAGCTCCTCCGAATCCGGGGAGCTCGTCTTCACCTGATCGATACGATCGCGAACCTGATGGAACAGGACCTGCTCGTCGAGACGCACCGCAGTAAACCGTGGGTGGTCGATGACCTCTCTGAGTGCGTCGCTCGCCACGTGGAGCCAGGCCTGCGCATCCCCCTCTTCGAGCGTGCTCGTGCCGGCCTCGAGCTGGTCGCGCAGCTCGGTGATCAGTCTTCGAACATCCAGGGCATCCGACACCGCTGGGTCTTCAGGCGTCGGCGGCAAGCTGTCCGCGAGCCCCTGATTTTCCTCAAGCTCCGGCGCGGTTGGCCGCGCCGACGTTCTCCCGACCTCGACCCGGCTGCGCCGTGCCATGTACTCACTCGTCCGCCGCGCGAAGCCATGGAGGACGTTCTGATGGTGAAGAAGCATCAGCTCGCGAGCTGTCTCCACGTCGGCACGCCCGGCGCCCCGCCGGTGCAACCGGGCATCGCGACACGCCACGACCCGCCCTTCGTGGAAGACCGTGGTTCGTACGCGAAGCTCCCCGGCATCCACGAGCTCCGTCTGCACCTGGTACGCCTGGCCGACAATGTCGACACTCTCGATAACGCCCCACTCATGATCCGCCACGGCTCGCCCCCCTGTCGACCACGTTCGATCGCACGAGCACGCAGGGTGGACGGCCGTGCGGCACGAACACCCTGCCCTGACCCTGGTCACTTCCGATCGAGCGGATCCCAACCAGCGATGCTCCGCAGCATACTGCCGGTTGTCACCGGGAACGTCAAATGTCGGCATGCGCCTGGGCAAGCCCTTAGCGCAGAGCAGCCAGGGCGCTCTCGTAGTCGGGCTCCTGGGCGATCTCGGGCACGAGCTGGGAGTGCACCACCCGATCGGCCTCGTCCAGAACGAGCACCGCCCGCGCCGTCAACCCGGCGAGCGGGCCATCGATAAGCTGCACGCCGTAGTCGGTACCGAACGACTGATCGCGAAACGTCGACAGCGGCACCACATTCTCGATACCCTCTGTCGTGCAGAACCGCTGCTGCGCGAACGGCAGGTCGCCTGATACAACCAACACCACGGTGTTGTCCAGTGACGCCGCCGCCTCGTTGAACTGGCGGGCCTGCGCTGCACACACCGGAGTATCGAGGCTCGGCACGATATTGAGGACCTTCTTGCGCCCTGCGAAGCTCCCCAGGGCCCTCTCCTGAAGATCAGTCCCCGGCAACGAGAAGTCCGGGGCCATGTCGCCCACCTTGGGCAGCTCACCGCTGGTGTGGATCTCGTTTCCCTTCAACGTCACGGTTGCCACATATCACCTCACTATTCCTTGTTCTCTCTCGCATCTCGGGATAGTTGGGGCAGCATCAGCGTGCCCCTGTCTGCAGATCGTGTTCTGTCGCAGGTTCTGAAGCCTTCAGAAGGCGTCTTCCTCTCCGTATAGCAGCTCCGGTCGTTCATTGACCGCGCGTCTCTTCGCAGAGAACCGTTTCGCCAGGGGTCTCATTTCCTCCGCCCCGTCCCCGAACCCACTCCGTGCCAGATCCGAGCTACGATGTGATCAGGCCGCAACCGACCGGCGTCCCAACGATCTGTCGGCATGTCCCGAGACCGGATGCAGCCCAAGGGAGATCATCATGGCCAATAGCTCTGCGATGGAAGCCGTATCAGTCTATGTGACCGTCGGATCCCCCGAAGAGGCTCGACGGCTCGCCCGGGTCGTGGTTGGTGAACGTCTCGCAGCATGTGTCAACGTGTTCGACTCCGTGACGTCTGTCTTCCGGTGGAACGAGGCGATCGAGGAGGAGTCCGAGACCGTGCTGATCGCGAAGTGCTCGTCAGCGTCCGTAGAGCAGCTCAAGGAGCGAGTGCTCGAGCTGCATCCCTACGACTGCCCGTGCATCGTGGTCTGGCCGATCGTTGATGGGCACGAGCCGTACCTTCACTGGGTACGAGAGGAGTGCGCCGACCAACGCGGCCGCGGGCCGCAACCAAAGTAATGCTCCGAAGGTGCCGGTCCCAGTCCCGGCCCCGATAACCGGTTCCCGGCCATCCGGTTCCCGGCGGATGCCCCGAGCTTTCGAAGATCTGGGATGCTCGAGACGCCAACGCGGCCGAGTCAGCTGGACAATGGCGATCCGCTATCACGTCTGCTCATCGATCCGGCTCCGTGGTCCCCTACACCCGGCTCTCGCCATCGAGCGCAGCACGAACTGCGTGCAACAGCTGCCGCGCCGCGTACGGCTTTTCGAGCAGCTGGACTCCGTCAGTCACCATGAAGTCCGTCCGGAGTCCGCCGGCAGGATATCCGCTCGCAAACACCACCGGGAGGTCGAACCGTTGCGCGCGAAGACGGTCGGCAACCGCCGGTCCGTCCAGGCGCGGCATGACCACGTCGAGCACCGCGATATCGATCGTGTCGGCGTTCGCTGCGTACAGCTGGAGGGCCTCCTCGCCGTCGGATGCGGCCAGAACCTGATATCCGAACCTGCAGAGAATCTCCTTGGCCACTGCACGAACCTGTGCATCGTCTTCTGCCAGCAGCACCAGCTCCGTTCCCCCTGGAGCGGGGAAATCGGACGCTCTCGCGGGATACCTGACATCTCGCTCGTCGGTCGGCAAGTAGACCTCGATCGTGGTCCCTTTGCCGACCTCGCTGAGGATCTGAATCAGGCCCTCATGCTGCTGCACGATGCCGTACACCGTCGAGAGGCCCAGGCCCGTGCCCTGGCCGGTCGGCTTGGTCGTGAAGAACGGCTCGAACACCTTGTCCTGAATCTCCTCAGGAATGCCACAGCCGGCATCTGTAACCCGGATGCACGCGAACTCACCGGTACGTGCCCAGGTGTTTCCTGCACAGAAGGCATCGTCGAGCACACACCGCTCGACAGACACCATGAGCCGTCCACCTCCTGGCATCGCATCGCGGGCGTTGACACACAGATTGACCAGAACCTGCTCCAGTTGGCCGCGGTCTGCAGTCACCACCACCGGTTCTTCCGGCTGGCTGCAGCGCAGCTCGATATGGTCGCCGATGAGCCGATCGAGCATGCCCGCCAGGGAGTGGACGACGTCGTCGACTGCAACTGGGCGGAGCTGTAATACCTGCCGTCTGCCGAACGCGAGCAGCTGGCGAGTCAATGTCGTCGCCCGCTCGATCCCACGTCTGATCTCGACGGTCAAAGCTCGCCGTCCGTCGTCTTCGGCCAGCTGCGATGCGAGGAGCTCGGAGTACCCGGACACAGCCTGCAAGATGTTGTTGAAGTCGTGCGCGATGCCCCCTGCCAGCTGACCGATCGCCTCCAGCTTCTGAGAATGTCGGAGCTGCGCCTCGACATCACGCAGCGCCTGCTCAGACTCGCGACGCGCGGTGATATCGCTGATGAAGCCTTCGAGAACAGGCGTCGCGCGGTCCGCGACCGGCACGGCCCGACCGCGCTCCCAGACCCACCGTTCCTGGCCGTCGCGACGGAGCAGTCGGTACTCCAGCTCGAAAGGACCGCCGCTCTCGACGGCCTTCTGCACCTCGCGCCACACCATCTCCCGGTCGTCCGGATGGACCAGGTCACCGTACTCGACCGTTCCCTCTCCCGAAATCTCGTCGGGGGCATACCCTGTCAACTGTCGGACGCCTTCGCTGACGATCTGCATTGGCCAGCCCGGAGCATTGCGGCACCGGTATGCCATTCCCGGCAAGTTATCCATCAGCGTTCGCAAACGCCGCTCGCTCTCGGCCAACGCCAGCCGGGTCCGACGGTGCTCGGTGGTGTCGACGGCGATGGTGAGCACCGCAGGCTCTCCCCCATGGGCCATGGCTTTTGCTGTCATATCGAACCAGAACGGCTCACCGGACTTGCGTTGCCCTTTGACCTCGTAACGGTTGACGACGTCTTCACCACGCAGGCGCGCTTGAGCCCGTTGGAGTACGAGGTCTCTCATCTCGGGAGCAACGATCTCGAGGGGCGAGAGCTGTTCGGCCTCGGCACGGCTGTAGCCAGTGGTCTTCTCCCACTCTGGATTAACGTACAGGAATCGCTCCGTGGTCTGGATAGAGATCGCCACCGGTGCGAACTCCGCCAGGGTGCGGATCGTTGCCTCCAGTGCCGCATCGTCAGATCGGGTCACTAACATCCTCACCCAGTATGCGGGACGCTGGCCACAGCGCCAACACTCCGTGACTACGGCGAAGGAATCGCAGTCCGAGAGGCGCCGGGACAGACGATTTCGGAGTCGCCCGGCACAGGTCGCGTTCTCTGCGACTCATCCCGTCAACGAGCTCGTCGCCTGTCTCATGCCGGCTCTGCTCCAGACGTCGCGCCAGGATGTCGTGACAACCTCCATCTCGGCCAGCCGGTCGGTGAAACCCGGATCCTGCAGTAGCTCGGCCTCCCAGACCCTCTTCTGCCAGCTTCCCACCAGCTCTCGCAGCTCGCGACTGTCGTCGGCCGGATGGACGTACAGCAGGTGCAGCCCCGCCGGAAGAGCGAGGACCTGGGCGAGAGCTGCCTCGCGGAGGGCGGCGAACGTCGGAGCGTCCGGGCACCCGAGGTACGAGCTCAGCTTCGGGCCCGGGACCGCCAGCAGCGCCTCCACCAGCTCAGGGGTGATCCAGCCCATCCGCGAGCGGTACAGTGGCAGCGTTCCTCGGGTGATCTGCGGCACCGGTACCGCAACACCGTACGCTCTCGCCAGCTCCCACCACCCCGCAAACCCGGCGGCTGACGTATAGAGCGCTCCCATGTGGCTGTCGATGTGCGTCACCTCGACCCCTGCCCCCCGGATCGCCTCCACCTGGGCGCCGACCTCCTGCAGCAGCTCCTCTGCTGTGGAGTGAGCCGCCACATCCACGACCGTCGCAAACAGCCCACCGTCGTGCGCACACAGCCCCGGTACGTCCTCCGCACGGCAGACCGGCGACCACCGGGTCGCTGGCCACTCGGCGGTCAATGTGGCGTGCACGCCAATATCCAGCTCGGGGTGACCTGCCGCCCAGCGGGCGATCTCTCCGGCCGCTGGACACGGTGCCATGATCGACGTGGACGATGCGTGACCTGTCTCCATCAGCCGGATCACGGCGGCGTTGGTCGATGCCGTCAGTCCTGCATCGTCGGCGTGGACGATCAGAACCCGCCGGTCGGCGCCGTAGCCGAGACGCTTGGCCCAGTTCTCGGACTCGTCCGCCAGTCGCGACTCGAGCACGCTCGCCTCCATCCTGCGCTCCCCTGGCGGCGATCCTACATCAGCGACTCAAAACCCGACATCTTCGAAAATTCGAAACAAGGTTGAGAGTTGAGAGTTCAGAATGCCTCCCGCACCTGAGCCTGCTCTGCGAGCTTCAGGCATCGAAGAGTGGTGGAGGCGCTCGCTGCAAGGGCAGATGGGTGGGCGGGGGAGCCAATACCTAACGTCTCATACCTTACAGCTACGCGGGCGCGGGATCGGCACTTTCGGAGTATCACTTTGGTTACGGCCCGCGGCCGCGTTCGTCGCTAGTCGTGAAGTCCTGCGCAAACGTGGTTGAATACTCGGCAGGAGATTCAACGCAAAGGCGCAGGGACGCAAGGACGCAAAGATATAGAGATGTTCATGACGCGACGGTTCTTGCGACTTCTGGAATCAGGACGAGGGATCGAGGTTTGAGGCCAGCGAGCGCCAGGGCGCGGCCGGCCTTCATGAGGTCAGCTCTGCCATGCATCTCTGTTACCTAATCTGAGCGGTTCTGCCGGATGAGATGTGCCAAGATCCTGATGCTCCAGTGCTTCGG
>CAZEJK010000132.1:0-14221 GCA_964512045.1 uncultured Thermoanaerobaculia bacterium
TCCAGTCTCGTTGACCAAGCGATACGGGCTGCCTCCAGCGTCCCGTTGAACCTCTCAGAAAGTGATGGCCGCACCGGCAAGGACCGCCGGCACCTCCGTCGGGTCGCCTACGGCTCCGCCAAGGAAACCAAGGTCGCTCTGGAGATGCTGGCCGACATCGAGGCGATCGATCGCCGCACGGCCCACGAGGCCGTCGCGCTGATGGATCGCGTCTGTGCGATGACCTGGAAGCTCATCGGAGACTGAACGAAGCTCGCTACCAAAGCTGCCTCGCCGGGGGCCGCGGGCCGGGTCCGGGCTGAGGCGTCGTCGCTCCTGCCACGCCTGCTCGTCTCGATTGGCCCTCACGCAGCGAGCGCGTGCACCTCCGCTGGCTTGCGCATCCCCAGCGTCGTGTGCGGACGACGCGTGTTGTACAGCTCGACCGCCTGCGCCACCGACCGACGAGCCTGTCCTCTGCTCCGAAAGGTGTTCCGAAGTCCATACTCCTGCTTCAAAATCCCGTTCAATCGCTCAGCAACGCTGTTCTCAGCGCAGTGGTTCTCCTCCGCCATGCCTCATCCTCAGCCCGCTCTCGGTGGCTCGGTTCACGTACCTATGCGAGCAGTACTGGCATCCGTGGTCCGAGTGATGAATCGGTTGATATCCCTCCGGCAGCTCAGACAACGCCTCGTCCAGGGCACTCAGTGCTCCACGAGTCGAGAGATCTGATGAGCAGCTCGAACCCACAATCTTGTGCGAGTAGCTCTCCCTTCCCATACTGCCTCATCCACCGTCGCACTGTCGTGCAGTCCTTGACCCCGTACGCCCGCGCCGCCTCGTGCGCACTCCGAAACCTCCCCGACGCCACCTCCTCCACCACCTGTTGCTTGAACGCCTCGCTGTATCGAATCTCTATCCCTGACACCTCAGTCGCCTCCTCCCGATGACAACCTATGTCAGTACGACACCCCCATCCCGTACTGTGCAACCGGTGATCTCGGCCGTGCTAACGTGCTGATGTGAACAAGGCTCCAAGCGACGAGCTGCACAACGACGACACCGCCATATTCGGCGCAGAAGCGGAGTCGGACGAGCCGGGCGTGACGCCACCGCCGCCGCTCGAGCCGTGGGGACGGTACTCGGAGATCCGGCCGCTGGCCACCGGTGGGATGGGTCACATCTACCGGGCCACCGACACGCAGCTCGGTCGGGATGTGGTGCTCAAGGTGCTGCGCGGTCACGAGCCGAAGCAGGTGCAACGCCTGCTGCGCGAGGCGCGAGCGCAGGCCAGCGTCGAGCACCCGGGCGTCTGCCGGATCTACGACAGTGGCAGCGTCAACGACCGCCCTTACCTGGCGATGCAGCTGATCGAGGGCGTGACGCTCGGCCGGGCGGCGGAGTCGATGACGCTGGAGGAGAAGGTTCGTGCGGTTGCGGAGGCGGCCGATGCGTTGCACGCTGCCCACCGTGCGGGGCTGGTCCATCGCGATGTGAAGCCGAGCAACATCCTCGTGCAGGCGAACCCGGACGGAGGGTGGACGCCGTACGTTGTCGACTTCGGTCTCGCCCGGGAGCCCGAGGATCAGCGGCTCACCGCGACGGACGCGATCGTGGGCACACCGTCGTTCCTTGCCCCGGAGCAGGCGCGCGGGCGTCAGGTCGACCGCAGGAGCGACGTCTACGGGCTCGGCGCCACGCTGTACTCGCTGCTGACCGGGAGCCCGCCGTTCGATGGTGCGAGCCGTGTCGATACGGTCGTGAAGCTGCTGCAGGAGGAGCCGCGGCCGTTACGACAGGCCAATCCCTCGCTGCCGGTGGACCTGGAGACCATCGTTGGCAAGTGTCTGGAGAAAGACCCTGCCCGCCGGTATCAGTCGATGCATGCTCTGGCCGCCGATCTGCGCCGCTTCCTGGATGGCGAGCCGATCGTGGCGCGGCGAGGGTCGTTCTGGTACCGGCTCGCGAAGCGTGCGCGCAAGCACCGCGTTGTCGTTGTAGCTGCAGCGATTGCCACGGCGCTACTGCTGCTGCAAGGAGCTGTGGCTGTGCAGACGCTGTGGCGCGACCGACAGAGAGCGGAGACGACGCGCCGGCTGACGCAGGAGGTGCTCCAGGTGGAGTCGATGCTGCGGTATGCCGCCCTGATGCCGCCCCACGACACCACCGCCGACGCTGAGCGGGCTCGCCAGCGGATTGAGAGAATCGCTGCGACCTTGTCGTCAGCGCCACGCTGGGTAGCGGCGCCAACCCACGCGAGTGTTGGCCGCGGGATGCTGGCCCTCGGAGACTCCGCTGCAGCGCGCGAGCACCTGCAGCGGGCGATGCAGCTGGGCCACCGTTCGGACGAGGTGGAGCTGTATCTGGGACGTGCGCTCGCCGAGCTGTACATCGAGGCGCGCCGGAACGCGGGGTGGATCGGCGACGATCAGCTGCGGGAGCAGAGGATCGAGGCAGTTGACCGGGAGCTGAGGGCTCCGGCTCTCGAGCATCTGAGTCGCGCCAGTGGGTTCTCGTCGCCTGGGGTTGCGGCCTACGTGCAGGCGCTGGTGGCGTCGTTCGAAGGGAACGACGAGCTGGCGTTGCAGCAGGCTCGGCAGGCAGCGGCCGAGGCCGGATGGCTGTTCGAGGCACAGCACCTTGAAGGACGAGTCCTGCTCGATCAGTTCGAGGATGCGGTCGATGCGGGGGACTACGATCTGGCTCGTGAGCGGTTCGATGACGCTCTGCAGGCGCTCAAGGCCGCCGAAGACCTGGCCCGAAGCGACCTGCAGATCAAGATCAGTCTGATCACCCTCTGGCATCACCGCCACGAGCTGGCGGTCACGGCCGGCTCCTCCGGCGACGAGGAGTTCGCGGCTGCCGTGGATCTGTGCGCTGCGGGGCATCAGATCGCTCCGGATCATTTTGATCTGCTCACGGCCGAGGTGACGCTCTACGCCCACCGGGCGACGCACCTCCTCCGGCAGGGTCGCGACGTGACCGAGATGCTCGACCACGCCATCGCTGCGGGCGAGAAGGTCCTGTCTGCCGAGCCTGACAACCTGCTCGCACTGATCCGCCTCGGACTGGCGTACCGGCTTCGGGCGATGAGGGCGATGCGAACGGGTGGTGATCCTACAGAGGACCTGGAGCGGGCCGGGGAGATCCTGGCGCGTGCCCGCGATCTGAACCCGAACTCGATCTACACCCACAACCGCCTCGGTAACCTGGCGACGCTCCGTGGGATGCTGCTCGCCGACCGCGGCGAGGATCCGACGGAGGCGTATCGGGAGGCGATCTCGAGCCTCGAGCGGGCGCATGAGATCGACCCGTCCGCCTACGCCGCACTGACGAACCTGGGAACGGCTCTCGTCTACCTGGCCGAGCATCGGATCGACAGCGGGCGCGATGCCAACGATCAGCTGGAGCGTGCCATCACGGTGTACCGCCAGGCGGTCGAGCTGAACCCGAACCATCCGTCGCTCTACAACAACCTCGGCACTGCCTACCTGACGCTGGGGTTCGCTCGCTACGAGGCCGGGCAGGACCCCCGCAAGCCGTTGGATGAGGCCGAGTCGGTGTATACCGCCGCCCTCGAGCTCAAGCCTGACTACGCGTTTGCGCTGTACAACATCGCGTTCGGCGCGCGCCTCCGCGGGGCCTGGGAGGCCGAGCATCAGCACGATCCGAGCGAGCAGCTCGAGCGGGCGCGACAGCTCATCGGCCGCGCTGCAGCGGTGGACCCGAGCGACGGGGACATGCCCGCCGAGCGTGCGCAGATCGAGCTCGTCGCAGCGAGATGGGCGGCGCAGAACGGACGCTCGCCTGTGTCCTCGCTTGCACTGGCGCGTCGGCAGATCGATGCGGCCCTCGCTCTCAACCCGTCAAGCCCCGAGTACCACCTCGTTGTCGCCGAGACCTGGTTGGCGGAGGCACGCTGGTCCGTTGCACGCGGATCGAGCGTTGCGGACGCGGTACGTGCAGGTCTCGACGCGGCGGCCACAACCCTCGAGCTCAACCCGAAGCTGGCGCGGGCTCATGCCGTGCGCGGCGCTCTGCTGCTCGAGGCGAGCCTGCTCGAGCCGGACGACGGGGCGACTCGGGAACGAGCGCGCGAGGCGCTGGCGAAGGCGTTCGAGATCAAGCCGCAGCTCGAGCGGGAGTTCGCCGAGGCGTGGAGCGAGGTGGCGCCGCAGGCTGACCCGGGCTCCCGCTGAGCTGTGGACTGCTCTTCGGCATCTTCCTGAGAGAGTTGACTACGTCATATGACTAAGTCATCATCGACCGATGAAGACGGTGACCATTCACGAGGCGAAGACCCATCTCTCTCGGCTGGTCCGGGAGGCACTCGACGGTGAGGAGATCGTGATCGCCCGGGGCCGCGAGCCGCTGGTTCGGCTCGTCCCGTTGCCCGAGGCTCGGTCTGGTCGGAGGTTCGGTACGGCTGCAGGTCTCATCGCGATGTCGGAGGACTTCGACGGTCCCCTCGAGGACTTTGATGACTACCGGTGACGACTCTCGGCTGCTGCTCGACACACACGCTTTTCTGTGGTTGGCGACGGGCGATCCGCGGGTCGACGAACGGCTTCGAGGCCAGCTGGCGGATCCGAGCGTCGAGCTGCTGCTGAGCGTCGCCAGCATCTGGGAGATGGCGATCAAGAAGAGCCTCGGTAAGCTGGCGGTTCAGCTTCCTTTGCAGCAGCTGCTGAACCGGCAGTGCGAGGCCATGGTCGTTGGTGTTCTCGACATCCGGACGGCGCACGCCCTCGCTGTGGAGAGCTTGCCGTTCCACCACCGCGATCCGTTTGATCGGCTGCTCGTCGCCCAGGCGTTGACCGAAGGGGTGGCGATCGTCAGCAGGGACCAGATCTTCGACAGCTACTCGGTTCCTCGTTTGTGGTGAATGCTCAGCGCCAGGATGCCTGCGTTTCGGCATCTTGATCCTCGGGAGCCGGTTGAAGCAGCCCTGGCGGGTTCCGAGGGCGTGACCAGGCGACGGCTTCTGCGCCACGGGAGAGGTCGAACGAGAACACCTTCTGCAACCCTGACGCGGCCGTGGGACCGTCGCGATCGGAGTATCCCTTCGGTTGCGGCCCGCGGCCGTGTTAGCCCTCCAGCGGCTCGAAGTGACAGGTGAAGTGGCGCAAGAACTCTGGCTGCTCGGTGATCCGGTAGCCGGGGATCGTGTCACGGTGGTTCCAGACCTCCTCGATGACCTCGATGAGGTAATCGAAGTGGCTCTGGGTGTACACGCGTCGCGGGAACGCCAGGCGAACGAGCTCGAGTGGTGAGGGCTGCTCGACGCCGTTGTCGTCCACGCTGGCGAACATCACGCTGCCGAGCTCGACGGAGCGGACCCCACCGGCCAGGTAGAGGGCGTTGACGACGCCGATGCCGGGGTAGTGGAGCGGATCGATGTGCGGCAGCATCTTCGCGGCGTCGAGGAAGACAGCGTGTCCACCGGCGGGCTGGACCATCGGGATGCCCATGGTCTCGAGCTTGTGCACCATGTACTCGACGGTGGCGTGGCGGTAGACCTGATAGTCAGGGTCCAGGGCCTCGTACAGGCCGACCGCGATCGCCTCGAGGTCGCGACCGGCCAGTCCTCCATACGTGGGGAACCCCTCGCGGAGGATCAGCAGGTTGCGGAACTTCACAGCCCACTCTTGGTTACGGCAGACCAGGAAGCCGCCGATGTTGGCGAGCCCGTCCTTCTTGCAGCTCATCGTGGCGCCGTCGGCGAGGGCGAACATCTCCTGGGCGATTGAAAGCAACGAGCGGTTCTCATAGCCGGGCTCGCGGTGCTGGACGAAGTAGGCGTTCTCGGCGAACCGGCACGCGTCGATGATCAGCGGGATCCCGTGCTCGGAAAGAACCTCCTTCACCGCCTTGAGGTTCGCCATGGAGACCGGTTGGCCGCCGCCAGTGTTGTTGGTGACGGTCATCATCGCGAACGGGATCTTCTCGGTGCCGTGGGTGGCGATGCAGTTGCGCAGGGCGTCCACGTCCATGTTGCCCTTGAACGGCGCCGCCGTGCCGGTATCGTGTGCCTCGTCGCACGGAAGGTTGACAGCCACTGCGCCGCGGTACTCGATGTTCGCGCGGGTGGTGTCGAAGTGGCCGTTGTTCGGGATGATGTCGCCGGGAGAGAGGATGCACTCGGCGAGGATCGCCTCGGCGGCACGGCCCTGGTGCGTGGGGAGCACGTGCTCCATGCTGGTGATGTCGCGAACCGCCTGCTCGAACCGCTTCCACGAGCGACTGCCGGCGTAGCTCTCATCGCCGAGCATCATCGCGGCCCACTGCTCGGTCGACATGGCGCCCGTGCCGCTGTCGGTGAGCAGGTCGATGCAGCAGTCCTCGGCGTCGATCAGGAACACGTTGTAGTGTGCTGCGCGCAACTTCTCCTCACGTTGCTCGCGAGTGGTGATCTTGATCGGCTCGGTCATCTTGATGCGGAACGGTTCGATGATCGTTTTCACGGTCCACCTCCATTGGAGTGTGCGTCTGGTTCTGGTTGCGAGCTATCGCCTTCGATCGTTGCGAGAAGGGCTCCCTGGAGGAGCTGGAGCAGCTCGGTGTAGCGCTGTGGGCTCAGCGATGGACGGATCTGCTGGGCGCCGACGTAGAAGGCGTAGCGGATGACTGCCAGGGCTGCTGCGCTTCCGGCGTGGTCGGTGGCGAGGCTGAAGAGCTCCTCGAGGTAGCCGATCCGCTGGCGATCGACACGCTCCTGGACCCGCATCACCGCGGGATCGCGCAGCGCCCAGGCGCGGATCGCCACCTCGAGCTCCGGGTCGAACAGCTCCTCCCCGAGACGGGTCAGGGTCAGGTCGCGTTCGGAGAAGCTGCACCCGGTGCTGCTCGCGGCGATCAGACGGTGGGTGAGCTGCTCCTCCCAGCTCGCGAGGAGCGCTTCGGAGAAGGCCTCTCGGCTGGCGAAGTGATGGTAGAAGGAGCCCTTGGTGACGCCGAGCCGTCTGCTGAGATGATCGATGGTGAGCGCGCCGGCGCCCGCCTCCTTGAGCACCTCGAATCCTGCCTGCAACCAGGCTTTCTGGCTCACTCTGGCCATGACGGCGGCCTCAAGAACATACCATACCGTATAGTATGGAAACCCGGAGCTGTCAAGCGACGGTCGCGTGGCGGTGGGTGCGGATCGGTTGACGCCGGCGTCACCAGCTCGGCGACATCGGAGTCGAGCGCGACGAGCGTGCTGTCGAGCGTCGCGAGCCGGCCCTGGCGGCAATCTGCGAGCTCCGCGTGCCGTGGGAAGTCAATATCTCTGCAGAGCTCGGATGGCGCCGAGGTGGCGGGCCTTTGCGATGTAGCGGGTATCAGCCGTGATGAGCGTGGCGTCGTGTGTGAGGGCAACAGCGTGGTAGAGCGTATCGAACAGGTGGTGCTCCAGATCGGTTGCCAGGTGTCCGGCGAGGACGAGCGTGTCGATCTCGGTATCCACTGTCAGCTCCATGGCGTCGAGGAGTCGGATGGAGCGCTCGACGATGCTCGGTCGAACCAGTGTGACCACGGCGGCGACCTCGGCCAGCCAATGCGGAGGCTGGATCGGCTCCAACTCTCCCGATCGAGCTCCCTCCAGGATCTCGAGGGCGGCGTCGAGGTCGGCCTCATGATCAGGATCTGGCAGGATCCATTTGATGGCCACGCTTGCGTCGACAACGACCCTCACGGTCGACCAGCTTCACGGGCCGCACGGATCTCCTCGGACGTCGCCGTCCCTTGCTCGCGACGCAGCTCCAAGAGCTCGTCGATGGCAGCGGCTCGACGAAGCCTGCGCTGACGTTCCTCCACAGCCTCACGCATCAGCCGTGCGATGACGGCGCTCCTGTTCTCGCCCGCGAACGCTTCGTTGAACGCCTTCTTGATGTCCTCGGGAACGCTGAAGTTGACTGTGGGCATCGGTGCTCCGTTACCAACGCGGCCGCGGGCCGCAATCAAAGGAATGCTCCGGTCGTGCCGATCCCGCGCCCGCGTAGCTGTAAGGTACTATTTTTTAGCATTTAGCTTCCCCGCCCACCCATCGGCCCTCGCTGCGAACTCCTCCAACACCCTTCGATGCCTGAAGCTCGCAGAGCATGCATTGGGGAGGGAGGGCGGCATTCTGAACTCTGAACTCTGAACTCTGAACTCTCACCTCTGAGCTTTGCCTCGCTTTTTCGAAGATGCGGGAGACTAGAGCCGTTAAAATCTACGTACTCCTCGATTATGCTTTCGTGTGTTGCCTGTGTCAACCGGTTTACCGCAGGTCTCGTCCGCTGAGGCGAACCGGATTTCGGTGGAGCAGCCAAAGCCACCGGAAGAGCGTGGCCGGTTGCTCCATCCCGACGCGTGTGCAAGTGGTAGCCGACCGATTCCCAGTGCGCAGAGACGCGAGTTGACCCGGTGTTCGAGCAGCGCCGGGTCATTGACAACATGACCTGGGCGATCGACCGCGCAATCCAGCACGAGATGGTGGACGACGCGGGGTGAGCCGGGCATGCTCCGGTGGCGTGCCCGGCTGTCCCGAGAGCTACATCCCGGCGGTGTAGATCGCGTCGCCGCTGCTTTGATCCACAACCGACAGGTACGCGCGGAACGAGCCGCCCGCGGAGGTCCGCGTCACGGTGATGGCTCCACCGTTGATGCTCGAGGCGCCCAGGTTCGTCACCGACGTCTGCCGCTGCTCGTATGGCTGCAGCGTCCAGGTCGTGATCTCGAGGACCTGTCCGTCCCTTCCAGTGAGCCGCAGCGAGAGCTCGAGCGTCGAGCTCGAGGTGTTGAGGACGCCGACGTTGGTTCGGCGTGCGGAGTTCTGGAAGATGCCTGGCAGCACCACCGCGTTGGCGATACCTGCAGGTACCGCCGGTAATCCCTGTCCGTAGACACCGGCGCCGCTTGGGCTCGGTGTGAACGTCGTGGTGGTGGCGCGAACCAGAGTGGCTGGTAGCTCCGCTGCATTCGAGGTCGCAACGATGTACAGACCTCCGGTCTTGCCCGTGCCGCCGACAGCAGCCACGAGATCCGTCACCTCGAGAAAGCCGCCGGCCGGTACGGTGCCGATCGATGTCAACGAGGTGAGCGCCGCGGTGTTGTCCTGGCCCGGAGGCAGGAGAGCGGCGGTCAGCTGGACAGGGAAGTCCACCTGATTGGCGAACCAGCCGGTGGTCGACCAGTAGGTGTTGTTGTTGCCGGCGGCGGCCGCAGCGGCGGGTACGAACAGGACCTGCTGCCCCTGAGTTGCACCGACCTGCTGAAACACGATGTCATCGAACAGCGCGATACCTGGAATGGTCTCGTTGTCGAGAGCCGGTGTTCCGACGAGGAGCCATAGCCGAGCGGTCACGGCGCCGTAGGGTGCGACCACGGTGTCGGTCTCTCTGAGCCATGCGTTGAAGCCCAGCCCCCAATCGCTGAGCCAATCGTTGTCGAGCACTCCGTTGTCCTTGTCGAGCCACTCGATCCGCATCCGCGCTGAGTTGGCGGTGTTGTTGGTGTCCGTGGGCAGCATGACGCTGGCCTCGGCGGTGTACTGGACGCCGCTCGCCACCGTCACGTCTTGGTAGCAGCCACCGAGGCTCCCGTTCCAGAACGACATGCTCACCTGAAGAGATCCCGCGCCCGAGCCACCCGTCAGCGAGCTCCCTGCGTTGGATCGGTGCGCAATCTCGACGTCGGTGGTGTCGGCGGCGATCTGCCAGCCTGTAATGTCGTGGTTGAACTCGGCGTTGGTCACCAGGTTCTGTGCGGTGGCGGCCCCGGCGAACACGAAAATCACGAAAGCCAGACACAGTACGGTCGAGGACAGTTGCGGTTTGTTAGCCTGGTGGGTCATGTCCATTCTCCTTTGTGGTCCGTCGTTGCAGGGTCTATCAGCAGGCGGTCGCACTACGGATTCTCCCCGCTTTGCCGCTGCTATCGCAAGATCTGGACCATGCCCCGCAACTGGGCACAACCGTGGTCGAAACGGGCCGTGGCAGCGGCTTGGGCGACACGAAGCTGTCATCCAGGGTCGCGTGCTCGAGACACCACGTCTCAGCTTTGCGACAGCCGCACTCCTTTGTTGCGCTGCCGAGTCTCGTAGTACCATGAGCGTATCGCGAAAAGCAGGGGGTGCGTGCCGTGTTCGAGACTGCTCTGACCGTGCTCGTGGTTGTGGTGGTGGTCGGGTTTGCGGCCTATGTCGTCGTGCGCTGGCGGTGGAAGAAGGCGGGTCCTGACGAGGCCCTGATCGTCTACGGTCACCGCAAGCTCTTCGGCAAGAAGGTCACGGACGAGGCCGGAGAGGTTCAGGGTTTCCGCATCGTTCGAGGCGGCGGTACGTTCGTGCTGCCGGCGTGGGAGCAGTTCGAGTTTCTGTCGCTGCGGATGATGACCCTCGACATCGACCTGCGCCATGTCTATACCGTGCAGGGAATTCCGATCAACGTGAAGGCTGTGGCTCAGGTCAAGGTCAAGGGCGACGACCAGCATGTGCGCAAAGCGGCCGAAGGGTTCTTGGGCGTGCCGCCCGAGACCATTCGCGACACCATCAAGGAGACCGTGGCCGGCCACCTCCGCGGCATCATCGGAACCCTGACGTTGGAGGAGCTCTACCGCGATCAGAAGCGGTTTCAGGACAGTGTGCGCGAGGAGGCGCATCGCGACCTCGAAGGGATGGGCTTCGAGTTCAAGTCGTTCGTTTTTCAGGAGATTCAGGACGACGAAGGCTACTTGAACGCCCTCGGCCAGCCGAAGATCCAGGAGGCGCTGAAGAACGCCCGGATGGCCACCGCCGATGCCGACCGCGACGCCAAGATCCAGGAGGAGTCGGCCCGCCAGCAGAAGGAGCAGAAGCGGTTCGGCGTGGACACGGAGATTGCCGACGCCGAGAAGCTGCTCGCGCTCAAGAAGGCCTCCATCCGCAAGGAGGTGGACGTGGCCGACGCCCAGGCGGTCAAGGCCGGCGAGATGGAGCTGAAGCTCCAGGACATCAAGATCGCCGAGCAGGAGGTGGAGCGTCAGAAGCTCGAGCTCAACGCGGTGGTGCGCGAGAAGGCCGATGCTGGGATGTACGAGCAGCAACGCTCTGCCGATGCGTGCCAGTACCAGGTGGAGCGCGAGGCTGCGGCCGAGCGCAAGCGGCGTGAGGAGGTGGCCGCTGCGCTGATCGCGGAAGGCAGGGCCAAGGCCGAGGCCGAGTCGGTGCAGCGGCGCGAGATCGGCGTGGCGGAAGCGGAGGCGATCCGCGCCAAGGGCGAGGCGGAGGCGGAGGCGCGCCGTCTGCTCGCCGAGGCGCTCAAGCTGTACAACGAGGCGGGTCTTTCAATCGAGGCGCTCAAGGTGCTGCCGGAGATCGCCGCTGCAGTCTCCGAGCCCCTGGCGCGTGCCGGCTCGACGACGATCATCTCCCAGGGCGGAGCGGACGGGCACGGGACTGGAACCGTCAAGCTGACCGAGGACGTGGTGCAGGTGCTCGGTCAGCTGAGCCCGATCATGGAGCAGCTGGCCGGCGTGGACCTGCGCAGCTTCCTGCGTGACATCTCGAAGCTGCCAGGATCGGTGATCTCGGGTGGTGGGCTGCGCTCTGAGGCTGAGGACGACAGCTCCGCGGTGACCGGGCCGTAGGGACGACGGCTGCGATGGCGAGCACCACCGAGCTGGCAGCGCTGATCCATCAGCTGCGCGGCGCCTCGAAGCTCCAGCGCCTGAAGCTGCTCGCCCTGGCGTGGCGGCAGCTCAGAGCGCTCAGCGCCTACGACCTCAAGGTGCTGGCGCGGGAGGCCGGAATCGAGGGCCTCGAGCGGCTGCTTGAGGAGCTGCGCGATCGCGAGGGGATCAACCCCGCAGCGCTGTTGCGGGCGATCGAGCAGGCGGTGAACGCCGACCCGTCCGCGCTGCGGGCGCTGCTCCACGATGTATCGTCGGCCCATTCGGACCCCGAGAGAGTGAGCGAGGCAAAGGCGCTCGCCGAGCGCTGGCTGGCGGAGGCGGTCGGGCCGCTGGAGCCCGAGCCCGTGACGGTCGAGCCCCTTGAGGATCGGATCGAGCCGGAGCCCGGCGTGCGCGGACCGGTGCCGCCCTCACCGTCGGCTGCGGCAGCGCGGCCAGAACCACCCGCTCTCGCAAACTCCGAACGGGCGGCGCCAGAAAGGGCGTTGCCCGCAGCATTGGAGTCGGTCACGCCAGGGCCGGCGGTTGCGTCCTCGACGCAGGCGCGCGAGGCGCGCGAGCCGGAGCCTCGACGGCCGGATCGCCTCGTCCAGAACGGTCGCAGTGAGCGCTTTGCAGAGGAGCTCGAGGCTGCGGTGACAGCTCGTCAGAAGCTGCGGGTGGTTCACGCGTGGTCTGGCCGGCCGCGAGCGTTGGCCGACGAGAATCTCGTGGCTGCACTGAGCGGGCTGCCGAGCGGGTGGGTCCGCCGCCGGGCGCTCGCCGCGGTACTTCGAGCCGGGGTGCCAGCAGATCTGGATGCGGCCTGTCGCCTGATCGAGCAGATCGCGAAGTCGCCCACCACGCGGCTGTGGGCGTACACCGAGCTGGCGCAACGGGCAACAGGGGAGCTGCTCACAGCGGACGTGATGCAAGCGGCGGACTTGCCGGCACGCCTTCGGCGAAGGCTGCACAACCGTCTGCACCTCCGAGCTGGGTAGCATCGGCGCGCGCAGCTTTGGCACCAGCCTGCCGTCGCGGTACTCTACGCACCGGATGACGGGGATGACACCACAGCTGCGTGATGAGCTCACAGGTCGCTTCGCGGCGTACGTTGAGCAGTTCCGCTCAGCGGATCCGGAGACCGACCGCGCGATCCGGCTGAAGGTCGACCACACCTGGCGGGTCGTCAGTGCGATCGCCTGGCTGGCCAGGCGCCTCGGGTTGTCGTCCGAGCAGGTGGCTCTCGCAGAGGTGATGGCGCTGCTGCACGATGTTGGCCGCTTCCGCCAGTACCAGCTCTACGGGACCTACCTCGACGTGCGCACCGAGAACCACGCGCTCCTGGGGATCCGCGTGATCGAGGAGGAGCGACTGCTGGAGAGCGTGTCGACGAAGGAACGGCATCTCATCCATGCTGCCGTGGCCGCGCACAACCTGGCTCGGTTGCCGACGGACGCGGATGCCGAAACACTCCTGTACATGCGTCTCCTGCGCGATGCGGACAAGCTCGACATCTGGAAGGTCGTGCTGGACCACTACTACGACCGGGCCGAGGAGCCGAGCGTCGCAGTCGGCCTCGGCCTCCCCGACAGGCCGGAGTGCTCCGCGCGAGTGCTCGAGGCTGCTCAGCGGGGCAGGCTCGTGGCGTTCGAGGACATCGTGACCCTGACGGACTTCAAGCTCATGCAGCTCAGCTGGGTGTTCGACCTCAACTTCGAGCCCACCTTCGAGTGGGTGCGGCGCGAGCGGTATGTGGAGCAGATGGCCGGTGTGCTTCCGGACACCGAGCCTGTTCGCGATCTGCTTGCCGCTGCACATGAGCACGTGGCCAGTCATGCCCCGGTCCGTGCAGTCGCGCATGGCGGGTGATCCGGCTGTCACGGTTCCACGTCCGCGGAGCAATGAGCGGTCGACGCCGTGATCGTGAGTCTCTTCGAATCAGCGTGACAGCGCCATCCGGTCCCGGCTGTTGCGCTGTCGCCACTGCCACCCGTTCCGTGCGCTCGTGCCGAGTCACTCCGGAGTCCGTGTGCGCCTCCTCGGCAGGCTCGACCCGGCTACTGCGGTGGCAGCTGAACTGACCCCGTGACATCCCGGACGTCGACGTCACCGGAGCCGGCATCATCGACCACCACATCACCGCCAACTGAGCTGATCCGGATGTCGCCAGAGCCGTCGTCATCGATCCGGACGCTCCCGGTGACGTTGCGGATCGTGAGATCGCCAGAGCCATCGTCGTCCACCAGCACATCGGTGGCCACTGTGTCGATGAGAACGTCGCCAGAGCCGTCCTCCAGTCGAACCGGTCCGGCAACGTTGCGGACCTCGATCTCGCCGGAGCCGTCCGTGATGTCGATCTTTCCCTGGATTTCACTGAGCTCGATCTCTCCGGAACCGTCCGAGATCGATACCGGTCCGCCCACCTTGCGAACCTGGATCTCTCCGGAGCCGTCCTCGAGATCGAGAGCGGCCACGTTTTCGATCCAGGCGCCACCCGAGCCGTCGTGGACCTCGAGCTCGCTCGACGCCGGAACCTCGAGGGTCAGATCGAGCAGGGCGGTGCCGCGGTACTCCTCGGGGAACTCTGTCCGTACCACCACCCGATCGCCGGAGCCATCGATGGTCAGAG
>CAZEJK010000133.1:0-14052 GCA_964512045.1 uncultured Thermoanaerobaculia bacterium
ACCGAGCATGAAAGACACCGTCCTTGCCGGCGTGCGCAGTATGGCGCGCGCGGTGCGCACATGGCCGGGCAACCGCTGGAGCCATGAGCTGAACCGTGTCGTGTGGGGACCGTGGTGGTGGGTGAGCGTTGGCGCCGTTGTGCTCCTCGGCACCGCAGTGTCCGTCTGCCTCCCACCACTGTACGTCGTAGCGGGCTACTTCCCACCGCTGATCGGCCTCGTGTACCTGCCGGATGGCGTGACCGCGGTGCTCTGGTCCGGCGCCACCGTCGTCGGCCTCATTGTGGCGTGGCGGTGCCGGAGGCTGCGTGCGGTCGGCGCCCAGCGGCTCCCCGAGCTCACCGACACCGTCGCGTCTCGCCACCTCGGCTTCGACGCGGTCGCCGTTCCCATCCTGGCGCTGGCCCTGCTTCTCGCGACCGCCACCGCGGTCGCCACGATCGCGGTGGATCGTTCAACACCGTGGCTGATGGCAGCGCGCACCGCTGGTCAGTCGGTTGCCGTCCTCGCCATCGTTGCTGGCACTCTCACCAGTCGCCGACAGACCGGCAGCGCGCTCACTGCACTGATCGGCGCGGCGTTCAGCTGGTGGATCGCCCACATGGTCGTCGGCTTCGTGGTGCCATACGCCGTCTCGTGGTGGCGGTACCTGCCGCTGCCGTGGCTCGAGGCGCCCGGCGGCTCGGCGCCCCACCTGGCCCACCTCGGTCTCGATCTCGGGGTGGCTCTGGTGGCATGGACCCGCCTGCGGGCGCTGACCGCCACGGACCGGTTCTGGGGCATCGAGCCTCCACCACCTCCTCCGCCGCCGCCACCCCCAGCGACCCCGGCGCCCACGCCTGGTTCGTGAACGCCGACGGCCTTCTGCGCATCTGCCGAGATCCAACGCCTCGATGCTACTGCTTTCCCACGAGGGCGAGAGCAAACAGATCGTCCGGGTCCGTGTCCCAACGCTCGATGGCCAGGCCACTGGCTCTCAAACGGTTGGCGAATGACGTGTGCGTGAACTTGCAGCTGAGCTCGGTGCGGATCTCGTCGCCGGTCGCCAGCACCAACGAGCGGGGATCGTCCAGCATGACGACGCGCATCGGACGTCGGGCGCGCAGGCGCATCTCGATCCACTCATTGTCGGGGTTCCAGAACGCGACGTGCTCGAACGCGTTCACATCGAAGCTGGTGGCAAACCGGCTGTTGAGCACCGAGAGGATGTTGCGGTTGAACGCCGCCGTCACACCGCGGCAATCGTTGTAGGCGCGCTCGAGCAGCGCAACGTCCTTGACCAGGTCGAGCCCGACCAGAAGCCGGTCGTTCTTGCCCATCGCGCGGCTCACACGGTCCAGAAAGCTGCGCGATGATGCCGGCGTCAGATTCCCGAACGTACCGGCCAGAAACAGAATGAGGCGGGGCGCCTCCGTCTCTGGCAGGCCGAGATCCTCGGTGAAGTCCGCCACGACTCCCTCGATCTCAGGGTCCGGATAGTCCTCGGCGAGCCGATCGGCGGACTGCTGGACGAACGTCTCGTTGATGTCGAGGAGCACACACCGCTCGAGCAAGCCTTCGGCCTGCATCACATCCATGAGCAGGTGGACCTTGCGACCCGCACCGGCGCCCAGCTCCACCAGCTCCCGAGGTCTCGCCGTCGCGACCACATCCGCAGCCACGCTCTCCAGCAGAGCCAGCTCGGTACGCGTCGGGTAGTACTCCTCGAGCCGTGTGATCCGCTCGAACAGCTCCGAGCCGCGGTCGTCGTAGAAGTACTTCGGGTTGATGGTGGGCTGCGCCGCCAGCAGCGCGTCCCACACCTCCCGGGCTTCATTGACCTCCATCAGAGATGCCGCCGGCCGTGGTGCGAGCGCCATGATGCCTCCCAGGTTTGTGGGCTCCGTCAGCTCGGTGCTCTGACATCAGTTAAGGGCCAGCAGCTCTCCAGTATTCCGCCGGAAGCTCCCCGACGGCGGGGTCCGATCTCGCTCGATCACGCTCGCCACCCCGCCGCGGGCCCTCCGCGGTATGCTAGGGCGCGATGCACCACGACCACGCCCACCACCACGCAGATCCACGGCACAGCGACAGGCGCCGGCTGGTGATGACACTCGCGCTGGTGCTTCTGTACACCGCCGCGGAGATCGTCGGTGGGATTCTGTCGGGATCGTTGGCTCTGCTCGCCGACGCAGGGCACATGGTGTCCGACGCGGCCTCACTCGCGCTCGCGCTATTCGCCATGTGGATCGCGCAGCGACCGCGCACACCGGGCCATACCTACGGGTTCCACCGCGCCGAGATCCTGGCCGCTCTGGCGAACGGAGTCACCCTGGTGGTGATCTCCGTGTTCATCGTGCGCGAGGCGTGGCAGCGGCTCCAGTCGCCGCCCGAGGTGGCCGGACCGCTGATGATGGGGGTGGCAATCGGCGGGCTGGTGGTCAATCTCGCCGGTCTGGGGCTCCTGCACGGCGGACGGGGGCACTCGTTGAACCTCCGCGGCGCGTGGCTGCACGTGCTCACGGACGCCCTCGGCAGCGTGCAGGCGATCGCTGCCGGAGCTCTGATCTGGGCGTTCGGCTGGCACTGGGCCGACCCGGTCGCCTCCGTACTGATCGCTGCCCTGGTCGTGTGGTCGGCGTGGTCGCTGCTGCGCGAGTCGGTGGATGTGCTGTTGGAGGCCACTCCCCCTCACCTCGATGTGGAGGAGATCCGGTCTGCCCTGCACAACCTCCCTGGGGTCGCTGACGTGCACCACCTCCACGTGTGGACGATCACCAGCGGGTTCGTCGCCATGTCGGCCCACGTGGTTCCCGAGGCGTCCGCGCCACCGAACCTGCTCTGGCAGCTGCAGCGGCTGCTCGCCAGCCGGTTCGGCATCGAGCACGCGACCTTGCAGATCGAGCCGCGGGCAGCGCTCCACGACCTCCCAACCGTGGCGCAGAGGCGCGCGGACGATCGCGACGACCCTGCGTAGCGACGATCAGGCCACCGGGAGAGGCCGCGATCTGGGGTGTGCGTTTCTATCTACAGCCCACAGATCGTCCGCGTCTCACACATGGGTCGGCTCGTCCATCTTGTTCGGCAGCTCGAGCCCGTAGCCGGAGATCTTGTCCTCGCGCTTGAGCAGGAAGGCGAAGACCAGGCCGACGACGCCGAGACCCGCGAGCATCAGCATCGGGTTCGTGTAGTTGTAAGTGGCCTTCTCACCGGCGATGATCGTCTCGGCCACGCCCGGGTTGGAGATCTCCAGGACCCAGCCGATCAGCATCGGAAACGCCCACAGGCCCAGGTTCTGCACCGAGAACATGAACCCGTAGGCGGTACCGATCTTGTTCTCACCGACGATCTTGGCGACGGCCGGCCACATCGCCGCCGGCACCAGCGAGAACGCGACGCCGAGCAAGAAGATCGGAATCAGCGGCATGATCGTCGTCACGGCGAACATCAGGTGCGACACGATCAGCAGCGCTGATCCCAGGTACATCAAGGTGGCACTCTTGCCCTTGTTGTCGGCGACCCAGCCGAACAGCGGCGTCAGCAGAATCGTCCCGAACATCAGCACGGACGAGAAGTTGCCCGCCATCTGACGCTCCATGCCGAACTTGTTCATGAGCAGGTCCGGGGCGTACTTGATGAACGGGAACACCGCCGAGTAGAAGGTCACGCACAGGGCGGTGATGAACAGAAACGAGCGATCGGTCATCAGGAACTTCAGGTCCGAGAAGTGGAACTCATCCTCCGGATCGTACGGCGTGCCGATGGCGAGCTGCCGGTCGATCTTCAGATCCAGGAAGATGTAGACGATGAAGCCGAGCAAACCGATGACGAGCAGCATGACGCCGAACCAGATCGCGTTGGTCCAGTGTGGGTGCACGAGCCGCGGGGACAGGACCAGCGCCAACGCGGCGCCGAGACGGGCTAGCGCCAGGTTGAGCCCGAGGGCCAAGGCCAGCTCCCGTCCTTTGAACCACTTCACAACCACCTTGGAGATCACCACGATGCTCGTCTCGGCGCCGAGCCCGAACAGGAAGAAGCCCAGGGAGGTCATCTTCAGCGCAGGTGAGAAGCTGGGCAAGAACGAGCTCATGAAGTCGTAACCGAAGCCGCCGTCAAGGTAGGCCGGGCTCGCACCGTACGCGGTCACTGCCGATCCCGCCGTCATCAGAAAGCAGAAGGTGAAGCCAGTGATCCGGATCCCAAGCTTGTCGCAGATGATCCCGCCGATCACGGCCATCAGCAAGAACACGTTCGGAACTGAGTACGCCGATGTAAAAAACCCGTAGTCCGCCGAGGTGAACCCCAGCTCTGACTGCATCAGATCCTTCAGCGGCGACAGAGCGTCGTAGAAGTAGTAGTTCATGAACATGACGCTCGATACCAACGCCAGCACGCCCCAGCGCGCCACTGCCGACTCGCGAATGGTGGCCTTCACCTCGTCCATCGTCTCCCCCTCTGGACCGCTTTGCTGCGGCGAATCCCGACAGAGCCTAACAGAACCGAGCCTGCAAGCGGGAGTGAAACGGCCAGATGCAGCACGGCTGACGGCGTCCGGTGCCGGCCTTGCCACGGCGTCGCCGCTGGGGTTGGCTGCAAGGACCGCGAAGCCGGGCTACCGGCGTCCGAAGCCAGTGCCACTGCCGGTCCCTCGCCGAATCGGCCGTGACCTCCGAGCACCCGCAGAAGCCGCGCCCTCCCGGTCCCGGTGTGCGGTCCTGGTCCCGGACCCGGTAGCCGGTAGCCGGCCCCGGACGGTGCAGAACGCTGCTACAAAAGCGTACAGGTCGACCGAAGCTTGGCGGTGGCGTTACCCTTCAGCGCCGCATCCGTCGTGGCCTCGGCTACTCCCCGAGATCCGGCTCCATCCCGAGCACCTCGACCAGGAACGCCCACTCGTCGGCCACCTCCTCGATGATCTTCGAGGTGGGCTTGCCGGAGCCGTGCCCCGCGCGGGTCTCGATCCGGATCAGCACCGGATCGTCACCCGTGTGAACATGCTGCAGCCGGGCCGCGAACTTGAAGCTGTGCCCGGGCACCACGCGGTCGTCGGTATCCGCGGTGGTCACCAGGGTCGCCGGGTACTCGGTTCCCTTGACGAGGTTGTGGTACGGGGAGTAGTCGAGGAGCACCGGAAACATCTCCGGATCGTCCGCCGAGCCGTACTCGTCCACCCAGAACCGGCCCGCCGTGAACTGATGGAAGCGGAGCATGTCCATGACGCCGACCGCCGGCAACGCGGCGCCGAACAGCTCCGGACGCTGCGTCATCACGGCGCCCACCAGCAGACCGCCGTTGGAGCCGCCCTGGATCGCGAGCTTCTCGGGGCTGGTGATCTTCTCCTCGATCAGGTGCTCCGCGGCCGCGATGAAGTCGTCGAACACGTTCTGCTTTCTCTCCAGCTTGCCGGCCTCGTGCCACGCCTCGCCGTACTCGCCGCCGCCGCGCAGGTTGGCCAGCGCGAACACGCCGCCCAGCTCCATCCACGCCAGCCGTGACACCGAGAAGTACGGCGTCATCGCGTTGTCGAAGCCGCCGTAGCCGTAGAGCAAGGTCGGGTGACTGCCGTCGCGCTCGAGGCCCTTCATGTGCGCCAGGAACATCGGAACGCGGGTGCCGTCCGTGCTCTCATAAAAGACCTGCTCGACGACATAGTCTGCAGGATCGAAGTCCACCTGGGGCTCGCGCCACAGGGTGCTCGCACCGGTGATCAGGTCGTAGCGGTAGATGCTGCTCGGGGTCGTGAAGCTCGTGAAGGTGTAGAACGTCTCGGTGGCGGTGCGCTTGCCGCCCAGGCCCCAGACCGTCCCGATCCCCGGAAGGTCGAGGTCGCGCACCTTCTCGCCGTTCATGTCGTACAGGCGGACGCGGCTTACGGCGTCGTGCATGTAGTGGCAGACGAACATGTTGCCGATCAGATCCGCGCCCCGGAGGACATCGGTACCGTCCGCCTCCGGCACCACCTCACGCCACTCGGAGGGGTCGGGGGTGCGGACGTCGATCGCCACGATCCGCCGCCGCGGAGCCTCGTTGTTCGTCTGGAAGTAGAACACGTGGCCGTCGTTGCCGAGGAACACGTACTCGTCGGCGAACTCGTCGATCAACATCATCGGCATGCCGTACGGCTCCGTCAGATCCTTGTACAGCACGCGATACTCGTTGTCCGTGCCTTTCCACACGGTGATCACGAGCCAACGCCCGTCCTCGGAGACCTGCGTGTTGTACCCCCACTCTGGGTGGTCTGGCCGGTGGTACACCAGCACGTCCTGATCTTGCGAGGTCCCCACCCGGTGGTAGTAGATCGCGTTGTTCAGGTTCACGCTCTGGAACGCCGCGCCCTTCTCTGGCTTCGGATAACGGCTGTAGAAGAACCCGCGGCTGTCGGTTGTCCACGAGGCGCCGGAGAACTTGATCCACTTCAGCTCGTCGGGAAGGTCCGTTCCCGTGGCGATCTCGCGGATCCGCCACGTCCGCCAGTCCGAGCCGGCGTCCTGCACCGCGTAGGCCACATAGCGGCCGTCATCGCTGAACGCCATCCCGGCCAGGGCAACGGTGCCATCCTCCGACCACGTGTTCGGATCGAACAGCACCTCGGGCTCGGCATCCAGCGAGTCCGCGATGTACACCACCGACTGGTTCTGCAGACCGTCGTTCCTGGTGAACACGTACCGTCCGCCGCGACGAGCAGGCGCGCCGTACTTCTCGTAGTTCCACAGCTCGGTGAGGCGCTCGCGGATCGCGTCGCGCTCCTCGATCGACTCGAGGAGCTCGAACGTCACCTCGTTCTGCGCCTCGACCCACTTCGCTACCTCGTCGGACTCTCGGACGTCGCGCTCGAGCCACCGGTACGGGTCCTGCACCGTTGTGCCGTGGTAAATGTCCACGTGGTCGATCCGCTTCGTCTCCGGGTACTCGATCGCCGCCGCGCCGACCGCCACTCCCATCACGACACCGATGACACACCAACGCCGAGTGATCGCTCGCATCATGGTTCATACCCCCTCAGACGACGTCCAGAAGCTGGAGCTTTCGAGACGGTGTCTCGTGCGCCGCCCGCCGGAGTGTAGCACGCGAGGCTACGGCCCGCCGGCCTGTCGCGTGGTCGAGCAGGCCGGCAGTGCAGCCGGAGACCGCCGTCGTTCAGGGCTGGAAGACCAGCGGCACCAGACACGCCAGATCAGCGTTCTCTGGAACCCCGTCGCCGTCACAGTCCGGAAAGCCGAGCGGCTCGAAATCGTCGAACAACCATCGCAGCACCTCGGCAAGGTCGCCGCCGCCGAAGGTCTCGTCGCCATCGGCGTCGCCCGGCTCCAGCTGCAGCTCGAACGCTCCAATGTCGGCGGTGGCGGTGCCGTCGGCATCGCCGTCGATCGGCCGCGCCGCACCTCGCTGGTCGCCAGCCGGCGCCGAGGCGTTGTCCGCCGCGTCGAGGGCCGAGCTGGTCGGGCCCAACCGGTGCGTTCCGGTCGGACCTCCGTTGTCCTCGAGGGGGAAGATCGACACCGTCGCCGACATGCTGACCATGTCGGTCGGCTCGCTCAGTCCGCAGGTGTCACCACCCTCCAGGTTGTACCCGTTCGAGCTCACGGCGGTCCCTGAGCAGTCGTCTGGCCCGTTGAACGCCAGCAGGGTATTGACCATCGTCACCGAGCCGTTGTTGGTGATCCCCCCACCGCTCGCCGTCGCGTTGTTTGTCGCGATGGTGACGTTGGTCAACGACACATCAGCCGTGCTCCCGACAAACAGGCCCGCGCCTGTCTGGCCCTGGTTCGCGCTGAACGTACAGTTCGTTGCCGTATGGAACCCCTCACGGTAGAACGCTCCGGCACCAACCCCGTCTCTCGCCTCGTTGGTGTCGAACAGGCTGTCGGTACAGATCGAGGTACCGTTCACGTTGAGCGCACCACCGTTGCCGCCGGTCTCGTTCCAGCGCAGCTCGGTGCGACGGAGATCGAGAAACGTGTTGCCGGTGTTGCTCTGGAACACCGCCCCGCCGTCCTGCGTCCCCTCGTTGGAGATGAGCCGGCTGTCCGCGACCGTGGCGCCCCCCTCGTTCCACAGGAAGCCGCCATACCCGGAACGGTTCCGCTGCGCTCGGCTGTTGCGGAAGGTGAAGATGCCCCCGTCATTATGAACAGCACCACCGAGCACCACATCGTAGCCGTTTTGGAGCATCACCCCGTCCAGAATCAGCTGGCCGCTCGCCTCGATCTCGAACAGCCGAACGCCAGAGGCGCCATAGGTCGGGTTGCCACCGTCGATGATCGTCTCGTCCCAGCCCAGGCCGACGATCTCGATGGGGGTGGTGATCGGGGGCAGCTGGCTGGCAACAACGATCGTGTACGGGGCGTCAAACTGGATCGTGTCCGACGCCACATCTCCGTTGGCTGTCGTGATCGCCTCCCGCAGCGATCCCGGCCCCGAATCGGCATCGGTCGTCACGGTGATCGTGGCCGCTGGAGCGGCCACGCCGATCAGCGTGCTGACCACCGCCAGCACGAGTACTCTTCGCAAGATCACACTGTGCTCCTCTCTGGCTTTCACCGCCACGAGGAACATTGCGATCGAGTCGCGTATTCCAGATCAGCTCCCGCGCAACTGCGCTCCCACAGCCACCTCGAGATCCATGAACCGGTCCTGGGAAAGACGTCGCAGCACGGGCTCGCCGCAGGAGTATCGGCGCACCCGATCGGCACGCACAGCCCACGGCCCGCGTGCCTGATCCCGCACCGCCACGGTCAGCGACGCCGGCGGCGCCTGCACCTCGCCGCTCGCGATCTGGTCGTCGTACAGCACCGTGATCGGCCGTCGAGCTTTGAGCTGCTCCAGCTCGATGAACGACACGAGGGTTCTGTCGGCCACGAGGACAGCACCGCGTGCCAGCGCAACGTCGAGCGCAACGCACACCGCGCGCACGGGAGGCGACTCCGTCGTCCGGTACGTCGACGCCGCAGGAATCACGACCACGGTCGAGACACCGGCGGCCACAGCGACAAGTACCTCCGCCCAGCGGCGCACGACCAGTGCGACTCCTGCCACGACGAAGCCGCTGGTCACCGCGAGCAGTGGCAGCACGTAGCGCGCATGTTGCGGGTTCGACAGGCCGTAGACAGTGAGCACCACCGGTACGACCACCGCCCCGAGCAGCTGCCTGGCTGCAGCGTTCTTCCGTCGGATCGCCGCAACGGCGCCAAGACCGGCCAAGGCAAGCCAGACACCCGCGATCTCCGGTCGCAGCAGACCGCGGGCGATCCCCGACGCGGCGAACGCTTGCGATACCTCGCCCAGCTGGCCGAAGTGGTACGCCGCGTGCTCTGCCAGGCTCGCCTCGAGCGGCTCGAAGCCACCGACGGCAAGCACCAGCCCGCCGTACGCCACGAGGCACACCGTCGCACCGGGGAGCACGACCGCGAGCCGCCTGGGCGCAGCGTGGCAGCGAACGAGCATCACCACCCCGAGCACCCCCACCGGCAGCAGCAGCTGCGGCCGAACAGCGAGCAACATTCCCAATGCCACCGAGCCTCCCACCAGCTCGGTCTGCGTCGGCTCTCGCCGCAGCCACCACGCCGCGCCGAGGAGGAGGCACGCCGTCGCCGCCGTACCTGTCAGCGCTCGCCCCGCCAGCAGCCAGGCCACTGGCGTCGCCAGGTACGCTACGGCAGCCGCGACCGCCAGCCGTCGCTGTAGCACGAGAGACCACAGCGCCACCAGCGGGAAAAGCGTCCAGACACCGATCGCCGCAGAGGCCACTCGCAACCCGTCAACTGGCTCTCTCCCAGCGAGCTCGAGCAACGTCCCGAGACCGATCCATCCGGGGAACCACGGCGGGTGCGGGTGGTTGGCTCGGACGTCGAGCTCGATCACTGCGGCGGCGAAGTACGCCTCGTCCTGCTCCCAGATCCCGGCCGGGAACACCGCCATCCGGGAAGCCAACAGCACGAGCACGAGGGCAAGTGTGAGGACGCTATCCAGCCGCTGCGATGGCAGGTCGAGTAGTCGCAGCGTCCCCAGAGGCGACGGTACCGGTCGCGACGGATCACTCTCCCACCAGCTCCGCCGAGAGCGGCTCGCCGTGCGGTTCTGCCTGGAGCTCACCTGTCGACTGTAGCAGGCTCCTACGCCACCGGCGGCAGCACGTTGCCCGCGTACTCGAACGCCACGGCGCGATGGCCGGTCGCACACGCCATGCACGCCGCCTGACCCTTGAGCACCTTGTCCTGGAAGACGTCGGTCGGCAGGTAGAACAAGGCATCGAGACCGAGCTGGCGCCGCACCTCCTCCACCGAGCCGTTGAACCGAGCGCCGATGAGCTCGCCCTGCGTCGGCGTGTTCACTCCCTGGAAGCAGGAGTCGATCACCATCGGCCAGAGCGCACCGAGCCCGACCCAGCTCGCTCCCGCCGCGCGCATCGCGCGTGCGATCCGCGAGGCGTTGGTGCCGCGCACCACGCTGTCATCGACCAGGAACACGTTCTTGCCCTCGACCGCCTTGGCGTCCACGCGGAAGTCGAGCATCGCGGCCTCGTCCCGAGCCACCTGGGTTTCCTCCATGAAGATCCGGCCGCCGAACCGGTACTTGGACACCGGGGTGGCGTACTGCAGCGCCGTGGACTCCACGTCCTTCTCGATCTTCTGGGCGAACGCCTCGGCGCCGGGGATCGGCGAGTGCGGGATCGGGACCACGAGGTCGATCGTCTGAGCGAGCTCCGGCGCCTTCTCGAGCACGTACATGGCCAGCGCCCGACCGGCGCGCCAACGGTGCGAGCGGTTGCGATCGCCCATCATCCACGAGTCGACATCGGCGAAGTAGATCAGCTCGAACGCACACGGCCGCGGGTCGCGAACCACCAGCTCGCGCTGGTCGATCTCCAGATCGCGCCCGGTGAACGTGGCGTGGCCCCGCGGCAGATCCTCCAGCACCTCGAAGCCGTTCTGCTCGAGAGCAAGGGTCTCCGAGCAGACCATCGCCGCGGGCCGGAGTCCGCTTCGACGGACACCGCGTACCATCGGCCGGAAGCCGTGCGGATCGCGGAACGCGTACGTCCCATCCGGAGTGGCCGCCACCACCGAGAATGAGCCGGTCACCCGCTCCTGGACCTCCGCAATCGCCTGAAACATCGCCTCGCGCTCGCTCTTCGCAGACGCAGCGGCCTCGAAATGCTCGAACCACAGGGAGAGCACGCGCAGCAAAGCCTCTCCGTCGCAATCCGTCGACAGGGCCTCGTCGCGATCCCCCAGCTCCGAGAGGATCTGCTTGACGTTGGTGACGTGACCGTTGTGGGCCAGGGCGATCCGCGCCACGGGATCGAAGAACGGCTGTGCGTTCCGGGCTCCGCCGCCGCCCGAGGTCTTGTAGCGCGTATGGGCAAGACCGACATCGCCCAGGACGCCGTCGAGCGGCTTGAAGATGTCGTCGGCCAACCCCTCGCCCTTCTTCAGGGTCGCGGCCCGATGGACCGGATCCCACACGAACAGCCCGGCGTACGCCGGCCCCCGGTGCTGCAGGAAATGGGCGCCGTTGGCCAGATCCCGGATCACAGGCCGACGATCCGCGCTCACCACCGCAACGATCCCGCACATCTGGTCCTCCGACTCCGGGACGTCCGCGCTGTCCCGGAAAGCGCCATGGTACACCGCGAGGCGCCTTCGCGGTACCGCTGGCCGCACCAGGTGGGCTCGACCGGACGCCCTTCGCAGAGAAGTTGAAGGCCCCCCAGCCATATGCTACCGTGCTCGCGCCGCATGGTGCCGGTCAAACCTCGCGTCTTGAGTGCCATGCGTGCTCTGAAGTTACCAGGGGGAGGAATCGCATGCACGACGACTCAGGCAAGCCGTCCAAGCTGTTACCGGAGAACGCGTACCGCAAGCTCGAGCCAGGAGAGGAGTACCGCCCGGTCGTCGCTGCGGACGACCTGCGCGCCGAGGTCACCCCGTGGTCGATCGGGCTCGGCGTGCTCATGGTGGTCATCTTCACCGCGGCCTGTGCGTACATGGCGCTGCGCGCCGGCAACGCCATCGAGGCGTCGATCCCCATCGCCATTCTGGCGATCTTCTTCGGCAAGGGCCGGACGGTGTTCCGATCTCTGTACCCGAACGCGAGCACCATCTTAGAGAACGTCATGGTCCAGTCGGTGGGTCAGGCCGCCGGCGTGGTCGCAGCCGGCGCCACCTTCGTGGTCCCGGCGATGTACATCAACCAGGTCTCGGTCACCTGGTGGCAGATCTTCCTCGCCTGCTTCATCGGTGGCTCTCTCGGCGTCGTGCTGATCATTCCGCTGAGGAAGTACTTCGTGAAGGACCTCCACGGCGAGCTGCCCTTCCCTGAAGCGACGGCGATCAACAACATCCTGGTCACCGGCGAGAGCAGCGCCGGCGGCGCCGGCAAGATCCTGCTGATCTCGTTTGCCGTTGGCGCGCTGTTCGACTTCTCCGTGGAGGCACTGCACCTCTGGAACGCCAACCTCTCCAGCTCGGCGCTGTTCGGGATCGGTGGCGATCTCCGAATCGAGATCCAGCTGACCGCCATCGCCGCGCTGTTCGGCCTCGGCTACATTATCGGCATCCGCTACGCGTCGATCATCGCGTCCGGCTCGGTGCTGGCGATGCTCGTCATCACACCGGCGATCTATCTGTTCGGCAAAGAGATCGACGCGTTCGAGTTTGCTGGTGTGACATATGCCATCGCGGACATGGACGCCACCGGGATATTCGGCGCGTTCGTCAAACCGATCGGTATCGGCGCCATTGCGGTATCGGGAATCATCGGCATCCTGCGGATGTGGAAGATCGTCGCATCGTCGGTCACTCTCGGCTTCAAGGGGCTGTCCAAGGCCACCGGCGGCGAGCTCGCAACCGAGATCCGCACCCAACGCGACATGTCGCCGAAGAACGTGCTCCTCACCCAGGCCGCGACCACCCTCGCCATGGGCGTGCTGTTCTTCATCGTCAGCCTGACCACCGACGCCGGCGGCATCACCTACGGCTTCGGCGCCAGCTTCAAGTTCGCACTGGTGGGGATGGTCGTCGGGTTCCTGCTGAGCTTCCTGTTCACTCCGGTGGCCGCGCAGGCGATCGCCATCGTCGGCGTGAACCCGGTCTCGGGAATGACCCTGATCACCGTCGTGCTCGCGATCGGCTGCATGATCCTCACCGGGCTTTCGGGTACCGCAGGGATGATTATCGCCTTGATCATCGGCACGGCGGTCTGCACCGCCCTGTCGACCTCCGGAGCGCTCATCACCGACTTCAAGATCGGCTACTGGCTCGGCTCCACACCTCGCAACCAGGAGGTGTGGAAGTTCCTCGGCATGGCGATTGCCGCACTCGTCGTGGCCGTCGTGATTCCGATCATGAACAGCGGCTATGGGTTCCTGATCGAGGATCCCGAGACCGGTCTGATGGTGTCCAACGAGCAAGCACTGCCGGCCCCGCAGGCAAACATGATCGCCGCGGTGTCCAAGGGGCTGATGGATGATCCTGCCAACCAACCGTGGCTCCTGTACGGGCTCGGCGGCATGGTCGCCTTGATGCTGCTAATGAGCGGCGTCCCGATGCTGGCATTCGCCCTCGGCATCTACCTCCCGATCTCGATCAACATGGCCGTGCTTGGAGGTGCAGTCGTCGCCTGGATTGTCTCCAGGACTGGAGGCAGCGAGGAGGTGCGCAAGGCGCGTGCCGACCAGGGGACGCTGATCGCCTCCGGCCTGATGGCGGGCGCCGCCATCTTCGGGGTCATCACGGCGATCCTGAGGACTCCGGACGCCGGTGCGCTCATTCAGTACATCTCGGTGGGCGTCGACTTCGAGGTCGTGGGCGCAACCCTTCGCGAAAGCGCCCACGAGTGGTACGAAGGCTTCAACGGCCAGATCATCGGCCTCATCATGCTCATACTGCTCGCGGTGGTGAGCTTCCTCCTGGCCCGCGTCGGCGCCAGGTGGCAGCTGCAATCCGACGGCAGCGAGGAGTAGAGATTGCTGTAGTAGTTTTTAGTTCTTAGTTTTTAGTTCTTAGTTTTTAGTTCTTAGTTTTTAGTTCTTAGTTGCCCCCGCCCGCCCCACGGGTGGGGGTCTTTCTGTGC
>CAZEJK010000134.1:0-13840 GCA_964512045.1 uncultured Thermoanaerobaculia bacterium
AACTCAACCCAGGCGCTTTGCTTCGAATCTTCGAAGATACGGCTCCGTGAGCCGCTAATCGCTCTGCACACCCTCCGGCCACTGCACGAACCCACCGTCGGAGTACACGATGTCCGCCCAGAACCTCTCCGTCGCGCCGCCGGTGTACGGGAGGTCCTGCTGCCGGTTCCTTCCATACGAGATGATGGTGTAGGAGGCTCGGCTGCCCGAGTACACCAGCGGGTAACCCCAACCGTCCGACACCGGCACGGCCGAGGTGTACTGCGGCTCGAGGAACCCACGAACATCACTCACCGTCGAGCTCGCCGCCGCCTCTGGATAGCTGTTCTGATCTGTTTGATAGAGCTCCACCGCGACTGCCACCGCACGGATATCCGACATCGTCCGCTTCTGCTTGTCCCGCTGCACCGCGTTCAACAGGTTCGGAATCGCGATCGCGGCGATGATCCCGATGATGGCGACGACGATCAGGAGCTCGATCAGGGTGAATCCGTTGTCCGAAGCTTTCACGCCCTGTCGACGAAGCAAGATCCCTGCCACTTCAGCGCTCGAGGAAGGTCTCGAACGCCCCGGATGCCGCGGCAGGCGTCCCCCTACCTGCTCTTCCACTCGGGTCCATCGCTCTCCCAGCGGTGCTCCGGCGCCAGCACCCCGGGCCAGTCCACCGGCGCCGTCACCCGTACCTTCGCGGCGCGGCACCAGTAATCGTACGCCAGACCGTCGACGGCGTGGATCGCCACGTCGATGGAAAGCTCCCCCGGCGCCAGATGAAGCGCCGAGTAGACGCACTGGACCTCTCCTTCACCGGCCAACCGCTCGCTCCTCAGGCCGTCCAGATAGGTGTTGTGTCCCGCCACCTGGACGCCGTCGCCGCGATGCCAGGCGATACCGAACACGAAGTCGGCCACCTCGACCCGGGCCTCGTAGCGGATCCGTATCGCGAAGTCAGATCCCGATGGGACAACCCCCTGCACGCGACCGTTGCAGAGCACGTCGACCGCCGTGATCCGGACGTCACCGGTACCCCAACGATCTCCGGACTCCGAGACCTCCACACGCTCCTGGCCCTCGGGCAGCTCGTTACGCTCCACGTCACTACGGTAGCGAGCCACCACCGCGTCGGTGGTCCCGTCCATCACCACGCGACCACGCTCCAGGTACACCGCCCGGTCCGCGACCTGAGTCACCAGCTCCAAATCGTGAGACACGATCAGCATGGTGACGCCACGGCGCCGCATCCACGCCAGACGATCCAGCCCCTTGCGGGTGAACGCAGCGTCACCGACCGCCAACACCTCGTCGATCAGCAGCACGTCTGGCTCCGCGGCCACGGCGACGGCAAACCCGAGACGCACATACATCCCAGAGGAGTACGTCTTGACCGGCTGGTCGATGAACTCCCCAAGGCCCGAGAACTCGATGATCTCCTCGATCCTGCTCTCGACCTCGCGTCGGCTGAGCCCGAGCAGCATGCCGTTGATCAGGACGTTCTCGCGTCCGGTAATCTCGGGGTGGAAGCCGGCACCGAGCTCGATCAGGGCGGTGACGCGCCCGTTGACCTCCACTACCCCGGACGTCGGTCTCAGGATCCCACTGACGAGCTTGAGCGTCGTGGTCTTCCCGGAGCCGTTCGGACCGATGAGCGCCACAGCCTCGCCCGCCGCCACCTCCAGGTCCAGCTCGTCCACCGCGAGGAACGACGCGCCCTCGCGGTTCCGACCGAGCAGCTGACCATGCAGAAGTGCGCCCTTCAGGCTATGGAGGCGTCCGCCTCGGCTCAGACGGACAAACCTCTTGGTCACGCCGTGCAAAGCGATCCGCCCTGCATCGCCCTCACCGGTCCGCAGCTGCTCGGCCGCCCTGCTCATAGAGTCTCCGCCACAGTGTCCCGGAGACGGCTGAACAGCGCGGCGCCAAACGCCCACGCCACCAGGGCCACGGCGAGCGCCAGCGCCCACTCCGTCAGCGAGGGGATCCGCCCTTCGAACGCCAGCGCCCGGTAGACCTCGACCTCCACCGCCAAAGGGTTCAACCTCAGGATCGAACGCAGCGTCGCGGACTCGAGGCCTTCCAAGGTGTAGATGATCGGCGAGCCAAAGAACAGGATGTTGAGCAGGTTTGCCACCAAATCCCGCACGTCGCGGAACAGCACGCCAAGCACGGACACCGCGAGCGCCAGCCCGATCGCCAGCACCAGCCACGGAACCAGGGCCAACGGCAGCAGGACCACTGTCCATGGAAACGGATGCAGACCGAGGGCCGCTGCTCCCCCCAGGGCCAGCAGCAGCACAGGTAGCGCTAGAAGGTGGTGCACCGTGTGCGCAGCGACCGTCACCGCCGGGAAGATCTCCGGGGGGCACACCACCTTGGCCAGCAAGGGACCGTTATCCACGAGGGTCACTGCGGCGTCGAGCAGCACTCCGGAGAAGAACAGCCATGGCAGCAGCCCGGCGAACAGAAACAGCGAGTACGGATCCGCGCCTTCCATCCTCGGCTCGAACACGGTGGTGAACACCACCGTGTACACCGCAAGCAGGAGCAGCGGGTTCACCATCGACCAGAGAAAGCCGAGGACCGAGGCTCGGTAGCGCGCCGCCAGCTCCCTGCGCACCAGCACCGCGATCAATGGACGGTGGCGCCACATGAGCTGCCACGTCTCCACCGCCGCCCGGATCACCGTGGCTCCCCGCAGAGGATGAGGGACGACCGCACGGCCTGTCTCCGCTGTCGTCGAGTGGTTCTCGCTCGAATCGCTAGCTCCCGGAGCCCTGATCGAGGAGGTTCTGCATCTCCCGGAGAATCCTCTGTTGCTCGCGCTTGAGGTACCGCTCGTAGTTCAGCACCTGCCCATCCTTGAGGATGAACATCAACGGGTAATGCTTGACATCTCCAAAGTCGTCGAAACGGATCGGGCCAGTCACGCCCTCGAACTCATCGAAACCGAAGCGCATCGCCTTGCCGATCTCGACCGAGTCGTACCGCTTGGCGATCCGCAGCGCCTGAAACGCCACGCGCGCCGCATCGTACCCGTGCGCTGCGAAGATGTCGGGCGCCTGTTGATAGGTGTCCATGTACCGGTTGACAAAACGCTCCACGGCCGGGGTCTTGGCCGTCCGATCAAACGGAGCCAACGGAAAGAAGAGGTTCTCGGTAAGCCTGTTCGCTTCGGCAATGGCGTTGGCGGCGTAGATTGCCGAGGTGGTGGTGATCACGCCCTGGTAGGTGCGCTCGGAAAGGTGCTCGAGGACAGTCAAGATCTCATCCGCAAACCCGATAACGTAGGCGCCTTGCGGGCTCTGCTCCTGCAACGCTTCACGGGATCGTTCGACCCACTCTGCGTCGGTCAATGAGACCCGCGCCACCACCTCGCCGCCGAGGTTCTCCTCGAACTGCTGTCGAAACTCCGGCTCGATGCCTCGACTGTACTCCGAGTCTGTCGTGTAGATGATCACAGTGGGATGGGTGCCCTCGGCAAAACGGCTCAGCTGGTCGTGCATGAACCTGCCCGCACGGTTGCCTTCGAGCTGGTCCGAAGGGAAGATCCGGAAGAAGTAACGGCTCTTCATGGCGATGTCCGGCGCAGACGCCGACGGCGAGATACAGATCACCCGCATGCTGTCCATCACGGGCAGCAGCTCACGTGCCTCGGCGCTGGTCGCTCCGCCGATCACGAGCGACGCACCATCGTGAGCCAGCTGACGGAACTGCTCTGCTGCGATGGCCGGGTCCGACTCCGTATCCGCCCACAGCATCTCCAAGCCAGACGGAAGGTCGCCGTGCTCCCGCTCCTCGGCCAGGGCCACGCGGATTCCGCTCTCGATCGACTCGCCGTACGCGCTGTTCTCTCCGCTGCTCGGAAGCAGCACGCCAACCACCGGATCGGTGCCGCAGCCACAGAGCACGGCTGCCGCCAGCACCAGCCCCAACACCATGTCTCCCCGTCTGGTCATTGCGCACCTCCCCCGCCTGGACAGCGTAGCATAGCGGCACACGCCCCGCCCATCTCAGCTTTCCTCATCGTCGAGCGTCAGCTGCGCAAAAACCTCGCGCCGTGACAGGCCCAGCTCCGCAGCGGTGTGCCGCAGGGCCTCCGGGCGGCTGAGCCCTGCGCAGACAGCCTCATGGTACACGCCACGGACACTGCGCGGCTCCGTATCCGGTTGTGGCACACCTTCTGCCGGGCCGACAACCAGCACGTACTCCCCACGCGGCCGCCCGACCTCGGGGTGACGCGTCAGCTCCGACACCGTACCGATGATCGCACGCTCGTGCTGCTTGCTCAGCTCCGCGAGCAACGTTGCCGGGCGGTCTGGCCCAAGCGCGTCCCGCAGATCTTCGAGCTCCGCGTTGAGCCGGTGCGGCGACATGAACACCACAAGCGTCATCGCGTGGCCCCTGAGCTCGCGCAACCGTCGCCGCCGTGCCGACCGACGGGGCGGCAAGAAGCCCACGAGCACCGCCGGAAGCGGTGGTTGCCCCGAGGCCGCCAGAGCGGTGACCAGGGCACTCGGGCCCGGGACCGAGCACACCCGGACCCCGGCTGCCCGCGCCTGCCGCACCAGAACGAACCCCGGATCCGCGAGCACCGGAGTTCCCGCATCGCTGACCAGCGCCACCGAACGCTCCTGCTCGAGATGCTCGAGCACCCCTCCGACCACCCGGCGCTCGTTGTGCTCGTGCATGGACCGCAGGCGGCCGCGCGCACCGATACCGAATGCAGAGAGAAGCTGACGCGTCCGCCGCGTATCCTCTGCAACGATGAGATCAACTGCCGCAAGCACCTCCTGGGCCCGCGGCGACAGATCCGACAGCGTACCGATTGGCGTTGCCACGATCCACAACGTTCCGGCCATGGTGACCTCTCCCATCCCCCACTGCTACGATAGTAACCGTGATCTCGAAAGCTCTGCCGTGGCTGCTCTGCGCGACCGCTCTCATCGGACCTGCGCCTTTTGCCCGGGCCGCCTCCGACGGCGAGCTGGTCGATGCGATTGTCGCGGTCGTTGACAGCGCACCGATCCTCGCCAGCGACCTGGAGCTGGCGCGTCTCGTCGATCTCGCACCGTCCGACGAGGTCTTCACTGCGCGTGTCGCTCTCGAGCTCCAGTACCAGGACCTCGTTGCCAGTGGTGCACTCTACCGGTTGGAGCTGGATGTAGGGGCTCGTCGAGCCGAGCTGAAGGCGGCGCTCGGTCTGCCCGCCCGCGAGCTGTCGCCGCTTCAGGGCACCGGCCTGACCGAGGATGATCTGGAGCAGCTGGCCATCCGTCTCGCCGCCCGCGACGCCTTTGTCGAGCAACGATTGCGCCCGAGAGTTCGGGTCACCCTCGACGATCTGCGCACTGCCTATCGGGACGAGGTGGTTCCGTCCGTTGAGGACGCAAACGTGCCGGTGCCAGAGCTCGAGACTGTTGCGGGTCAGCTCCGCGAGGTGCTCGTCGCGCGCCGGCTGACCGAGCAGGTGGAGCAATGGATGGCTGAGATCCGCACGCGTCACGAGGTTGTCCGTTATCGGTAAGGCGCCTGCCGGTGCGCCGATATCACGTGCGCTGATATGATGACGAGGACGACATCGTTTGAGCGCGAGGGGGAGCCGTGATTGTCACATGTCCAAAGTGCGGGAAGAGCTACCGGTACGACGAGGGTCGCTTCGGTCGATCCCCGAGCAAGAAGCTGAAGTGTGCCAACTGCGGCTCGATCTTCCGAGTGGACAACCCGAATGAGAATCTCGATGCGACCAACATCAAGGCTCGCAAGAAGTCTGTCGGGAAAGGCGCCGACCAAAGGGAAGACACGGAGGAACGGCTCGCCGTGGAGTCCGACGCCCCGGAGCTGCCGGAGCTGGCGCCGCTGGACCGCGATCTCCGGTTCTCGCTCGCTGTGATTGCGGGGCCACAGGCCGGCGCGGTGTTCTCGGTGCAAACACCGCGAGTGTTCCTCGGCCGTGGTGAGAACGCGGAGATCCAGCTCAAGGATGCCGAGGTCTCGAGGCGGCACGCGATGCTCGAGATCCGTGGCGAAGAGGCCACGATCGTGGACCTGGACTCCACCAACGGCACGTTCGTCGCCGGCGAGCGGGTACAACGGACGAGTCTCTGCCACCAGAAGGAGTTCACCGTCGGCGCCACGACGCTGATGTTCCTCGTGACGCCGGCGGAGGAGGCCGGCTTCTGAGGGGCCCGCGAACCTGAGCTCGCACCGAGACCCGCATGACCCAGACGTGTGCCCTGTTGGCTTTCTCGGTGTGCCGTGGTTGCATGCGCTCTGCGCTCCGCCACTGGTCACAAGCTTCAAATCCGGCAAGGGTCTTGCTTCCCGCGCCACTGGCACATGCAAAGGGCCCGTGCGTCACGCAGCGGGCTGTTGGAGGTGATCCTCGATGATCGAGGTGGAACAACTCAGCAAGGTGTTCGTCGACACACCGGTGGTGGACGACGTCTCGTTCTTCGTCCCGGAGGGTCAGGTGCTCGGCTTCCTGGGACCGAACGGCGCCGGCAAGAGCACGACGATGCGCATGATCACCGCGTTCTTGCCCCCGACCAGCGGTCGGATCTCGGTGGCGGGGATGGACATCGATCGGGACAGCATCGCCGTCCGGCGCCATATCGGATACCTGCCGGAGAACGTTCCGCTGTACCCGGAGCTCAGGGTCGAGGAGTACCTCCGGTTTCGCGCCGACATCGAGGGTATCCCGCGCTCGGAGGTCGCCTCGCACCTCGCCGACGTGATCGACCGCTGCATGCTCGCGGAGGTCCGAAGCCAGGTCATCGGCACGCTCTCCAAGGGGTACCGACAGCGCGTCGGACTGGCCAGCGCCCTGATCCATCGCCCGCCGGTGCTGATCCTCGACGAGCCGACCGTCGGTCTCGATCCCCACCAGATCATCAAGGTCCGAAAGCTGATTGCCGAGCTCGGCAGCGACCACACGGTGGTCCTTTCCACCCACATTCTTCCCGAGGTCGAAGAGGTGTGTGAGCGGGTACTGATCATCGACCGCGGGGCGATCGTCGCAGACGGTACGCCGGACGATCTCCGCGCCAGCGGGTCGGCGGGCGGCTCCGTCCTGGTCGAGCTCGCCACCGCTCGCGAGGACACCGGCGAGCTACTGGCCCAGATCGACGGAGTCAACGCCGTAACACCAGTGTCCCCCGCCCAGTTCCGTCTGACCCACACGCCGGAGACGGATCCCCGCAAGGAGGTGTTCCGGATGGCCATCGACCGGCAGTGGGAGCTGGTGGAGCTGCACCGCGAGACCGCCAGCCTCGAGGATGTGTTCGTGCGGCTGACCACCCATGACCTGACCGCGACCCCCACAACCGAGGAGGTGTGAGATGCGTACGCTCCACGCGGTGATCCGGCGCGAGCTGATCGCATACTTCTCGTCACCGCTCGCCTACATTGTTCTTGCAACGTTCCTGCTCCTGCAAGGCTTCATCTTCTACCTGATCGTCAGCTTCCTGAACGATCCGAGCGCTCCCCCGATGCAGCCGCTGCAAGCGTTCATGGGCGGGACGATCTTCTTCTGGCTGTTTCTTCTGTTCATCGTCTCCGTCATCACCATGCGCCTCATCTCCGAGGAGCTGCGCTCGGGAACCATCGAGCTGCTGCTGACTGCACCCGTCACCGAAGGCCAGGTGGTCGCCGGCAAGTTCCTCGCCGCTTTGCTTTTCTACCTGATCCTGTGGGCGCCGACGCTTCTCTATGTGGCGATCCTCGCGCAGTTCACGACCGTCGACATGGGTCCAGTCGGCTCGTTCTTCGTTGGCGTCACCTGCCTCGGCGTCCTGTTCATCGGCGTCGGGCTGTTCTTCTCCACCCTTGCTCGCAATCAGATCATCGCGGCCATCTTGGCGTTTGCCGCATTTATCTTCCTGTTTTCGGCCGGGCTGCTCGAGCAGCTGTTCAGCGTCAACCAGACGGCACGGAGTGTGTTCGCCCACATGAACCTGTGGAGCCATATGGACGACTACGCACGGGGGATCGTGGACACACGTCACGTCATCTACCAGCTGTCAGTGGGACTTGCGTTCGTGTTCCTCGCGGCCCGATCGCTCGAGGTCAGGAAGTGGAGGTGACGTGATGCGTCAAGAAGCTGCTGCCAACAGACTCCGCGGCGCCGCCGCAGTTGTCCTCACGGTCCTGCTCTTGGTCATGATCAACTGGCTCGGCGCCCGCCACTGGGCCCGGGCGGACTGGACGTCCAGCAACATCTACTCGTTGTCGTCGAAGACGGAGAGCATCCTCGCCCAGCTCGATGAGCCCGTCCAGGCGATCGTGTTCATGGTTCCCGGAAGCCCGCTGTTCGAGCAGGCTCGGGAGCTGCTCACCCGCTACGAGGCGGCCTCGGACATGATCTCAGTGGAGCTGATCGACCCGGACAAGCAGCCGCTGCGCACTCGCCAGCTCGCCGAGGAGTTCGGTGTCTCTGTGGCCGACACCGTTGTGTTCACCGCCGGCGAACGGAGCAAGTACGTCACCTCCTCCCAGATGGCCGAGATGGACTACTCCGGAATGCAGATGGGACAGGCGCCACAGGTTCGCGCCTTCAAGGGCGAAGAGGCGTTCACCGCAGCGATCGTGTCGATCACCTCCGAGACTGTCCCGAAGGTGTACTTCACCACTGGCCACGGAGAGCTGGCGCCGGGAGCCGAGGTCGCTGCGGAGCGTGGCGCCATTCGCTCGCTGACGGAGGCGCTCCAACGCGAGAACCTCGCGCTGGAGGCGTTCTCGCTGCTCTCTGGAACGATTCCCGACGACGCTGACGCCGTCGCCATCATCGGGCCCCAGGTCCGGTTCACCGAGCAGGAGACCGAGCTGCTGCGTGACTACCTCGCAGACGGCGGACGCCTCCTCATCTGCCTGGATCCGCTCTTCGACCGCGACGGCAGCATGCGCGCTACCCAGCTCGAGGCCCTCCTCGCGGGCTACGGCATCGAGGTTCGCAACGATCTCGTGGTGGACCCGTCGCAGCAGCTGCCGTTTTATGATCTGTCATCGGTGTACCTGACAGACTTCACATCGCACCCGGTGACTACCGGTCTCGAAGGTCTCGCTGTGCTCCTGCCGATCACCCGCTCGGTCGCCGCGGCGGCCGGTGACGAGGGCTCCGACAGCGACCTGCAGATCACCCCACTCGTCGAGACGTCCGCGCAAGGTTGGGGCGAGACGGGACTCGACCAGGTGCTGGCGGGCGAACCGATCGACCTCGATGGCGGCGACGCCAGCGGCCCGGTCAGCGTGGCGGTGGCGGCTAGCCGGTCGGATACGTCCTCTGACAGCGCTTCAGGAAGCTCGTCTGAAGACGACGGCTCGGGGCGGTCCAGCGATACCGCACACGGCGATGACGCCGATACCGACAACCGAGCTTCCGACCTCCGTCTGGTGGTCATCGGCGACTCGGACTTCCTCGCCGATGGTCACGTGGCCAACGCCGGTAACATGACCCTCGCGGTCAACGCGTTCCTCTGGCTGACAGAGCGGGAGGCTGCGCTGGGCATACCGCCGCGCTCGATGAGTGCGTCCAACCTGTACCTCTCCGCCGGCCAGCTCGCCGCCGTTGCGTGGACCGTCTTCATCATCATGCCAGGTCTGGTCGTGATCATCGGTGTGGTGGTGTGGCGACGGCGACGCCACTGAGGACGGAGGCGTGCGCCGGGCATGAACCGACGTCCCTCCGGCTCCTGCGCCCACCTGCAGGACAGGATGGTGCTCGGACCGACTCACGCCGCAGTCCTGCAGCGAAAGGAATCGCACCATGCGCACACGTGGACTCGTCATCCTGACCGTTGTCGTGATCGCACTCGGCCTCTGGATCCTGCTGGTCGAGCGCAGCGCGCCGACCACCGACGAGCGACGACAGCAGGCCGATCAGGTCCTGCCGGGCCTCGACCAGGACCTGGTCACCGCGGTCGAGCTGACCAACGCACACGGGACGTTTCGACTCGAGCGTGACGGGTCCGATGATGGCTCGCAGAGAGCCTGGCGGCTCACGGAGCCGATCAACGCCACCGCCGACAGGTCGGCCGTCACCTCCGCACTCTCGGCCCTGGAGGGGTTGGAAGCCGAGCGACGGCTCGAGCCGGGCGAGGTGGAGCTGGCGGCGTACGGTCTCCAAGCGCCGGCGATCACCGTGGCTCTGACAACGGCTACGGGGGCCTCGTACCGTCTGTCTGTCGGCGACAGCACGCCACTCGGCGACCGCCGAGCAGTGACCACCGACGGCAACAGCGTGCTCCTCTGCCCCGGATGGTTCGCTGCGCGGCTCGAGTCTGACCTCGATGGCTGGCGCTCTCGCGATCTGGTCCAGGTACGAACGTCCGACGTCGTGTCGCTCACCATCGATCGGCGCGGGGAGCAGGTGGAGCTCGTTCGGGAGAATGAACGATGGCGACTGCGCGCGCCGATCTCGGACCTGGCGGAGCGCGATCGCGTGGAGGGACTGATCTCTGATATCAACGCTCTCCAGGTGGAGGAGTTCCTCGACGACGAGGCCGCGGCGGTGGATCTCTCCGCGCTCGAACCCCCGCGGATCCGGCTGACGATCGTCGCGCGCGCTGGGGAGACCACTGTCTTGGAGTTCGGTCCGATCGAGCCCTCTGACGGCACCACCGAGCAGGATGAGAACGTGATGCTCTGCCGGCTCAACGGAGGGCGGGTCGTTCGAGTCGGCGACGGCGCCGAGGCCCGCCTGGCATCAGCGGTGCGCTCCTGGCGCTCCTCCGCCGTTGCGCCGTTCAACGCCTGGAGCGTGCAGCGGTTACAGATTGACACAGGCGCAGACAGTGACCGCGGCGAGGTCGTGACGATCGAGCACCTCGATGGCCAGTGGTCCAGTACCGAAGGGCCGCTCGACAGCACCGCGGTCTACGATCTCCTCTCCGACCTCTCGTCGCTCGAGATCCTCGAGCTCGACGTCCAGGCTCCCTCCACCCAGCCGATGGCCACCATCCAGGTTGGGCTCGAGCAGCACCAGGACCTGACCGTACGGTTCTTCCGACAGGAGACCGGCAGGGACACCGTCCTGGTGCAAACGTCGATTCGGCCGGGGACGTTCGCTGTCGCCGGCAGCGCCGTCGGGACTGTGCTCGACACCGAGCGCCTTTTCGTCGAGGCGCCAGAGGAGGATCAACCAGCAGCCACCAGCTGATCCACAGCGGGGCGTGGATGCGATCGTCAGGGGTTTCCGGTACACTCGACCACGAGGAGATCGAGCCACCGCCGGACGGATGAGGAACAACGAGCCCTCCCCCCAGCAGCCCGAGTGGCGGACGTACCTTGAGACGCTCCGCCGCAAGCGCCCCGGATTGATGGAGCGCGCGTGCCGTAACCTCCTGATCACCATGCACCGCCAGGGGTACATCGACCTCGAGTCGCTGGATGACGACGTTGCCGCCGTGCTCAAGGTCGGACGGTGGCGCAGCCACTCGGATCCCAATCGGCCGGCGCCGCAGCTTCCCGCCGGCACGCGTCGGGCCGTGTACAAGCTCACCCTGTCGTACGCCGAGCAGTTCCTGGATCCGGATGAGATCATCGCGTCGATCCTCCTCACCGAGAAGCGTCAGCTCGCCTACGAGGTGGCGCGGGTTGCCGAGGACAAGGACACCACGCTCAGCACCCTGCGACGCAAGGTCTTCGAGTTTCTGAACTTCAAGGCCGGAGAGGCGGTCGTTCCGCCGGATGTGGTGATCGGAACCCGCGCAGCCATCGTGCGCCGGCTGCTGACCGAGCACCTGGACTTCATCTCGATTGCGAAGCAGTTCATCCACGTCCGCGACGCCGCCACGATCCTCGATCACATCCTCCCCACCAACGGAAGTCAGGGCCGGGTGGGCGGCAAGGCAGCAGGCCTCATTCTGGCGCAATCGATCCTCCAGCGCAGCCGTCAGAACCCCGATCTCGGCGACATCCACGTCCCGCTGTCCTACTACATCCCATCGGACGGCGTGCTCGACTTCATGGAGCACAACGGGCTCGAGGAGCTGATCAACCTCAAGTACCAGCCGATCGACGAGGTCCGGCGCGAGTACCCGCTGGTCATCCGGCTGTTCAAGAGCGGGGAGTTTCCGCCCACCCTCCACCAGGGGCTCCGATCCATGTTGGAGCGGGTGGGCGAAGCGCCGCTCATCGTGCGCTCCTCGAGCCTGCTCGAGGACCGGATCGGTCACGCATTCTCCGGCAAGTACAAGAGCCTGTTCATCGCCAACCGCGGACCGCTGGAGCTCCGCTTGAAGGAGCTCGAGGACGCGGTCGCCGAGGTGTTCGCCTCTGTCTTCGGACCGGATCCCATCCTGTACCGGACCGAGCGCGGGCTGCTCGATTTTCAGGAGCAGATGGGCGTGCTGATCCAGTCCGTTGTGGGACATCAGCTCGACGGTCTCCTGCTGCCGGTGTTCGCCGGGGTCGCGTTCTCTCGCTGTGAGATGCGGTGGTCGCCGCGAATCCGCCGTACCGACGGGATGGCCCGCCTGGTGCTCGGGCTGGGCACCCGCGCGGTGGATCGCACCGGCGACGACTACCCGGTCATGGTGGCGCTGAAGCAGCCGCATCTGCGCATCCTTCAGCAGCCCACCGAGGCCTACCGCTACTCCCAGCATCATGTGGACGTGGTCAACCTCGAAGAGCGCCATTTCGACAGCGTTCCGCTGTCGGACCTCATGCGAAAAGCTGGACGCGCGTTTCCGATGCGCTCGCAGCTGTTCTCGATCTACCGCGACGACCAGATCCTGCCGATGATCGGCGGCATGATGCAGGCCGATCCCGACGAGCTCGTGGTGACCTTCGACGGGCTCCTGCGCAGCCCGTTTCCCCGCCAGCTCAAGGCACTCCTCGACACCCTCGAGGAGGCGATCGGAGAGCCGGTGGATATCGAGTTCGCCCATGACGGTGAGAGCTTCTACCTCCTGCAGTGCCGGGTGCTCAGCCTGGCCCGCTCGGGAGAGCGCGTACGGGTGCCGCCGAACGTACCCGCAGCGGACACCCTGTTCACGGCGAACCGCTATGTTCAGAACGGACGCGTCCGCGACATCGAGTACGTCGTTGTGGTGGACCCGCGAGACTACGAGCGGCTGCCGTCAACCGAGGCTATGCGCCGCGTCGCCAGCTGTATCGGCGCCCTCAACCGCAAACTGCCACCCCGCAGCTTCATCCTGCTTGGCCCGGGACGGTGGGGGAGCCGTGGCGACATCCGTCTCGGTGTCCCCGTCTCCTACGCCGACATCTCCCGTACCGCCATGCTGGTGGAGATCGCGCGCCGGAAGGGCTCGTACATCCCGGACGTGTCGTTCGGCACACACTTCTTCCAGGATCTCGTGGAGTCCGACATCGCGTACCTCCCGCTCTATCCGGACGATCCCGACACCCTCTGGAACGAGGAGTTTCTCAACGGCTCGCGCAACGCACTCGCCTCGGTGCTACCGGAGCTGGCCGATCTCGAGAAGGTCGTGCGGGTGATCCACGTGCCCGAGGTGACCGGCGGTCATCGCGTGCAGGTGGTCATGGACGGCGACTCGGACTTCGCCATCGCCTACCTTGACCGTTCCGTGACCACGAGCTGACCGCACGGCAACACGAAAGGTCATCGGGACTCAGCGGAGGCCTCTTCGATACCGGCGCATGGCGTACGGCGAGGGAACGGCCGAGGGAGTCGAGCTTGGGCGTTGTTGAGCCTTCAACGAAGCGGTCCCGGCCCCGGTCCCGGATGCCGGCAACCGGGTCCGGGCTGAAGCGTCGTCGCTCCTGCGACGCCTGCTCGTGTCGATTGCCCCTCACGCCGCGACCGCGAGCTTCCGATGACAACCTAAGCTGAGCGGTTCTGCCGGATGAGATGTGCCAAGATCCTGAT
>CAZEJK010000135.1:0-13828 GCA_964512045.1 uncultured Thermoanaerobaculia bacterium
GTTCCGGCCATGGCCCCGGTCCGGGTAGCCGGCAGCCGGCCCCGGATCTCCGAAGGCCTGGTCATCGCGCGGGCCCAGTACCACGTAGGCTGGTCGCTGTCCCCGCCCGGCAGACCCGCCCGCGCCCCCGGCCTGCGGGACGCAGGCCTCCACAAGGAGAAGACCCGCGTGCCCCCGGCCTGCGGGACGCAGGCCTCCACAATCGAAGAGCCACACGTCGGGGTTCGTCAACGTGCAACCGGCCCCGTGAGCTATGCGCCGTCGAGGGCCGCCAGCGACTGCTCGACGCGCTCGAGCTCCGCGGAGAGCTCGGCCAGCTTGGTGCGGGCGCCTTCGACAACCTGTTGCGGCGCCTTGGCAACGAACTGCTCGTTGCCGAGACGGGCCTCGGTGGCGGCGATCTGCTTGGTGAGCTCGTCGCGCTGCTTGCCGAGGCGGGCTCGCTCCGCCTCCGGATCGACGGCGCCGAGGACGAACAGCTCGGCATTGCCAACGACGCGAGTCGCTGCGGCAGGTGGGCGCGTCAGCTCGGCGCCGATGGTCAGCCGCTCGACGCCGGCGAGGTGGGTGAGATGCGACTGCAGCTTGCGGATCCGCTGTGCCGTTTGATCCGGCGCCTGGATCCGCACCTCGAGCATCGTCTTCGGGCTGACGGTGTAGGCGTTGCGCACATCGCGGACGGCACGCACGACGGCCTGGAGCAGCGCCATGTCCTCCTCGAGCTTCGGGTTCCGCAAGTCCGGATGGACCGCGGGCCAACGAGCTGTCACCAGCAGGTTCGAAGCCGGCAGCGGCTGCTCGAAACCACGGATCGGCGCACGCTCGTTCAGTCGCTCCCAGAGCCGCTCGGTGATGAACGGCACGAACGGGTGGAGGAGACGCAGGACCTGGTCGAGGGCGAGCGCCAGCACACGGGCGGCGACCGAGTCGCCGGCATTGCCTTCTGCGCGCAGCCGGGCCTTGACCATCTCCAGGTACCAGTCGCACAGATCGTTCCAGAAGAACTCGCGCGCGTGGCTGATGGCGGCCGACGGGTTGTATGCCGCCAGCTCGGAGCTGACGACCTCGATGGCGAGGGCGAGCCTGGAGAGGATCCAGCGATCCTCGTCCGCAAGCCGGTCTGGACTGATCGGTTTCCAGTGATGCTGCTCTCCGAGATTGAGAAGGGTGAACCGGGCCGCGTTCCACAGCTTGGTGCAGAAGTTACGGCCCACCTCGAACCTGTCGGAGATGATCGTCGCAGCCGGCAGATCGTCCATGGTGCCGAGGACGTCGAACTCCTGGCCGCACTCGGGACAGAGGTAGGTGAAGATCGTCCTGCCGTGCGCGGCCTCCGCCAGCTCCACGGTCTCGTTGGTGTGTGTCTGCGGGTCGTACGCCGGGCAGATCGCTTGCACCGGCAGGCGGATGTCCTGGGTGCCGGTCTGCATGTCACACAGCACGAAGCGCATCGCGTCGGCGCCGTAGCGGGAGATGATATCCGCCGGATCGATGCCGTTGCCCTTCGACTTGGACATGGTCTCACCCTTGCCGTCGAGGATCTTGGCGTGGATGAACACGTCGGTGAAGGGGACGTCACCGAGGGTGTAGAGCCCCATCATGACCATCCGTGCGACCCACAGCGTGATGATGTCGCGGCTGGTGACCAGGCACGACCCCGGGTAGTAGTAGGCCAGCGGAGTGCACGGTCCGTCGCCAGCGCCGAGGGGACGGTCCCCCGGGTCGATCGGGGCCCGCTCGGGGTTGGGCCAGCCGAGGGTCGAGAACGGCCACAGGGCGCTCGAGAACCAGGTGTCGAGCACGTCGGGATCCTGCTCCAGGCCCATCGCCAGCAGCTGATCGGCGAACCGTTCGTCGGCGGCATCATCGGCGAGGCAGACCTGGAGCTCGGCGGGGACCGCACCGCCTCGTGCCTGGTTGAGGCCGGCGCCGACGGACAGCTGTGTGCCGCTCGGGTCAGTGATCCACGCGCACACCGAGGGGTCGTCCGGTAGCCCGGCGACGGCCTGATCCAGCGCCTCGGCCGTGTCGAAGGTCGCGTGCCAGACGGGGATCCGGTGCCCCCACCAGAGCTGTCGGCTGATGCACCAGTCGCGCTTCTCGCCGAGCCAGGAGGTGTAGGTGGAACGGTAGCGGTCGCCATCGGGATGGAACTCGACCGTGCGTCCGGACGGAGAGCGCCAGCGTCCTTCAGTGGCGTCGATGGCGGCCTGGGCCAGGCCCGGCGCCGAGAACTCCTTGGCAGTACCGCGACCGCAGACGATGCCGCCCGTGATGTTATGCATCCGCACGAACCACTGCTTGGACAGGAACGGTTCGATCGGCGTCTTGGAGCGGTCGGAGTGGCCGATCTCCACCGAGTGCTCCGCGACCGACTCGAGCAGACCGCGGGCCTCGAGATCCGCCACGACCTGGGAGCGCGCCGCAAACCGGTCGAGCCCGGCATACTGGCCAGCGGAGCCGGCCAACGTGCCGTCGGCGTTGAGGATGTTGATGGCGCCGATCTCCGGGTGGCGCTGCCAGACCTCGTAGTCGTTGGGATCGTGCGCCGGGGTGATCTTGACGCAGCCCGATCCGAGCTCGGGCTTGGCCCACTCGTCGAGCACCAGTGGGATGGGACGGTCGAGCAGCGGCAGCATCACCGACCGGCCGGAGCGAGCCATCTCGGCGAGGGTCACGAGCATCGGCAGATGCGTGGTCTTGCGCTCCTCGAGACGCTCGAGCTCGGCTTCCAGCTCCCCACGTTCCTTGGCCCCGGCAGACTCGAGACGGCTGCGGACGGTTCGGATCCGTTCTTCGATGGCGCGACCTGGCTCCGGGTGGCACGCGACGGCAGTGTCGCCGAGCATCGTCTCGGGGCGGGTTGTCGCCACCACGACGTGCTCCGGCTCGCCCGGCTGGGGATCGATCACCGGGTAGCGCAGGTGCCAGAAGTGCCCGGCCACCTCCTCGTGGATGATCTCGTCGTCGGACACGGCGGTCTGCAGATGGCAGTCCCAGTTCACCAGGCGGTAGCCGCGGTAGATCAGTCGATCGGCGAACAGGTTGAAGAAGGTGCGACGAACCGCTGCCGCGCACACCGCATCCATGGTGAACCGCTGCCGCTGCCAGTCGCACGAGCAACCCATCTGCTGCTGCTGGCGAACGATTCGGCGCTGGTACTGGTCCTTCCACTGCCAGATGCGCTCGACCAGGACCTGGCGTCCAAGGTCGTGGCGGGTCTTGCCTTCGAGCTCATACAGCCGCTTCTCGACCACCGCCTGGGTGGCGATTCCGGCGTGATCGGTACCGGGCATCCACAGGGTGTTGTCGCCGAGCATCCGGTGCCAGCGGATCAGCAGGTCCTGCATCACGTTGTCCATCGCATGGCCCATGTGCAGAGCCCCGGTGACGTTGGGCAGCGGCATCATGATGACGTACCGCTCATCGCGATCGTCGGGGATGGCAGCGAACGCGTCCGTCTCCAGCCAGCGTTCATAGATTGCTGCTTCGGTGGCGCGGTGGTCGAACCGTGTCGGGAGCTCGTCAGTCATGGCATACCTCATCGTTGTCGTCGGACCGGGATTGTACCGGAGCTGCGCCGCTGTCCGGCCGGTCGGCGCCGTCGCGGTGCGGGACCGCCATTCTGCCACGTCTGCGACCATCGTGACAGCGAAGCGCTATGATGGCGACGGTCGGCGCTGGATGCTGTCGACGACGAGGAGGACCATATGCGGCGAGCTGGCGGAGCGACGAGGTGGCTGGTGGTGGGTGTGCTGGCGCTCTCAGCGCTGGTGGCGTGGGCGGCGGACGAGCGGCCGTCCATCGGGCCTGAGCAGGTGGAGGCGCATATCGCATTCCTCAGTGACGACCTGCTGGAGGGCCGCGGCATCGGCGTGCGCGGCGGGCACCTCACCGAGCTGTACGTCGAGACGGTCTACAAGCTGCTGGGGCTCGAGCCGGCTTTCGCGGACGGCTACCGCCAGGAGCTCGAGCTCCTCGAGGTGTCCTCTGACCCGTCGCAGAGTGTGCGGATCACTGCTGCACATCGGGAGATGACCCTTCAGTGGGGCGACGATCTGGTGACGGTGCTGCCGAGACCAGAGCAGCAGGAGGTCTCCGGCGAGCTGGTCTTCGTTGGCTACGGGATCCACTCTCCGGCGGACGACTGGGACGACTATCAGGATGTCGACGTCTCGGGAAAGATCCTCATCGGACTCGTCAACGAGCCGGGTCGCGATGCGCGGCAGCTGTTCGATGGCGACGCCCTGACCTACTTCGGGCGCTGGACCTACAAGCTGGAGGAGGCGGCCAGGCGCGGTGCGGCCGGGATGCTGCTGATCCACAACCGGGCCGATGCCGGATACCCGTACGCAGTGGTTCGCAACTCGCGTGCTGCCGGCGCCTATGTCGATCCCGACGCCCCGGCACGGATGGCGATGGAGGGTTGGATCCAGGAGCCGGCTGCTCGTCGGGTGCTGGAGCTCACCGGCCACGACCTCGATCAGCTGCGAACGCTGGCGGAGCAGCCGGACTTTCAGCCAATCGCCCTGTCAGCCACCGCAAACATTGAAGGCGACTGCACCTTCCGCCCGGTGGAGACCGCAAATGTGGTTGGCGTGATCCCCGGCTCTGGCGAGTCAGAGGGCGCGATCGTGCTGTCGGCGCATCACGACCACTTCGGCATCGGGCTGGAGGTGGACGGCGATCGGATCTACAACGGCGCCATCGACAACGGCTCGGCGCTGGCGGCGATGCTGGTGGTGGCGCAGGCCGCAGCAGATCGGGGCGGTTGGGAGCATGATCTGATCTTCCTGGCGTGCGCAGCAGAGGAGAAGGGGCTGGTCGGCTCCTCGTACTTTGCGCGCAACCCGCCGGTACCGGCCGGCCAGCTGGTGGCCAACATCAACTTCGAGATGACCTCGGTGTGGGGACGGGCCAAGGACCTGATCGCGATCGGCGGAAGCCGATCGGAGCTGGGTGATGTCATCGCCGAGGTGGGTGCGCGGCATGGGCTGTCGATGGCGCCGGAGCCGGCGCCGGAGCAGGGGTTCTTCTTCCGCTCGGATCAGCTCAGCTTCGCCCGGGCGGGAGTGCCGGCGGTGTGGATCGATGTCGGTGAGACGCTGGTCGAGGGTCCGGAAGGTCTCGGCTCCCGGCTCCGTGAAGCGTACCGCGAGCACCATTACCACCGGCCGTCGGACGAGCTCGATCCGTCGTGGGAGCTGACCGGAACCGTTCAGCTGGCCGACATCGTGCTCGAGGTCCTCGAGGAGCTGGATCGACGCGAAGCTCCACTACGCTGGCACGAGGGCTCCGAGTTTCAACGAAATCCGACGAGTTCTGAGTTCTAACTTTACAATTATGAATGACATGCTCCGATGGTCGTGATGCGATCGGGGAGGGTGGGCGGCACTCTGAGCTCTGAGCTCTCAACGCTGAACTGCGCCTCGATCTTTCGAAGATGTGGCGGTCTGGAGTTGCTCAGAGCATTGTGTTGGAGACCCTCACCCACCGCCCGGCGGGTAGGAGCTGGTTGAAGAAGGCGCGTACCGCCCACACCGAGCCGAGGCCGAGGGTGACCGCGCTGAGGAGCGTGTACGTGATCACCACGCCCGCGGGGAGCGGAACCTCGAGCCGGTACCCATCCACCTCGAACCGGCTGGTCCACTGGCGCAGCAAGATGAGAACGCCGGCTGAGCTCGGGAAGAGGAGCAGGATCGCAAGCTCCGCGAGGCCGCCAACATACAGCTCGTGCCAGTTTCTCGTCACCGTGGTGCGGATGGCATCGATCGAGCCCAGCGGGAACGGCCGGCCGATCGAGCGCCCATCCCAGTGGGTGTTGCGCCACAACGACTGCAGCATGATCAGGTGGGGTACGCCGAGGATGACCGGCAGCAGGATGACGACCGCGGTGTAGCGCAGAAACGCGGCGAGGTCTCCGGGGAGGATGGCGGTGACCAGCATGACCGGGATCATCGCCACGATGTAGATCAGAAGACCCACGAGAATGAACAGGTTCGAGCGGATCAGCAGCCATGGATCGTGGAACCGCAGTCTCTGACTGTCGATGTGGATGTGCCCGGCGAGAAAGTCCCACAGCATCTGTGGGCTCTTCCACAGCCCGATGATGATCAGGTTGAGCAGCGCGCAGATGACGAGGGTGCCGACGAAGCCGGAGTAGTCGAAGGTGTCGACCTGGAGCGTCGGTGGGCCGGTGCGGCGCGCGCGTTCCTGGGGCGAAGCGGCAGCGGTTGCATGGCCTCCGGCGCCCGCGACCGCCGGCGACGACGTGGGTCTGGAGGTGGCCAGCCTGGGCGTGGCCGCCTGCCGCTGAACCGTCTCGCGAGCCTTCTGCCGGGCTGCCTCCTCGGCCTGCCGGTGTGCCTCGACCTGTGCCTTTCGTTGGGCGTTCTCCTCGGCGCGACGCCGCGCCGACTCCAGCTTGGCCTCGTACTTCAGGAAGACGATGCCGCACCGCAGGCAGCTGGTCTCCGTCACCGGCTGCTCGAAGCCGCACGCCGGACAGACCCGTTGGCCGGCCCGTTGCCGCTCGGAGGTGGAGGCGCCCTCGTCGACGGATACCTCGGGCTCGAGCTCGAGCACTGCGCCCGCCTGGTGGAACGCCGTCTGCATCCGCTCGGCTCGCTCGGCGTCGAGGCCGCGCTTGAGCACGAGCCGGCGTCCGCTGAACAGGCGCTCGATCTCGGCGGGCGGCTTCTTGTAGAGCACGGCGAGGCGCCGGCGCACCTCTGTGGGATCGGCGTCCCGCCGGAGCTCGCCGGAGAACACGGCACGGTAGGTCGTCTCAGTGGGTGGCATTGAGCATCACTTTGGTTGCTTCCCGCGGCCGCGTTGGCATCAGAGCACGTCGAAGTAGGTGCGCAAAGGTCGAAGTGAGGCGATGTGTTCGAAGTCCCGGTCATCGTGGAGGAGAGTACCGTCGCAGTCCAACACGAGCTGGGCGATCCAGCAGTCGATCGTGCTTCGAATCGTGATCCCGCGACGTCGGCATTCGAAGTAGATCCGCGCCGCCTTGACGTGAGTGGACCATGGGTCCTGTGCTCGTATCAGCCGCTGCGTCTCCAGGTACTCCTCCAGCACCTTCCACTCAGCCTGGTCGCGAGCGCCTTGGAGGACCTCCTGACAGCAGATTGCAGGGATGGCGAATGGTGTGTTCTCGTGCTCGATTCTCTGGAGTGTCGCAGCTGCCGATGTTGCGTGGCCTCGGAAGAAGTCCACCAGCACGGAGGTGTCGACGATGATCACCCGCGGTCTTCCCTCAGCGCCTTGTAGTCGTAGCCATCGGCAAACTGGATCTTCCCCTGCAGGTCGAGGAGGCTGCGGCGACGTCGGCTCTCGATCAGCGCCTTGAGCGCCTCGTGCACCAGCTCCCGCTTCGTCGTGATGCCGGTCAGCTTGGCGGCCTCTTCGACAAGCTCATCATCGAGCACGATGTTGGTTCGCATGGCGCCCTCCATGCTGACTATACACCAGTCGTGTGTATGGCCTTGCACGCTGTGCAGGGCTCCGGTTCCATGGTCGTCGGATGCGGCATGCCAACCACCACTCCCAAGAAGCAAGGCCGCCCCGAAGGGCGGCCTGGAGATGCCATTGCTCTGGGTCGAGTCCGCTACTGGCGGACGTTGCCCACCCAGTTGGCGGTGAGCTGGCGCTCGCGCACGGCCGGGTCGATGTAGTTGGGGATGATCGCCGGGGCCACGCGGCCTCCGCCGACACCCTCGGCCTCGACCTCGGCGTTGTACGACACCACGTGCTCCAGAGACAGCGCGCCGTCGGAAGCGCCGTTCAGCGCATGCCTGGCGGCCGTCTCGCCGGCGATCCGTCCGAACACGACGATGTCGAGCAGCGAGTTGCCCATCAGCCGGTTCGCGCCGTGGATGCCTCCGCCGACCTCGCCGGCGACCATCAGGCCGGGGACGTTGGTGTGCCCGTCCTGCTGGAACTCGACTCCGCCGTTCTGGTAGTGGAGGGTCGGGAAGATCAGCATCGGCTCCTTGGAGATGTCGATGTCATACCGCTTGAACAGGATGTACTTGCCGGGGAACTCGCGCTTGACGGTGCCTTCGCCGGCGAGCATGTCGATCATCGGCGAGTCGAGCCAGACGCCGAGACGGCCGGTGGGCGTGGGCACGCCCTTGCCCTCGGCGGTGCACTCCTTGATGATCGACGCGGCCTCGACATCGCGCGGCTCGCGCTCGTTGACGAACTGGTGGCCTTCCACGTTGACCAGGTTGGCGCCGGAGCCGCGGAACTTCTCCGTGATCAGGATCCCCTCGGCCTGCTCGGGGAAGACGATGCCGGTGGGGTGGTACTGCACCGTGTGCAGGAACGCGACCGGGACGCCGGCGCGGTAGGCGAGCACGATGCCGTCGCCGGTGGCGCCGTAGTGGTTGGTGGTCATGAAGCCTTGCACATGCAGTCGGCCCGAGCCTCCGGTGGCCATGACAACCGACTTGGCCTTGACCACGAAGTACTCCTGGGTCTCCATGTTGTACAGCACGGCGCCGGCGCAGTGCCCGTGCTCGTTGAGCACCAGCTCGACCGCCGGGGCGAACTCGAGCACGGTGATCATGTCGGCGCGGTTGCGCGCCTCGTCGCGCAGGGTGCGCATGATCTCGGCGCCGGTGATGTCGGCGGCGTAGTGCATCCGCTTGCGCGAGGTGCCGCCCCCGTGGATGGTGTGCAGCCGGCCGTCGGGGGTCTTGGAGAAGTTCACCCCGAGGTGCTCGAGCCAGTGGATCGCCGATGGGGCCTTCGTTACCAGCGTCTCCGCGAGCTCGGGCACGTTGGTGAAGTGACCGCCGCCCATGACGTCCAGGTAGTGGTAGTACGGGGAGTCCTTCTCGCCCTTGGTGGCCGCCTGGATGCCACCCTCGGCCATCATCGTGTTGGCGTCGCCGTGCCGCAGCTTGGTGGCCATGATCACGTTGGCGCCGTTCTCTGCGGCCAGCAGTGCGGCGGAGGTGCCGGCGCCGCCGCCCCCGATGACGAGGACGTCCGTCTCGTACGCCGGGTTGCTCAGGTCGACCGAGCTCGGGTCGACGCGGCTCGTGGCCTCCAGCAGATCGGCGAACTCGTGTGCCACGCGGTAGCCCTTGGATGGTCCCACCTTCAGCTCACGCCGGCCTTCCTCCTGGAAGTCGGGGTGGTACTCGAGCCGCTCCTTGCGCTGGTCGAGATCGAGGAACGGAACCTCGTCACCTCGCTTCTTGCGCTCGACCCGGTCTGCGCGGGTGCTTTCGACGACCTTGATCATCTCTTTCAGTTCACTCGGGTACGGCATCGTTCACCTCGCTCATTTCGGTATCTATCGGGTCAGTAGGAGTTTGCGTGAAGCCCGGTGTCTTCGGTCGGGCGCCAGCTGTCGTCGCCCATGTGCGGCTCCATCTCGCGGCTGACGTATGCCTGCTTCAGTGCCTCGGCGTCCATTGCCATGAGGCTGGCGAGCGGCTCGTCGAACGCTCCGGATTCGATGGCGTCGACCATCTTCTCCAGGTGCTCGGCCTTCGGCGTCAGGTGGGCGCCGTTGATCCGCCGGCACAGCTGCGCGATGTGGTACTGGGCCAGCTCGCCCATGCAGCGGCTGGCACACAGGCCGCACTGGATACAGTCGAACGAGATCTCGGCCGCGGCCTTGATGTCGCCGCGCTTGGCCGCCGAGATGTAGTCCAGAACCTGGACGTCCATCGGGCAGACCTTGGTGCAGTTGTTGCACGCGACGCACCGGAAGAGCTCGGGGTAGAGCTGGAACACGGTCTCCGGGGTCGGCTCGATCGTGGCGAAGTCGTACCCCGCCCGGTTGGCCGGGTAGAACGGGATCTGCGTCAGGTACATCTCCGGCTCGACCACCGTCTGGCAGGCCAGCCCGGTGTAGATCTTGTAGTCTCCGGAGCGACGGAACACAGTGGCGCAGGCGCCGCACACTCCGCCGCGGCAACCGCAGCCGCGGATGTACTGGTAGCCGGCGTACTCCATCGCCTTCATGATGGTCAGGGTGTCTGGGACCTCGTACCTCTTGCCCATGATGTAGATGGGGACCATCGAGGTTTCCACTTCGGGTTTGATGTCAGGTGCTGTGGCCATCGTCAACCTCTTCCTCGCGTGGGTTTCGTAACCGAGTCCATCGTCCGGTGGCCCTCAGGCCGTCGCCTGGACGACGAGCTTCCGTTCCTGTAACAGTGTCAGCGCCGGATCACCGTTGAGCTCGAAGTGACAGAGCGCCGGCTCGAGCCCCATCGCCACGGCGAGGAGCTGCGTGAAGTAGTACGTCGGAATCGGCTCCAGGCCCGCGGCTGCGGCGATGATCTCCGGCTGTCTGCGTCCCAGGTTGTAATCGCACAGGGGGCAGCTCAGGGCCATCGCCTCGGCGCCCGAGGCCTTCACCGACTGCAGAACCTTGCCGGCGCGTGCGGTCTCCTCTTCCGGATGCGCGATGACCTGGTAGGAGCCGCAGCACTCCTGGCTGGCTGAGAACCGCACCGGCTCGGCGCCGAGCGCGCGCAGGAACTCCTCGAACAGCTCCGGGGTGGGGTCGTTGACCGAGACCTCCTGCGGACGGAGCAGGGTGCAGCCGTAAAACGGCGCCACCTTGAGGCCGTCGAGCGGCACCTTGACCGCGGCACGCACCGCATCCCAGCCGAGATGGTCGCGCAGGTAGCTCAGCAGGTGGAGAACCTCCACGCCGCCTTCGTAGTCCGGCTCCTCGTCCATGAACCGGTTGATGGTGTCGCGCTTCTCCTCATCGGAGCGCATCAAAAGGTTGGCCCGGGCCAGCGTGTTGTAGCACTGGGAGCACAGGGTGACGATGGTGTCACAGCCCTGCTCCTGGGCGCGCACGAGGTTGCGGACCGGCGCCACGTGGTGGATCAGATCGTCGTCGGCCAGCGAGAACACCGCACCGCAGCAGTTCCACCGCTCCAGCTCGGTGAAGTCCACGCCGAGGGCCTTCAGCGCGGCGAGCGCGGCGTCCTCGAGGTTGATCGCCTTCGTCTTCAGCGTGCATCCGGGGTAGTATCCGATCTTCATGTCCGACCTCACGATGTGAACTTTCGGAAGCCTGAGACGAACGCGATCTGCGGTGCGTCGGCGAGCATGTCCTTGGGCAGGTCCTGCGGCTTGACCAGGTCGACGTTGTCGCGCAAGGTCAGCAGCCGCACCGCCTCGAACACCCTGGGAACATCGATGCCGCGCGGGCAGCGGACGTTGCAGGTGTGGCAGGAGGCGCAGAAGTCTCCGATCTTGGCGTCGACGACCTCCGCAGTGCGCCCGAACTGCAGCAGGTGGATCGCCTGACGCGTCGTGCAGCCCATGGCATCGATCATCGGGCACACGGCGCTGCAGGTGCCGCACTGCATGCATTGGTAGATGTTTTCGCCGGAGATCTCCATGATCCTCGCGATCGTCTGGCGATCCTCAGCGCGAATCGGGTGTTCTAATCGAGCCATAGGCTACCTCGCGCAGAGTCGTGGAGGTCGGACCAAGAGCATGCCAGAACGAGTGATCTCGTGGAGGACATGAGCTCGATGCCACCTCCCAGGTTCGCGGTACGGCTCGGCTGCCCGTTGCAGCCGGGTCGGTATGACCGGCCCCTATGGTAGCAAAAGTGAAAATCCGCACAAGGGCTGGAGGCGCTCAGTTTTCTCGAGACAGAGTCCCAGTTGTGACAAGCTGGCAGAACGTCTCAGACGGGAGGCTGGCTGTCGACTGGACGCTTCGAGCTGACCGGACCCGCTGCCGGAGCCGGGCCCGCGGCCTCCGGCGGCACGGGGTTGGCAGGGGTGACCGCTACTGCCGGCGCTCGCCTGCAAGCCGCAGTCGCGCCACCACCGGCCGGTGGTCGGACGGCCCCGCCTCGCCAACCCAGCAGTCCAGCACATCGAGACCGTCGTCCACGTACACATAGTCGATCCGCAGCGGGACGAGATAGCGGTAGGTAGCGCCCAGACCGAAGCCTGCCCGGCGGTGTGCGTCGTCGAGGTGCCGGCGGAGGAGCAGGTGGACCGCGTGATCCGGTGTGGAGTTGAAGTCGCCCGCGATGATGGTCGGATCGTGCAGGTTGCCGACGAGGTGGACCAGCGCCTCCGCCTCCTGCCGGTGCCACCGGCTCACCCTGCGCAGATCCCGGAGGATCCGCCGGCGGTGCTCGAGGGGATCTGCGGCACTGATCCGAAACGGCAGCAGATGGGGCACGATGACGTTGACCGTGCTCTCGTTCCACTTGACCTCGGTGAACAGGAATGTCCACTTGCCGGCGCGGTGGAAGGTTCGTGGGCGTACTGTCGTGAGGACGAGCGGGGAGCTCGTGCAGAGTGCCAGCCCAACAGAGGTGTCGGCGTAGTAGGGCTGATGGGCGCAGTCGAACCCCCGATCGGTGAGCACATCGAGCAGGCGGCGGTGTGCCTCGGCCCCGTGGACCTCCTGAAGAGCCAGCAGCTCTGGCGACTCCTGTGCGACCGATCGGAGTGCGGCGTCGACGTCCTCACGATCTGTCACGGCCTGAACGTTGTACGTCATCAACCGGATGTCGTGCGACTCAGGCGGCGGCGGTGTGCCCGGGAGGAGCTGCTGGCCGTACAGCAGCACGCCGACGACACAGAGCACCCCTCCAGCTGCAGCGACACAACGACTCCTGAGGAGCACCGCTCCCACGAGTGCGACCGGGCCGCCGAGGAGCAGGTAGGGAAGGAAGACGGCAGGCAGGCTGACCAGCCACGCCAGCGGCTCGATACGAGTGGCCAGGCCGAGGCCAGCGATGGCCGAGACGCACGCGAGCAGTGCCAGGGTCATCGTGCGTCGAAGCCATCCGCCGTTCCGGCTGTGTCGTTCGACATTCTCCATCTGTCTTCCAGCCCTCGAGCCCGATGTCGATTGTTTCACACACCGCGAGCCGAGGTACGCTGTGACGATTCCACAATACCGCAAGTGCAGCGCAGACAAGGTGCTACCATGGGCGCGCCGTGGCCGAGCCCGATCCGGGCTGCAGCCGAGGAGACAAGGAGCAGCACCATGGACGATCTTTCCAAGAAGGGTACCCTGACGAGAACCATCCACGCCGGTAGCCATATCGACGCCGCCACCGGCGCTGTTGCGCCACCGATCTACCAGACCTCGACGTTCGCGTTCCACGACTGCTCCGAGGGGGCATCTCGGTTTGCGGGTACTGACGACGGTTTCATCTATACCCGCATGGGCAACCCGACCATCGCGCGTCTCGAGGAGGCCGTGGCGACGCTGGAAGGTGGTGCAGGTGCTTTTGCCACCGGGTCGGGGATGGCCGCACTGTGCACGGTCCTGTTCACGGTGCTCGGCCAGGACGCGCACATGATCGGGACCAGCTCCGTGTACGGTCCGTCGCGGGTGGTTGTGGAGCGAGACTTCAGCCGCTTCGGCGTGGCCGCTGACTTCGTCGACACGTCGGATGTGGATGCGGTCCGCGCAGCGCTGCGTCCGAGCACCAAGCTGGTGTTCGTGGAGACGCCGGCAAACCCGACGATCGTCCTCTCGGACATCGCGGCGGTGGCCGAGGTCGCCCACCAGCACGGCGCCCTGCTGATGGTCGACAATACCTTCGCCAGCCCCATCTTGCAGCGCCCGATCGAGCTCGGCGCCGACATCGTGATGCACTCGATGACCAAGTTCATCAACGGGCACACGGACGTCGTGGCCGGGATGGTCGTGCCGGCAACAGAGGAGCTGTGTGCCCGCATCAAGCCGGTGCACGCCTATCTCGGCGCCTGCATGGACCCGCACCAGGCGTGGCTCGCGCTGCGTGGGATCAAGACGCTGGCGCTGCGCGTGCACGCCTCCCAGGCCAACGCGCAGAAGG
>CAZEJK010000136.1:0-13567 GCA_964512045.1 uncultured Thermoanaerobaculia bacterium
GGGGCGTTGTTGGGGCGCGGGTTCTTCCACGGGATCTCTCCGCTCGCCAGGTGCTACGGGCCGTCACGGTTGCCGACTGGCCAACCACGGATGCATCGCCATGGCAGCTCGGTCGAGATGACGGGGCTCTTGGATGGGCGGTGTGCTCCGGTGGGACATGGTGCTGCACTGGGGGGTCCGGTTGCTGGAGGCTCGGTCGAGATGACGTTGCTCTTGGATGGGCGGTGTGCTCCGGTGGGGTCCCGTGCGTCGCTGAGCACCACCGTCTGTGCTACTTGGAAGGGACCTCGTAGTAGTCGCGGTACCAGGCCATGAAGCGGCGAACGCCCTCGGCGATCGGAGTGTTGGGGCGGAAGCCGACGGCACTGTCGAGACGGTCGACGTCGGCGGCCGTGGCCGGGACGTCGCCGGGCTGCATCGGCAGCATGTTCTTGGTCGCCTCGCGGCCGAGCGCCTCCTCGATGACGCGGATGAACTCCATCAGCTCGACGGGGTTGTTGTTGCCGATGTTGTACACCCGCCACGGCGCCGCGCTGGTGGCCGGGTTCGGATCGTCTCCGGTCCAGGTCGGATCCGGCACAGGGAGCGTGGTCATGGTGCGCACCACGCCCTCGATGATGTCGTCGATGTAGGTGAAGTCGCGGCGCTGATTGCCGTAGCCGTACACGTCGATGGGCTCGCCGGCCAAGATGCTGGCCGTGAACTTGAACAGCGCCATGTCCGGCCGGCCCCAGGGTCCGTAGACGGTGAAGAAGCGCAGGCCGGTGCACGGCAGACCGTAGAGGTGCGCGTAGGTGTGGGCCATCAGCTCGTTGGCCTTCTTCGAGGCGGCATACAGGGAGACCGGATGGTCCACGGTGTGGTCCTCGGCGAACGGGTACGTGGTGTTGGCCCCGTAGACCGAGCTGGAGGAGGCGAACACGAGGTGGCCGACGCCCGTGTGGCGGCAGCCCTCGAGGATGTGCAGGAAGCCGGTCAGGTTCGAGTCGACATAGGCGTGCGGGTTGGTGAGGGAGTAGCGGACGCCGGCCTGGGCCGCGAGGTTGACGACCACGCCGAAGCTGTGGTCAGCGAACAGCTGCTCCATGCCCGCCCGGTCCGCCAGGTCGAGCCGTCGGAACTCGAAGCCGTCGCGGCCCTCGAGCTGCGCGAGGCGCGCCGCTTTCAGGGTCGGGTCGTAGTACTCGTTGAGGTTATCGAGGCCCACCACGCTCCAGCCATCATCGAGAAGCCGTCTGGCGAGATGGAAACCGATGAAGCCGGCAGCGCCCGTGATCAGGGCCGGGCGGGAGGAAAGCTCGTGTGGGTCCATACAACCCTCTTTCATGTGTTGTGAGTGTGCGGTCATGGGCCGCCAACGGCGCGTGCAGGCCACGGAGAGGCGGGGAAAAGACACAGCTGCCGCAGGCTGTTCCCACTCGCAAAGCTAAGCCGAAAGAAGACTTTTGTCAAATCAGCCGGTACTAACTGCACCGCCTGTTCAGCTTCAGCCGGCCTCGATGCATTCCGCAACAGCCTATCGGCTCACTATTCTCTGGTGGAACTTCAGCATCGTCAACCCTGCCCCGCGAATGCCGCGAACGACCTGACAGAGGCTTGACATGGCCTGGCGTGAGGCTTCGCGGAGGCTCGCGGTGGTCTGAGACCTCCTCGGTGGTCGGGGCATCCTTGCCCCGACACGGGGTCTCTGCGGCGCCATCGGTCGGGGCTGGAAGCCCTAACGCGGCCGCGGGCCGCAACCAAAGGGGTGCTCCGGTGGTGCCGATCCCGCGGCCGCGGAGCTGTGAGGTATTGGGTGTTGGCTATTAGCTCCCCCACCCTCCCATCGACCCTCGCAGCGAGCGTCTTTACCACTCTTCGATGCCCGAAGCTCGCAAAGCAGGCTCCGGGGTGGGAGGGCGGCATTAAGAACTTAAAATTAAGAACTTAGAACTCTCCCCAGCACCTTTGCTTCGCATTTTCGAAGATGTGGGATGCTTGAGTCGCTCACCACCGTTTGTGCAGTTGTGAAACCCGATTGCCCGCGGGCCTACAGCCCTTCCTTCTCGAGGATGCGGCCGATGGCCTCCAGCTCACCCTTGGTGATGTAGAAGTGGGGCGAGAGGCGCAGGTAGCCCTGGCGAACGGAGCAGATGACGTTGCGCTCACGCAGGCGGCGCATGGCCTCGCGCGGCAGGATGTCGGCGTGCCGCGCCGCCACGATGCCGGCCACAGGATGGCCGGGCCCCGGCGAGTACACGTCCCACCCATGCGCGATCAGGATGCGACCGAGGATCCGCGACGCCATCTCCACCCGTGCCTGGATATGCTCCCGCTCCACCGACTGGATCAGATCGAGGGCCGCGGCCAGGCCGGCGATACCGACGCCGTTGGGCGCTCCGGGCTCGAAGCGACGGCCGTCGGGCAGGTGCTCGAGACGGTCGAGGAACATGGTGCCGCGGTCGCGGTGGACGTTGCGCCATCCCGACAGCGCCGGGCGCAGCTTGGCGCGCAGGCGCGGCGTGGTGGCCATGAGGCCGATGCCTTCGGGACCGAGGAGCCACTTGTGGGCGTCGGCGACGAGGGCGTCGACACCGAGCGCCGACATCCGCATCGGCAGGACGCCGAGGGCCTGGATGGCGTCGACCACGAACCAGACACTGTTGTCGTGGCAGATCCGTCCGAGCTGGGCCAGGGGTGCGATCCAGCCGGTGTGGAACGCCACCCACGACACCGCCAGCACGCGGGTGCGCAGGCCGATCCGCTTCTCCACCTCGTGGGGGTCGATCCGCCCGTCCGGCTGCGGGAAGCGCACCACCTTCACGCCGCGCCGCTCGAGGTTGAGCCACGGCGCCACGTTCGTGGCGAACTCCTCCTCCCCCACCAGGATCTCGTCGCCGGGCTGCCAGTCGAGCCCCTCGGCGATCAGGCTCAAGCCCTCGCTGGTGCTCTTGATGAGCGAGATGTCCTCGGCGTCACACTCGATCAGCTGGGCGCCGAGGTGGCGGCAGGTCATCGCCTGCTGCGTCCACGCTTGCAGGTTGTCGGCGCCGCCTCCCTCCTGGTCTGCGATCCGTTGGCGCATCGCCTCTGCCACCGGCCGCGGCAGCGGGCACAGCGCCGCATGGTCCAGGTACAGGCTCCGCTCACGGATCGGGAACTCCGGCAACCAGCGTCCGAGATCAAACGTCATCGCGCGATATCATAGCGCGCCTTGTCAACGAGATGGAGCCCGTGCGGCGCAGTCGGTACAATACCCCCGGAGCGCTCCCGGTGTGGAGCGTGAGACCACTGACAGGAGTGCAATCATGCCGGTCTACGAGTTCCTATGCCCACGCTGCAACCGGATCTACTCGTTTCTCTCGTATCGCATCAACACCACCAAGGTGCCCACCTGCCCGAAGTGCGGCGCCGAGGACCTGCGACGCCGGACGTCGCGGTTCGGGGTCGGGCGGAAGGGTGCGTCGTCGCCGGAAGGCGGCGGCGGCGGCGGCGAGGATGATTTCGACGATCCGCGGATGGAGCGGGAGATGATGAAGCTCGCCGCCGAGATGGAGAGCATGGACGAGAACGATCCGCGGCAGATGGCACATGCGGTGCGCAAGATGGCGGAGCTGTCCGGCGAGCCGATCACGCCCGCGATGGAGGAGATGGTGCGTCGCCTGGAGAAGGGTGAGGACCCGGAGAAGGTCGAGGAGGAGATGGGCGACGAGCTCGAGGAGGAGATGGGCGGCGACGGTGGCTTCGGTGGCGCTGGAGCGCCCGACTACGACGACGGGCTCTACCCGATGTAGCCGCTCCCGATCGCAACCGGCTCCCCGTCGCTCCCGCCCATCCACGGACAGCAGACATCTGGTCCGCATCGGGCCTCGCTGCAGGCTCGACCGCATGCCGACACCCCCACAGGGACCGCGGACATCTTGTCCGCATCGGGCCTTGCTGCAGGCTCGATGCTGCGGACGGGACGTCCGCGGTCCTCTCCGGCTTCTCCGCTGTTGGACCGCGGACATCTTGTCCGCATCGGGCCTCGCTGCAAGCTCGACCGCATGCCGACACCCCACAGGGACCGCGGACATCTTGTCCGCATCGGGCCTTGCTGCAGGCTCGATGCTGCGGACGGGACGTCCGCGGTCCTTTGGGGAGAGCGAAGGCGGCATTGCAGGCGGGGGTTCGGAGAGGTCCGATGGAATCTCGATGGGCTCGGTCTCGTTGTCCTCTTGCGGTGCGGGGTCTGGTATGCTGGCGCGCGTGGTCGGCTCCTCCGTGCCACGTCAGCTCATGGTGATCCGCCGAAGAACCCACCGTCTGCGGAAGTTCCGCGCCCAAGCGTCCTCGCGCCTGTCACCCCACGTGGACACCGCTCGGCGTGTGCTCAGCGGAGCGCCGGAGATCCCCGAGGTCCGCCGCGTGTTCCTCGAGCATCCCGACGTGCCGCGACAGTGGGACGGGCTCACCCTCTTGCAGATCTCCGACGTCCACGCCGGTCCGTACATGCCACCGTCGCGGATGCGCAAGATCCGCCAGATGGTGGAGCGCCTGCCGATCGACCTGGTCGTCTTCACCGGCGATCAGGTGGACCGTCGGCCGTCGGACGCCGCCGCGTTCGTTCGCGGGTTCTACGGCATCTCGGCGCCGCTCGGCGTCTACGGCATCCTCGGCAACCACGACCACTATATCGACCCTGCCCTCTCACGGTGGGCCCTCGAGAAGGCCGGGATCACGCCGCTGGTCAACCAGACGGTGCGGCTGAAGGCCGGCGGCTCGTGGCTGGCGATCACCGGTCTCGAGGACCTGACGGCCGTCAACGGCCGGCGCCCCGACTTCGGCGAGATCGCGCGCAGCGAAGCGGACTTCAAGGTGTGTCTGTCCCACCAGCCGCAGGGGTTCGATCAGGCTGCCGCGGCCGGAGCACAGGTGACGCTGTCCGGTCACACCCACGGCGGGCAGATCGCCTTCCCGAGCCGGCGGGTGAATGTGGCGCGGTTCCACACGCGCTACATCGCGGGTCCGTACGCGACGGACACGGCACTGCTGTACGTGTCACGCGGCATCGGTGTGGGCGCCGTGCCGTGGCGCGTCGGCTCGCCGCCGGAGCTGGACCTGATCACGGTGCAGCGGGCCGCTGCCGTCACGTCAAAGGTGGCGTAGGCCCCGAGGCCAGCACGGCCGATACCGAGCTACTGACAGCTCCGCGGGCGCGGGACCGGCGCCATTGGAGCCTCCCTTTGGTTGCGGCCCGCGGCCGCGTTGGCGGCTCACCCCGGCGACAACCAGGGCCGAGTCCCGAGACACGAACGACAGCCCGTAGACGAGGCTGGCGAGCAGCTTGGGCGGCCATCCGCCGGAGGTGCTGGCCTCCGGGTCACGCGGCCGACATGAGCCCCCCTCCGGGTTGACGAAGATGCACAGACTCTGCATATTGCATGCATGGCGACGAAGACCATCTCTCTGCGTCTCGAGGCGTACGAGCGGCTCAAGCGGGCTCGACGTTTTCCGGACGAGTCCTTCAGCGAGGTCATCAGCCGTGCGGTGTGGCCGAATCAGACGGTCACCGGAGAGGAGCTGCTGGAGCGGATCGCTCGACGGGGTGCGACCATGACCGAGGAGGAGGCGGCGGCGGTCGAGGCGGCGAAGCGGGAGGTCGGGGCACCGGAGGACAAGTGGGCGCGGGACTGATCCTGGAGACCACCTTCGTGGTCGACCTCGAGCGTGAGCTTCTCCAGTCCCAACCGGGGGCCGCTCACGACCTCCTGCAGCGACAGGCAGCCGAACCGCTGTTTCTCACCTTCACCATCGCCGGCGAGCTCGCTGCTGGCTATGGCGCCGCAGGCCGTGACCGGTGGGAGGAGCTGCTGGCGCCGTTCCACATCCTCCCCTGCTCCCTCGACATCTGTTGGCACTACGCCCGGGCCGAGCGCCACCTGCGCGCCAACGGCATGCTGATCGGTACGAACGACCTGTGGATCGGGGCAACCGGTCTCGCGTACGGAATGGGAGTCGTCACGCGCAATGTCAACCACTACCGACGGATCCCGGAGCTGCACGTCGTCACCTACTGACGCGGCCGCGCATGCCGGGACCACGTTCGCCGAGGTTGCACTGTGTGAGACCGGGACCGAACTGTGTGAGACCGGGACCGATATGAGGCGCCTTCACCCTCGCCCCGTCACGGATGCCGGCAGCCCGGCTCCGCCCGGGGGGCTACGCCGTGGCACGGCCGGCCCCGGATGATGGGCTGACATCAGCCGCAAGGCTATGTACCGACCCTGGCTTGACAGCTGTATCAACCCTCAGCCAGCGGCGGGTGGGGGCTCTGCGTCTCTGCTCCGTTGCGTCTCTGCGTTGCTTCTCCTGCCGAAGGGTCCACTTCGAGACGTCGGGGGCACTCGGTGAACCTTATGGTCGGGGCTCCGAAGCTCCGCGACCGGAGCCCAGCACCGGCGGCCGGGTCGCCATCGTTCTCCCACGGGATCTCTCCGCTCGCCACATACTCCGGGAAGACCGGCGAGCTCGCAGCATCCTCGAGCATCAGCAACGCCACGAAAGCTCGGTCGAGATGACGAGGCTTGCGACACTCGCGGGTGCTCCGTGCTCCGCGCGGTAGCCGTCCAACACCGTGACCCTCACACCCGCTCCGGCTCGCGCACGCTTCGTGTACCAGCCACCCCGCCTGCTCCGGCGGAGCCGCGGCGGGCGGACGGCGGAAAGCGAAGCCGACTCATCTCGACCGAGCCTTCGTGACCAACCGGAGCACCCCAACCCGGCAAACGACCACATCGCTCCGTAGCACTCCCGCGAGTGGAGAGATCCCGTCAGAGCACCACCGGCTCCGGCCTTGGAACCGCTTTCTGCGCGACAGCAACATGACGGCAGCCCTCGACCAGCTGGCCGAGACCACCGCTCGAGTCGTCGATCTCCTCGACCTTCTCGTAGCAGGCGGCGATGAAGGTCTCGAGGTGGATGGCTGCGGCTGCACCCTCTTCGGCGTCAATCATCCCCTTGAGTCGGGTGTGGACCTCCTCGAGCCCCGGAACGAAGTCGAAGCTCGCGTTGTAGCCAATGAATCGGCCCGGTTGCAGCGCCTCCTCCAGCTCCACTTCGATCTCGGCACGGCAGTCGCGGGACGAGCTCACCCCTCAACTCTACAGCGACCGGTAGTGGTATGTGACGATGTCTTCCATCATGCTCGCGACGCGCTGGTGTAGGATTCAGATGCGCCGCCCCGGTGGCAGCGAGGAGCGAGAATGGCACGATCGAAGTGGCCAGAAGGGACCGATGACCTCTTGGGCGAGATCCTCACCGACGCCTTCGGTGACGACGAGCAGCTGTGGGCCTTTCGCCAGGCGTTCGAGGACAACGTGCCCCTGCCGGCCGACGCCTTCGTCGTCGGCGAGCCGGTCGAGGTGCTCGAGATCGACTATGACGGAAATGTCCGCCGCAGCCTCACCGCACGGTGCCGGCGTCAGGACGGCAGTGAGCACGTGGTTGCTGCGGCCGAGCTGTCGTTTCTCGAGGGCTCGGCCGGGGCCAGATTCTCTGCCGCGTACCGCAAGTGGCTCGGGCTCGACCCGCCGACCCAGTCGGTTGCAGTTCCGGCCCGCCGCCCGAGACGGCACAAGGCGACAGCCGACGGCATAGACCTCGACGCTCCGGTCGAGCTGGTGGTGCTCGCGCCCAAGTCCAACGCGGCGCGCTGCCGCCTGCTGGGAACCGAGCGCGTACTTACCTTGCGCTCGAGTCAGGTGTGGGACATGGTGCCGGGGGAGATCGTTACTGTCCGCCCAAACAAGCGGTGGCAATACGCTGGCCACGCCTATCTTTCAGGGCGCATCGACGGCCACCGGCTCGACGTGCCTGCGCTCGGTCTGACGCCTCTCCACCTGCGCCACGAGTGGGAGTGGAACCCTGCAGACGAGTACTGGGGCGAGGAGGACGAACCACTCGAGGAGTGGGCACAGACGATCATTGCGCACGGCCCGCGACCTTCGTTCGAGATGGAGCAGGTGCTGCCGGGCACCGACCCGCACGACTGGGACAGAGACCCCATACTCGAGGCGAGCGAGCGCAACGAAACCGGCGACCGAGCTGGAGCGGTCACGTTGCTCAACGACATGCTGGCGGCCGATCTCCGCTGCCTCGACGCCCACGCCCACCTCGGCAACTTCGCCTTCGAAGACCGACCCGAGCGCGCAATCCGCCATTACGAGACGGGCCTGCGCATCGGCGAGCTGTCGCTGAGCCAGGGCTTCGACGGCGTGCTCCCCTGGGGACGGATCGACAACCGCCCGTTCCTGCGCTGCATGCACGGCTACGGTCTGTGCCTGTGGCGCCTCGGTCGCATGGCCGAGGCCGCCGCGATCTTCGAGCGCATGCTGTGGCTGAACCCGCCGGGTTGGGTGGTGGGAGGGAGCGGTGGGGGCGGCGGGTCTGTGCTGGGCGGGTGGGAGGACAACCCCGCCGACAACCAGGGCGTGCGCTTCATCCTGCCCGAGGTGCGGTCTGGACAGCGGTGGGAGGATCAGCATGGCCGCCGCTGAGATACTTCGGAGCTGCTCGCCTCCATGAGAGTGCTTCTCGTCGGTGTTGGCTGCGTCGGCAAGACGACCATCGGGGCGGTGCTCGCGCGCCGCCTCAAAGTCCCGTTCTTCGACCTCGACGCCGAGATCGAGCGCCACTTCGGCCTGTCCATCGAGCGCCTGCAGGCGCGGTACCTGACCGACTACTCCTACCGGAAGGAATGCTCGGTCGTTCTCGAGAGGATCGTGGCGGACAACCCGGACTGCGTGGTCGCCATGGTCCCCAGCGGACTTCGGGACGCGTACCTGCGGATCCTCCGCAAGGTGCCCTGTGTGACGGTGGCCATCCACGACAGGCCGGAGAACATCCTCGAGCGAATCACCTTCTACGACGTTGACTCCAAACCCATCGAAACTCGCCTCTCGGATCGCGAGAAGCAGCTCTACTTGAAAGAGATCCAGAAGGACATCACCTACTTCAACCGATCGTACCGGAGGGCGGATATCAACGCCGACATCGACGGGCTCGGGGTCGAGGACAGCGCGGAGCTCATCGAGACCCTCGTCGCGGAGCACCGCAGAGGTGAGCCTCTTCCAGGGTCTTCTTAAGCTCCCTCTCGTAGACTGCGCTGGTACCCATTCTGCTATCTCTGGATCGAGATCCTCTGGGCCACTGCCCGGAAGAAGTCTGGCGACCATACTCGCTCGGTCGCCGGATCGATCACGGCCAAACCGATGACCACACCCTCGTGCCCGCCGCGAAGAATACGTGTGCGGACTTATGACCCAGGGGTACTGAGCCAGCGGCGGCTGGGGGCTCTGCGTCTTTGCTCCGTTGCGTCTCTGCGTTGCTTCTCCTGCCGAAGGGTGCAACTGCGAGACGCCAGGGGCACTCGGTGAACCTGATGGCCGGGGCTCTGAAGCTCCGGGGCCGCCTTCCGGCATACGGTGACGGAGCCGGGTCGCCATCGTTCTCCCACGGGATCTCTCCGCTCGCCACATACTCCGGGAAGACCGGCGAGCTCGCAGCATCCTCGAGCATCAGCAACGCCACGAAAGCTCGGTCGAGATGACGAGGCTTGCGACACTCGCGGGTGCTCCGTGCTCCGCCCGGTAACCGTCCAACACCGTGCGCCTCACACGCGCTCCGGCTCGCCACCCGAGCGGGGGCTCGGGGGGCGTGCCGAACCCTGCCCCAAGCAACCAGGACGAAAAAACGCGGCGCAGCGCGCCGCGTTTGTGTCCTGGTTGCGGGGGCCCGATACGCAGGTATGCGGGACCTCGCAGCGATGGTGATCACGCTGCGGGTCGCAGAACTCTCTCCCTGAGGGAGGCCGTCACCGGTCCCTGAGCTTCGGCCACCTGCTCTTGGCGCGCTCCAGCATGGATGGCTCGTGCTCCACCGCAGGGCCGCCTGCCGCCACGCGCTCGAAGCCCGGCATGAAGCTGGTCTTTCGCCCGTGCCGATGACGAATGTCTGCGACAAGGTCTTGCCACAGGTTCGCTCGGCCGGCAGCGAGGTAGCAGTCGCGAGCGCGCTCGAGCTGGGCAAGCGCGAAGTCATAGGATCTGCTCCGCTTGGCGTTCACTATTCCGAGCCCGATCGCGCGATAGATCCGTGCCGCTGGCTCCGGGTGGGATGTGGCGAGAAGGTCGGCCGCTGCCTCGCTGGATTGCTCGTTGATCGCCTCGAGCTCGGTGGCAGTCGCGGCCGAGATCCTCGCGACAAGGCGGTCCAGCTCCCGGGTCTTCACGAGGAGATCGATCACGGACGCAAAGCCGGCGCCTTCCGCCACGGCCATGGCCCCCTGGTGCCAGCTGTCGCGGTCTGTGGACGGCACGAGCCCCATCAAGGTCTCGTATGCGAAGAGGTGCGGGCCCTTCTCGAAGTCCTGCCATGCGAGGTCGACTGCCTCTGTTCTTCGTCCAAGTCGCAGCAGCAGGCTGCGTTGGCGCTTCTTGAGATCGTGCTCGGCGCTACCGGAGTAGCCTTCGCGGCCGGCCAGCTCGAGCCCTCGCCCCACCCATGAAAGCGCATCGTCGAGGTTGCCCCGACCCTCGTGGATCGCTGCGAGGACATCGCAGTCGCCCGATGCCAGGCGGGTCAGCTCACACAGTGCGAGGTACTGCTCGGCATCGGATTGGGCGGTCAACGTGTGCTTGAGGACCTCAGTCCAGCGCCTCCGCGGGTAACCGGCCGGCCCACGGTCATCGGGTGCGGAGGCCTCGAATCGAACCCGTGCTTCGGCGGCGAGCGCCTCCAGACCGTCGCCGTCGAGCACCTTCACCACGTCCTGCTCGAGGCGGTGGCAGAAGCCATAGTTGTCGTGGTCCATCCACCACAGAAGGAGACCGACTGTCTCGGCGGAATCCGCCTTGGCGGCCTGGCGGGCACGAATCCAGGAGCAGAAGAGGTCCTCGACCAGCTGGCCGAGACCACCGCTCGAGTCGTCGATCTCCTCGACCTTCTCGTAGCAGGCGGCGATGAAGGTCTCGAGGTGGATGGCTGCGGCTGCACCCTCTCCGGCGCCGATCATCACCTTGAGCCGGGAGTGGATCTCTTCGAGCTCCTGAACAAAGTCAAAACTCGCCCTGTAAGCGATGAAATGGCCCGGTTGAAGGGCACGCTCCATCGCGTCCTCGATTTCGTTCACCGGGTGGCGAGGCGAGGTCATCGCCATATCGTACAGCTACGGGGCCGCCGCCAGTCGACGAGGTGTGAGAAGCCGGAGCACGAGTCCAGCTTCGAGAACAGGTGGTGTAGCCTCTGGTGGCGCTCCGAGCATGACCGGAGCCAGGACTGCCGTTCATGAGTGAATACCAGTATTTCGAGTTTCTCGCAGTGGATCAATTGCTCTCTCGGCGGGAGATGGGAGAGCTGCGGTCCATCTCCTCACGCGCCGAGATTTCGCCGAGCCACTTCTCGAACGAGTACAACTGGGGTGATCTGAAGGCCGACCCCGGCAAGCTCCTGGAACGTTACTTCGACCTGCACCTCTACCTCGCGAGCTGGGGTACGCGTCGCCTCTCCTTCAAGCTCCCGCTCGAGGTACTGTCATTGGAGGAGCTGACGCCCTATCTGGTCAGCGAGTGTGCGAGCTTTCGGCGGGCCGGAGAGCACGTCATCGTTGACCTGTGGAGCGAAGTCGAGGATTTCGACGACTGGGAAGAGGTCTCCGAGTGGATGGGATCTCTCGCCGCGGTTCGAAACAGGCTGCTCCGTGGTGACGCGCGACCTCTGTATCTGGCTTGGTTACTCAGTGTGCAGCACGATGAGATAGATGACGATGAAAGGGAGCCTGTTGTGCCGCCCGGTCTCGAAAGGCTGCCGGTGGAGCTTCTGGCGATGGCGGAGTTTCTGCGTATCGACGAGCATCTGATCACGGCTACCGCCGAGAGCAGCGCGCCCGAAGAGCCGGAGCCGCCAGGATTTGCGCAGTGGATTGGCGGGCTCCCGGAGGAGGAGAAGGATGCCCTGCTGCTTCGGGTGGCACGGGGCGAGCACGCTGGTGCGGAGGCGATCCTCGCACGCAGATTCAGGAACGAGGCGCGGGTTCGGCGCGCAGCGGCCGAGAGGGCTCGAAGCTGGTGTCGAAGCGATATCCGAGCGTGAACCGTCCTGCGCCCTGCTTCCACCGCGGGTTGCCCAGCCATGGGTCCAGAGCCTCGCGGATCGCGTCCACCAGCTCACCGATCGGACCGGGGTTGAGCTGGACGAGATCGATGTCCTCCGAGTAGCGTCCAGGCGCCTCGAGGAAGAGCTTGTGCAACGCGGTGCCGCCCCGGAACACGGCGCACTCGGCGACGACCGGGTGAAGGAAGATGGCGACCAGAGCCCGGGAGAGGACGAGGTCCTGCTCCACCTGCTCGTTCGAAGGCCAGGGCGCACGGGTACGCCACGCGGTGATGTGTGCGCGAGGAATCACAGGTCGGGCTCCAGGTCTTCGTTGACTTTCACGTTCCAGCGAGAGCTGCGAGCTCCGGAATCCGGCCCTCCAGGTTGCAGCAGCACGGTGCGTGGGCAACGGTCGCGGAGCCAGGAGGCCAGGGGCTCAGCGAGTTCCGTTTCACCGACCGAATCGAGGAGGTAGCCGAGCCGTTGGACGTCGGGAAGCCGCATCAGCGGGGCCAGGGCCACAAGGGCTGCGGCGTCGACTCGCTCTGCCAGCTCGGAGAGCACGGTCGCCGCGTTGCTGAGGTGCCCGGCCCCAGCTGGATAGCGTACGAGGTCGAACGCAGTGACCTCTGCGGTGGCGACACGCATGGTTCCTGTTTCGGTTTGCCTCTCGACCACCGGCATCTGCTCGACTTTGCTGCTCATGAAGAGTTCGATGCTGACCCTGCCGGCACTCATGGCGCGTGTCGGCCTGGCGGTCACGACCTGGAAGACCATCGGCTGCTGATGGGCAGCGCCGTGAAACGCCGCGGCGGTGAGCAACCCGACATAGTAGGGTTGGTCCAGGTAGCCCATCAGCTGATCGATGAACCAGCTCGCAGGCGGCGAGCCGGCCGCCCTGTACTCGGGTGGCACGATGACGTAGAACCCGCGCCGCGGGCTCGCGATGCGCGCCTGCTGCTTGAGTCTGCGCAGAGCCGACTGGACCGCCACGAACGAGCGGCCGGTGCGAGCTTCGGCCTCCGATCGGGTGAAGGTGTACCGGCCTTCAGACTGGATCTGCTCCACCCAGCGCGGCATCGACAGTGGGGACGACATGTGCGGCATTCTCAATTCACTCACAAAAGCTAGCACACCGTGCTAAGTTTTGCAATCGCAACGTAGTCTTCCGGCTAAATCTCGGCTGCAGGAACCGATTTGAACCCGGCACCTTTCGACGGCTGTCCAAATCCCTTCTTTACAGTAGGATACCACACGAGATCAAGGTCGCGGGTTCAATGCGGGTTCCACAGTGTGAAGTGGCACACGCCGGGCGAACCGTCACGTCCGGGATCGAGCGATGCGTCCGAGTTGAGGTTGCAGGATGTTGTCTCTCAGTGAGTTGCGGATCACAAGGCGGGCTGCCGAGCTGAACGAAAACCGGCCGCCCGAAGGCGGCCGGAGGTTTCGTGTGGTT
>CAZEJK010000137.1:0-13536 GCA_964512045.1 uncultured Thermoanaerobaculia bacterium
TCGGCGACCGGATCGCGATCATGGGCCCCGGCGGAACGGTACGGCAGATCGGGACTCCTGAGGAGATCCTGACCGAGCCCGCGGACGACTACGTGGAGCGGTTCGTCGAGAACGTCGATCGGACCAAGGTGCTGACTGCGGGCACGCTGATGAAGAAGGCACGCCCGGTGGTGACGCCGAAGGACGGACCGTCAGTGGCCGTCCGCAACATGGAGAAGGCCGGTCTCTCGACCGCCTTCGTCACGGATTCGAACCGTGTCCTGCTCGGAGTCGTGCACATCGACGATGCGGTCAAGCACCGCAAGGAGAAGGATCTGACCTCCATCGTCCGGACCGGCGAGGTGTATACCGTCGTCCCCGAGACGCCCATGTCCGATCTGCTCGCCACAGCGTTCGAGAGCCGCTATCCGATCGCAGTCGTCAACCAGGACGGACAGCTTCTCGGCATCCTCGACCGTGCCACGATCCTCGCAGAGGTCCAGGTGGAGTCCGAGCAGCCGATGGCGTTGACCGAGCTTCACGAAGGGCTGGAGAACGGCTCGTCGGCGCAGTCGGAGGCGGGGGAGGTGTAATGATGTCACTGTCGATCGGAGGGACGGTCAGCGCCTTCGCGCCGTTTGGATTCGACGTTGGAGACTTCTTTGAAGTCATCATTAACTGGCTTGGACAGAACCTCGACCCCTTCTTTGATGGCTGCACGGCGTTGATCGAATGGGTGTTGGGGATCATCGAGTACGTTCTCGTGACGCCACACTGGACAGTTATGATCGCCGTTCTCGTGGTCATCGCATGGCGCACGACTGGCTGGAAGATGGCGCTGTTTACCGTCGTGGGATTGCTCCTGATCGTTCAGATGGGGCAGTGGAAGGCCTCGATGCAGACCCTCGCACTGATCGGAACCTCAGTGATCATTGCTTTGCTCATCGCGGTTCCTATCGGGATCTGGTCGTCGAAGAGCGACGTGGCCGAAGGGATTGTTCGACCGATCCTGGACTTCATGCAGACGCTCCCTGCCTTCGTCTACCTGATCCCTGCCGTGCTGTTCTTTCAGCTCGGGAAGGTTCCCGGGGTCGTTGCGACGCTCATCTTCTCGATGCCGCCAGCGGTCCGCCTGACCAATCTCGGTATCCGGCAGGTGCCGAAGGCGATCAAGGAGGCCGCGGTCTCATTCGGCTCGACGCCGTCGCAGACGCTGTTCAAGGCGGAGCTTCCAGTGGCCCTCCCGACGATCCTGGCCGGCGTGAACCAGACGATCATGCTCGCGCTGTCGATGGTTGTGATCGCCGGTCTGATCGGCGCCGGAGGCCTCGGAAACCAGGTCGTGAAGGGGATTACTCAGCTCAACATCGGTCTCGGCTTCGAGAGCGGTATCGCCATCGTTATTCTGGCCATCTACCTCGATCGGGTCACCCAGGCCCTCGGAGCGGCCACACAGAAAGACTGATCGAGGTGACGCGCCGAGGCGTGCTCTGACACGTCTGGTGCTCGGAGGAAAGGAGAGGAACATGAGGATGAGAGATCTGATCGGTATCGTGGTTTTGGTTGCAGTTGGCAGCCTCCTGCTCGGATGCGGCGGCCAGGCAGCTGAAGAGAAGAAGACGGCTGACCTGGTGTATGTGAACTGGGCCGAAGGGGTGGCGTACACGCACCTCGCGAAGGTGATCCTCGAGGACAAGCTCGGCTACGAGGTCACCATTACCGCCGCGGACGCGGGCCCCGCGTATACCTCCGTAGCCCAGGGGGACAAGGACGCGTTCATGGAGACCTGGCTGCCGGTGCTGCACAAGGACTACGTCGAGCAGTACAAGGACCGGGTTGTGGACCTCGGGCACGTCTACGAAGGTACCCAGAGCGGATGGGTGGTGCCCACCTACGTGACCATCGACAAGATCTCGGAGATGCCGGAGTACGTCGACGAGTTCGACGGCAAGGTCACCGGGATCGACGCCGGCGCCGGCGTCATGAAGACCTCCGAGCAGGTCCTCGAGATGTACGGCCTCGAGAGCTACGAGCTGGTGTCCTCCAGCGGTCCCGCGATGACGGCGGCCCTCTCGAAGGCCATCGATGAGCAGGAGTGGATCGTGGTGACCGGTTGGCGGCCCCATTGGATGTTCGGTCGCTGGGACCTCAAGTTCCTCCAGCAGGACGAGGACAAGATGGTCTGGACCAAGGGCAACATCCACATCATGGGTCGCCTGGGCCTCGAAGAGGACAAGCCCGAGCTGGCGCAGTTCCTGAAGAACTACTTCTTCACCGACGCGCAGCTGGCCGACCTCATGCTCAAGATGAATGAGGCAGAGGATCTCGAGGCCGCTGCCCGCACGTGGATGAACGAGAACCCCGACGTCGTCGCGTCCTGGTTGCCACAGTAAACGCGAGCTGCTGAACGCCGCATGCGGCGGGCGAAGGCTTTCCCTTCGCCCGCCTTTTTGCTGTCCAACCCTCACGCCAACGACTCTCCGGCGCGCAGTGCGCTGCTTTCGCACAGGCTGTTTGACCCACGAGGGGTCCTCCTGCTAGGGTGCGCCGATGCATGAAGCCGACGCAGCACACCCACTCACGCAGCTCGTGACGTCGGTGGGTACCGAAGAGAGCGCCCTGATGATCGCAGAGGAGCTGGTTGGCCAGGAGCTCGCCGCCTGCGTCAACATCGTCCCGTGTCTCCGGTCCATGTACCGTTGGAAGACCGGGCAGATCTGCGAGGACACGGAGTATCTCCTGATTGTCAAGACCCCTGCAGCGTTCGTCGAGCTGGTCGAGAAGACAATCATGGAGCTCCACACCTACGAGCTTCCGGAGGTGATGGCTATCCCCGTGGAGCGCACAGAGCCGATCACCCACCAGTGGGTTGTGAACGGCGTCCATGCGCCGCTCACCACAGCGGCTCCTGAAGACGATCGCGGGACATAGAACCCTCGTCGACAGCGCAGTCTCCACGAACGGCGGCTCGCTCAGAGGACCGGGAGCGCTATAACCCGGCGGAGCCGTGGCCCGACTCTCCGGTTCCTGACGATGAGGCCTCGCAGTTGAAAGGGCTCCGGAGGTTCCAGCCCTGACACACCAACGGCGGCCCGTCGGGCCGCCGTTGGTCTGATCCGTAGTTGAAGAGGCGTGGACTACCGGCCGCCTCCACCCTTCATGAGCTCCTCGAGCTCCTTCTTCTTCTCCTCGAGCTCCCGCATCTTCCGTTCGTACTCTTCCTGCTCACGCTCCGCCTTGAGGTTCTGCTCGTGCTTGGACTTGGCGTCCTGCACCTCCGCCACCTTGGCATCATTGCCGGCGTTGCGGTACGCCGCTATGGCGGCGTCGTACTGCTGGGTCTTGGCGTACACGAACCCCAGCTGGTTGTAGATGCTCCGCCGCAGCTTCGCCTCGGGGTTCTGTTTCAACGCATCCTGCAGCTCCTCGACGGCGTTCGGGTACTCGCCGAGCGAGCTCTGAGATTGACCACGGTAGAGCAGCAGCAAGGCGTTGTTCGGCTGCTTCTGATGGGCCCTGTCGAACCATCGTATCGCCCGGCCATACTCCTTGGCGCCAAGCCACGCCTCACCGGCGACGAGAAGGTGGTCGAACGTCGGCGCGGCCTCGGCCACGCTCTCTGCCACCTCGCCGGCCTTGCGGTAGTAGGACCTCTTTTCCGAGGGAGAACGGGTCTGACGAGCCGCAAGAATGGCGGACGCCACAGCCGACCGTCCTGTGCTCACCATGGAGCGGTCCAGCTCGAATGCCTTCTTGAAGGCCTCGAAGGAGCGGCCGTAGTTCCCGAGTGCCTCCTCGGCAACGCCGAGTGCCTGGTGCAGGCGAGCGTTGTTTCCGTCTGCACGGAGCTGAGTACGAATGACCTCTGCCGCCTTCTCCGGACGGTTTGTCTTGGTCGCTGCTCTGGCAAGCAGCAGGGCATGGTTCGAGCGATTGGCGCTTGCGACCTGACTCAGCGGGATCTCTGCGAGGATCTGATAGGCCTCGCTGAACTTATCGGCAGCGACCAGGGTCTGTCCGAGGGCCTGCTGATACTGCACGTTCTCTGCGTCGAGCTCCACGGCCTTGCGCAGATTTGCGAGAGCTTGCGATGTCTTGCCGAGACGGCTCTGGCACACACCGAGCATGTAGTACGCCCCGGCGTAGTCCGGGTTGGTCTCCACGACTCCTTTGAAGTGCTCGACCGCCTCGGCCCAGTTGCGCGCCTGATACGCTGCGACGCCCTGCTGCCAATCGGCGAACGCCGGTACTGCCAGTGCCGCCACCACAGCAGCGACAACTCCCCATCGAACGGTCTGGCCCATCATGTGTGCCCCCAGAACTGCCCTCATCAGGCGCGGTGGTCATCCGACGCCAGCACGCCCCCCAGCAGCGGGCGAACCTGCTCGTCGAACATGGCTGCCACGTCGGCGCCCTGAAGCAGTGAAATCGCTTTCGAGTTCTGCTCTACCATTGCGCGGATCGCCTCGATACCCTCACCGATCTCGATCTGCGTCCGCGCCGCCATGTACTGTTTCTCGATCGTCTTCGCGCCCCCGCTGCCAACCACCTCGAGAGCCATCGATCGGATCTTCTCGGCGAGCCCGAGAAGGGTCACGGGGCTCAGCCCCAGGTCGCCGGGCTCCGACGTCGAGCTCTCCTCCGGTCGCCGCAGTGCGATCAGACCGGAGGTGATCATCCCGAACAGCAGCTTGGAAACGTCGAACGCCGCCCACCGCAGGTCCTCGGCAATCTGCTCGATCGATCGCCGGCCATCGATCCGGGTGACCAGCACCCACTCCTGCGGGCTCAGGGTCACCTGATCCTGGCCCTGGTCCCGAGGGCAGAAGTATGGCACCAGATCGAGCGAGGGGATCTTGCGCGACAGGACACGCCACTCGTCCAACCGTCGCGCTGCCTCCATCATCAGGTTCGCGTTCGACCTGCGGACAGTCACCTCATGGGTCTCTTCACCGGGGTTGAAGTAGAACTCCCCGGTCGACCAGATGGCCATCTCGTAGACGGCGTGCTCACCGCGCAGGTTGCCGATGGCGGCATCCACGATCTGCCCATCCTTCAGGAAGATCCTTCCCTGCTCTTCCCCTTGTGTCAGCCGAAACGCACCCGTCTTGCCGGACACACTGACCAGCTGGATGACATCGGGGAGCGAGAGCTCGGAAAGAGATCCTTGCAGCGCCATGGCATCATTCACTGAAGACTGAACTTCACGGTGAGTACGTACAAGACCTCGACAGGTTTCCCGTTCAGGGTGGACGGTTTGAACCGCCACTTGTTGACCGCTTCGACTGCGGCCTCGGTCAGGCCGAGCGGCAGCCCACGCAGCACCTTGACGTTCTGCACGGTCCCCTGCTTGGAAATCTGCAGCTCCAGCACGACGACACCCTGAATCCGTGCTCGGCGCGCCGCCTCCGGGTAACGCGGCGGCGGGGCGTTGATCTTCTCAGGCTCGGTGATGTTGCCACCGACCACGAACCGCACCGGACCCTCCGGCTCCGGCGCCGGCGGGGCATCCGGGACGCCGAGGATCATGCTGTCGTCCGGAATGTAGTCCACCTCTTCGCGCGGCTCCTCCTCGCGGATCGGCTCGGGCTCGTCAGGGGTGGGATCCGGAACAGGCACCTTGACGGTCTTCGGCTTCGGGATCTCCTGGAACTCCTGTTGCGGCGGCTGCTTGAACTTGACCTGCTTGACGACGTAGATCTTCTGCTTCTGCTTCTTCGAGTCTCCGGCGCCACCAGCAAACGTCGGCCAGTTCACGACAAACAGGATCATGTGGATGATCACCGCAACCGCCACCGACCAGCGGAACAGCTTGGTGTCTTGCTCCTCCTCACTCGCGATGATCTCGATCACGGTGGGCGGGAGCTTGTCTCCCTTGTCGTTGGCTGTTGACACGGTGTCCCCCTACTCTACGCCGAGAAGCGACCAGACGTTTTGAATCTCTCGTTGCGTCGGTATCGAGATCGTCTTGATCTCCATCGGCGTCCCGTCGGAGAACCTCTCCTCCTCCGGGGCATGCCGGAGCGTGTCGAAGACCTGCACCATCCACCGATACTCGGCGTCCGGAGACGTTCGGAGGATGACCGGCTTCTCCTTGTCCTGCTCCAGCTTGGTCTTGATATAGCCGAGGATGCTGTCCAGCGGCATCTGCTGCTGATCGACCTCGATGGCGCCGTCGGCGGTCACGTAGACGTCGATCGCGTCCTCTTTCTTGATCTCGGACTGCGTCTTGTCTTCCTTCGGAAGCTGGAAGTCGAGACCGCGGGTTGCAGAGAAGACCGACGTCAGCATGAAGTAGATGATCAGGAGAAACGTGATATCGGCCATCGAGCCGGTGAAGATCTCCGGCGACCCCTTCTTCTTTTGAATCTTCATACCGGTCCCCCTAATCGTCCACGGTCCGCTGATCGGACAGGAGGTAGATCACCTTGGCCTTGGCCTGCTTGAGCGCGTCCAGCACCGAGTCGACATGCTCGTAGCGACAGGTCTGCCCGGCCTTGATCACGAACGCCTGGTTCGGGTTCTCCGCCACGACGCCGGACGCAAAGCTGATGACCTCCTCCTGCGTGTTCACAGGCAGCGACATCTCCTTGCCCGTGGAGACCCGGATCACCGCGTTGTCGTCGATGGAGATGACCGCAGCCTCCTCCGGCAGCTCCTGGCGAACCATCGTCTTCGGCAGCTCGACCTGGACGCGATCCACGTCGGTCTTGTACGTCAGCACAAAGAAGATGATCAGCAGGAAGATGATATCCGCCATCGACGCCGTGAAGATCGACGGCTGGACCTTGGTATCACGTCCACGGAGGAATGCCATCGAGGCCTCCTTTTACTCCGCTCACACGAAACCGAGTTCGTCGCCGCACCTACGCCTGCTCCTCCGCCTGGCCGTAGCGCTGGCTGTCCATCTCGATAAACGTCTCGAGCAGCATGTTCGTCGCGGTCTCGATGTCGCGCACGAACCGGTTGATCTTGCCGGTGTACCAGTTGTACGCCAGCTGCGCGGGAATCGCGATCACCAGACCGGTAGCGGTGGTGATGAGCGCCTCGGAGATACCGAACGCGACGGCGCTGGGATCGGACAGCCCCTTCTCGGCGAGAGCGGCGAACGACTTGATCATTCCCCACACCGTCCCGAGGAAGCCCAGCATCGGCGCCACGTTGGCGACGGTCGCCAGCACGTTCATGCCGCGCTCCAAACGATCGAGCTCGTACAGCCCGGCGTTCTCGATGGTCTTCTCGATGTCCTCACGCCGATGCCCATAGCGCAGCAGGCCGGCCTTCATCACGGAGGCCACGGGACCCTGGTACTGCTCGCACACCTTGATCGCCTCTTTGACGTTGCGGTTGACGAGAAGCGCCTTGCGAACCCGTGAGAGAAACTCGTTCACGTTGATCTTCGCCCTCTGCAGCGCGATGAACCGCTCCACGATGAAGGTCAGCGCGAGGAGAGAGAAAAACAGTAGGGGGTACATCCAGAAACCGCCCTGATTGAAAATGTCGAATAGCTGTCCGAACACGATCCGTCCTCCTCAGTGTGTGAGTTCCCAGTCGGGAGAAGGTTCCCGCCTGTCGGTCCCGAACATTCTCACCTATCTTGTAGACCGACACAACCCCGTGGCGGCTACAAACGTCCGCTCCTGCTACCAAATACCGCCCACCGAAACATCGCGCTGTCCCAGTCTGCCACTTGGCAGAAGGCATCGGATGCTAGCACGGGGCCCCCAGAGCGTCAAGAACGCTCGGAGTCGGTGTTTCCGAGCCGCTGACGCCAACGGTGCAGACGAAGATGGGCGAGCGCAACCGCCATCGCATCCGCCGCATCGCGGGCCGGCGGCACTGACAGGCTCAAGATCCGCTGCACCATGTAGACAACCTGCTGCTTGTCAGCTCTGCCATGACCCACGACGGCCGACTTGACCTCCGCCGGGGTGTAGCTCGCCACCTCGATCCCGTGCCGGCCCAGGGTCGCGAGCACCACCCCCCGCGCCTCCGCCAGACTCAAGCTCGAACGAGGGTTGCGTCCGCTGAACGACGACTCCACAGCGGCCATCGACGCGCCGGTCTCAACGACCCTGGCGTCAAGCGCTCGGTCCAGATCGGCGAGCCGTTCGGCACGAGACTCCCCGCGCGCCCGGATGACTCCAGAGGCCACGAGCCGTGCCGTGGAGCCAGACGACTCGACGAACGCCCAGCCGGTCGCCGCCGACCCGGGGTCGATACCCAGTACTCGGATCACTGCTGCTCGAAGACCGCGTCGTCGATGTCGAAGTTGGCCCAGACGTCCTGGACGTCGTCGTGATCGTCGAACGCCTCCATGAGCCGCAGCATCTGCGCGGACCTCGCTTCGTCCAGCTGGACCGTCGTCGAAGGTTGCATGTCAAAGCCCACCGACTCTATGGTCACGTTCTCGGCCTCGAGGCTCTCCCGAACCTGATGGAGCTCGTCCGGCGCCGTCAGCACCCGATAGTAGTCCGGATCGTCCGTGTCGAGATCCTCCGCCCCGGCTTCGATCGCCTTCTCCATTGCCGTGTCCTCGTCGAGGTCCTCACTGCGGGGCACGAGCAGCTGACCCTTGCGCGCAAACAGGAACCCCACACACCCGTTCTCACCGAGGTTACCGCCGTGCCTGGAGAACAGGTGACGGACCTCGGCCGTTGTGCGGTTGCGGTTGTCGGTGAGCACATCCAGCATGACCGCGACACCGCCCGGTCCGTACCCTTCGTAGGTCACGGCCTCGTACGTGACCCCCGGCAGCTCGCCGGTTCCGCGCTGGATCGCTCGCTTGATGTTGTCCGCCGGCATGTTGGCCGCCTTCGCGGCCTGCACCGCCGCTCGAAGACGAGGGTTCCCGTCCGGATCGCCACCACCCTCCCGCGCCGACACCGTGAGCTCGCGGATGATCTTGGTAAAGACCTTGCCCCGCTTGGCGTCCTCGCGGGCCTTCTTGTGCTTGATGGTGCTCCATTTGTTGTGGCCAGACACGGTGCCACCTCCTGCTGTGTCAGATTGGTATGACAGGAAGATCGGGCTCGACCCAGTGGCATACCCGAGCTCCCGGGCCGCCGCAACGAAGAACCACGATGGATCGTCATCGTCGACAGTGGTTCCGCTGCCACCGGCGTTCCACGGTTGACTTTATCCCATGGAACCCGATAATGAAACTGTATCCTCCGCGATGCGCGGCTGCTTCGAAGCTCAAAAGGGGACCATGAAAAAGAACATACTCCTCATCGAATACGAGCCACGCTACGTCGAACGCGTTGGACGCGCCGTTCGGGGTGCCGGGCACGAGCTCGAGGTGGTGGACGACCTGGAGGCCGCGGTCGAGCGGTGCGCTCACTTCGAGCCCGACCTCGTCATCTTGACCTCCGTGCTCCCCCGCTTGAAGCTCGAGGACGCAATCACCCAACTTCGAGCGCGCGCCGGCCTCAGATCGACACCGTTCCTGATCCTGATGTCCGGCTACCGCGGATCCGAGCCGGCCGCCGACGCCGCACGCTACGGCGCCCAGGATATTCTCGAGCGCCCGTTCTCTGGCGAGGTGCTCGTGCAGCGGGCAGAGGCGTTGCTCAAGGCAGGTGCAGATCCCGCGACGACGCAGGCGATCCCGCAGGATATGCTCAACGCACTGCGGCGCAGTGCCGGCCTCGGTACGGATGGGGAGGCGCTGACCTCCGACGAGCTGTTCGGCGATATTCTCTCAGATGTCGAGGAGGGTCGGGAGGTCGGCAGCGAGCCGCCCAGCGGAGAGGCGGCAAAGCCGCCCGCTGCTGCGTCCCAGCAGCCAGCGGACACTGATCGGGCGAGGGCCGAGCGGGCGCGGGAGAAGCCCGCTCCCACTCAGATCGACGCGACTCTCGAAAGCATGCTGGCTGAGAGCAAACCGGAGAAGAGGCGGACGCCGCGTGAGTCCACGGACGTGGACACGATCCTGTCGCGAACCTTGGCGGGCCTTGACGTGCAGCCGCTCCGACGCCGCGCTGCTCCCCCTTCCGAAGAGAAGCCCGCGGACAAGCCTGCGCAGGAAGCTCCAACCGAGCCGGAACCCCCACCCGCCGAGGCAGCAGCCCCGCAGCCTGAAGCAGCAGAGCCGGAGCCGGTCGAGCCTCCTGCCGAGCCCGCCCCGCCGGAGCCCCAAGCGCCACCAGCAAAGCCGCAGGTCGCGGAGCAACCAGAGTCGCAGGTGGAGGAGGAGCCAGAGCCGCGGATCGAGCCCGAGCCCGATCTCAAGCCTTCAGCCAAGGTCGCACCACCGTCCGCACAGCCGCCTGAGGAGTCCGCCGCCGCCAGTGGCAGCGAGACGGTCACCGAGGGCAGCCCGTTCGGTCAGTACGTGCTGATGGAGCACATCGCCACCGGCGGCATGGCGGAGGTGTACAAGGCCCGGATGATGGGCATGGAGGGGTTTCAGAAGACCGTCGCGATCAAACGGATCTTGCCCCACCTGACGGACAATGACGAGTTCGTCACGATGTTCATCGACGAGGCCAAGCTGGCGGCCCAGCTCAACCATAACAACATCATCCACATCTACGATCTCGGCAAGATCGAGCGTTCGTACTACATTGCCATGGAGTACATCGAAGGCCGGGATCTGCGCTCGATCCTGCAACGCTGCCGGGAACGCTCGGTGCGCATCCCCGTCCCGCTTGCGTTGTACATCGCAAACCGGCTGTGCTCGGCTCTCGACCACGCCCACCGAAAACGGGACTTCGATAACCGCGACCTGGGCCTGGTCCATCGCGATGTCTCCCCGCAGAACGTTCTCATCTCCTACGAGGGTGATATCAAGCTGTGCGACTTCGGCATCGCCAAGGCTGCATCCAAGGCTTCCCATACCCGCGCCGGCGCGCTCAAAGGCAAGCTGCAGTACATGTCTCCCGAGCAAGCGTGGGGAAAGGACATCGACCACCGTTCCGACCTTTTCTCTCTTGGCCTCGTGGTCTTCGAGATGCTCACGGGCGAGAAGCAGTTCAAGGGCGACTCCGAGCTGTCGATCCTGGAGCAGGTGCGCAACCCGCACGTGACACCGCCATCGGCGCTCAGCTCCGAGATTCCGAAAGCGATCGACGAGCTCGCGGCCCGGGCTCTCTCTTCGGAACGCGATCAGCGGTTCCAGTCCGCCCGCGACCTGCAGCGGGAGATCGAGAAGACGCTCCGGACCAACGGTTGGAACCCGGCGCCTGGAGATGTTGCACGATTCTTGTCGGAGCTGTACGGCGAGTCGGAGATCACCCAGCTGGCGGCTTCGCCTGCTGACACCGAGGCGCCGGCCGAGCTTACGCCGACGCCAACGCCACAGCCTCTGGAGACGCCTCCGCCAGAGCCCCCCGGACCGCCTGGAGGCGCCGAGCCGCCCGTGAGCAAACCGGAAGACGAGCCGGCGCCGGCGCCTGTCCCGAAACCCGCCACTGTGGAGCCTGTTCCCGCCCCGGTCGAGGAGCCGCTCCCACAGGACGCCGCGGTCTCCATCGAGCCGCCGAGCGAGCCCAAGAAGCGTCGCGGTCCCGGGCTGTGGATTGGCCTGGTGGCTGTGCTCGCCGTCATCGGAGTGATCGCTGGAGTGCTCCTGCTCGGTGGCCGCGACGACGGTGCCGGCGGTGGCGGAGCCGACGATCTGAGCGCCTCGACCGGCGGCACGGGCGAGCCGGCAGCCGGTGCGGTGGCCGCCGGCCCGACCGAGACGCCGACACCGACGATGGAGGAGCGCGCGCTACAGCTCGCACAGGAACGGATCGCTGCCGCGGACCAAGAGCTCGAGGAGATGCGCGAGCGGGTTGCACAGGACTTCCCGACGCCCACCCCGCCTCCGACCACGACGCCCACAGCAACCGAGACGCCAACTCCCGTTCCACCAACACCCACAGCGACTCGCGAGGCCACGGCGACACCACGGCCGCGGGCCACCGCGACGGCCACCCGAATCCCCGCGACACCGACCCCATCGGTTCGCGAGGGCGACATCGTCACGCCAGGTCCTGGCGTGAACCCGCCAGTGCGCTTGCACGTGGTGAGGCCGCAGTATCCTCCGGTGGCAGAGCGGACCAAGGCCAGCGGCGAGGTGGAGCTGCGGGCCTTGATCGGAGTCGACGGTACCGTGGAAGAGATCGAGGTCATCCGCAGCAGCCGTCAAGGTGTCGGGTTCGAGGACGCCGCCCGCGAAGCAGTGGAGCAGTGGCGGTACCGACCAGCCACGAAGAACGGCGTCACGGTACGAATGTGGGTTACAATCCGGGTTCCGTTCCGGATTTAGTTGGTGTGAGAAGGAGGAGTAATGTCTGTTCTGAACGACAACCAGAAGAAGTTTTACGAGGATGCGCTCAAGACCACCAAACAGGAGATCAGTGATCTCGAGAACCAGATCCAGGAGGAGCTGGCACGGGTCAAACAGAAGATTGCGGATCTTCAATCGGCGCAGAAAGCGGCTCGTCAGATGTACGACGCTGCCTGTCAGCGCCTCGGCGTCCCGAACGATCTCGAGGAGGAGGGCGGCGAGAGCTGACATCGTTACCGCTCGCCGCACCATGAACCCCGGTGGAGCTACCGGGGTTTTGCATGCCGCCCAGTCCACCGATCACCGGCGTTGAGGACTGCGCGGCTCTCTTGGGCCCGTCCGCTTCGAAGGAGCCCCGTCATGCGATCACGTTCGGCCCCAGCCCAGCGGTTGTGGGTGAAATGCCAATCTTGTAAGGAGATCCTGTACCACAAAGAGGTCCAGGGTAACCTCAGCGTCTGTCCGAGATGTGAGTATCACTTTCGGATCGATGCCCGTGAACGTCTGCGACTCCTGTTCGACAACAGCAAGTTCAAGGAGCTGTTCGGACGGATCCGATCCGCTGATCCGCTGCACTTCGCCGACACGACCCCGTACAGCGAACGTCTCTCCGCCTACCAGAAGAAGGTGGGGCCTGCGGATGCGCTGGTGGTGGCCCGCGGCGCGATCGGCGGTCATGCCGCGATCGTCGCGGCGATGGAGTACCGGTTCATGGGCGGGTCGATGGGATCGGTGGTGGGTGAGAAGCTGACCCGCGCGATCGAACGGTGCATCGACCGTCGGCTCCCGCTGGTCACGGTGGCGTGCTCCGGCGGCGCACGGATGCAAGAGGGGATCTTCTCGCTGATGCAGTTGGCGAAGATCTCGGCGGCGCTGGCGCAGATGAAGAGCCGGCGCCTCCCATTCATCTCGGTCCTGACCGACCCAACCACCGGAGGCGTGACGGCGAGCTTCGCGATGCTGGGCGACGTCAATCTCGCGGAGCCGGGCGCCCTGATCGGTTTTGCCGGACCACGCGTCATCGAGCAGACCATCCGACAGACGCTCCCGGAGGGGTTCCAGCGCTCCGAGTTCCTGTTGGAGCACGGGATGCTGGATGCGGTCGTGCGCCGCCACGAGCTGGCGTCGACAGTGGGCCGATGCCTCACGTTCTTCCACTGATCCTGACCGCCCGTCATCAGGGCCGGATCCACCCGGCTCTCGATACCGTCCGCGCGGTGCTCTCAACCCTCGGTAACCCGCAGGAGAGCTTCCAATCCGTAGCGCTCGCCGGAACCAAC
>CAZEJK010000138.1:0-13412 GCA_964512045.1 uncultured Thermoanaerobaculia bacterium
GGCCATGGGCGCTCGGTCGAGATGACGGGGCTTCTGATTGGGCGGGATGCTGACGATGCGTGTTGGGCCGGGAGGGCGCCGGTGGTTGGGGCTTCCAGCCCCGACCGATGGCGTTGCAACCAGAGCCCGCGCTCAGCCTGGTGACCTGCTACCCGTTTGACAGCGTTCTCGCCGGTGGACCGCTTCGTTACGTGGTGGTGGCCGCGGCGAAGCAGGCGCGGATGAAGGTCGTCTGGTCGTTGTTCGCGGGCTTCACGATTCCGGCACGAGAACCAGCGAGCCGGTGGTGCGGCGGGCCTCGAGGTCGCGGTGGGCCTGGGCTGCATCGCTGAGAGCGTAGGTGCCGCCGATCTGTGGGATGACCTTCCCCGAGCTGATCGCGTCGAACAGGTCGTCGGCCATGGCGGTCAGGCTTGCCCGGTCGTGGGCGTAGTGGAAGAGCGTGGGGCGGGTGACGAACAGCGAGCCTTTTTGGGCCAGAACGCCGAGGTTGACGCCTTCGACGGGGCCCGAGGCGTTGCCGAACGACACCAGCAGGCCGCGCGGCGCGAGGCTGTCGAGGGAGCCGGCCCAGGTGGCCGCGCCGACGCCGTCGTAGACAACCGGCACTCCGGCGCCTTCGGTGATCTCGCGGACGCGCGTCGGGACGTCCTCGTGGCGGTACTGGATGACGTGCGCGCAGCCGGCCTCGCGGGCGATCTCGGCCTTCGCGTCACTGCCCACCGTACCGATGACGGTGGCGCCGAGCGCGCTCGCCCACTGGCTCAGGATGACACCGACGCCCCCGGCGGCGGCGTGCACGAGGATCGTTTCGCCAGCGGTGACCGCATGGATCTGGCGGATCAGGTACTGCGCGGTGAGCCCCTTCAGGAGCACTGCAGCGACCTGCTCGTCTGAGATGTCGGCAGGCGGCACGACGACCGCGTCGGCGCCGACCACCCGCTCGGTGGCGTAGGCGCCCCGGCCTGCGGTGCAGGTGGCCGCCCGGTCGCCGACCTCGAGATGCGTGACGCCGTCGCCCACGGCTGTGATCACGCCGGCACCCTCCATGCCGAGGGATGCGGGAAACGAGTCCACAGGGTAGAGGCCGGTGCGGTGGTAGGTGTCGATGAAGTTGACACCGATCGCCGTGTGGCGGACACGGACCTGACCCGGGCCGGGGTCGCCGATGGTGATCTCGTCCAGGGTCAGGGCTTCAGGACCGCCGTGCTCGTGAATGCGGATGGCGTGGGCCATGCTGTCTCCCTTCCGATCCCGCGTGCTCGCGGGGTTGCAGCGGTTCGATCGGACGCGGTCGTCACGGTATGATGGGGTGACTCCACGCCGGGCCGAGTCGGACCCGCGATCGAACCGTTGAGGGATGGTCTCACAGATATGGCGCGATTACAGTCCGATGTGCGAGAGGCGCTCAAGCGGCTGGCCAGGAACATGTACGAGTCCAGCACGGAGCGCGACCAGCTTCTGGAAGTGGTGGCGGGTGCGGAGACGGTCTCCCCGGATGATGTGCTGTGGATGCTGTTCCGGCCGGACCGCGCCGTGCGCTCGGTCGGCGCCAAGCTGCTGACCACCGTGAAGAAGCCGGAGACCGTCGATCTGTTCATCAAGGAGTGTGACGGGAAACCGGACTCGGCGGTGCGCGCTGCGGCCGGTCTGCTGTTCCAGCTGTCGATTCCGGGGGCGGAAGCGCGCCTCGCGCAGCTCTATCGGGCAGCAGAGGGCGAGGAACGAGAGCGGGTCCGCCGCGTGGTCTTCGAGGCGCCTGCCACCAGGGGCCTCGAGCCTTTGTTCTGGCAGCTGGCCTCGGCGGGGACGGCGCAGGACAGGCTGCAGTTCCTGGACCGTCTGGCCACCCTCGAGATGAGCTCGACGTCATTTACGAGGTGGCGCAAGCTCGCCCACGACGAGGAGCGCGAGGTCCGCGAGAAGGCGCTGTCGGTGCTGGCCGAGAAGGCGGCGAAGCAGTCAGTGGATCTGATCGTCAAGGAGCTGCCACGGGTGGGCTACGCGACCCAGCAGCGGCTGATCGATGCGTTGACCCGTCTGGCCAAGGACAAGGACGCAGACTTTGCAGATCAGCTCCTCCCACTGATGGCGTCGGGCGACGCCGGAACCCGATCGGCGGTGCTCAAGATCCTGGTGGGGATGCGCGACCGGCGCGAGGTGATCAGGAGGTACCTGAAGTTCTCGAAGTCCCTGGCGGGGTGGGCGCGCGACCGGGCGCTGGACTCGATGCGCGAGTTCGGCTCGGATCTCATGGAGCCCACCCTGGAGCTGCTGGCCGATCCCGACGAAGATGTGCGTGCAGCCGCATTGGTGGTCGGCTCGTCGTTCGACGATCCGCGGATCGTTCCGCCGACGATCGAGCTTCTCAGGGATCAGGACTGGTGGATGCGGATCTCTGCCGCGGACACCCTCGGCCGGCTGAAGGATCGGCGCGCGGTGGAGCCGCTGGTCAATGCACTGACCGACCCGGAGGTGCGCTGGGCCGCGGTCGAGGCGCTGGGCCGCATCGGTGATGTGCGCTCGTTGCCAGCGCTGGGACAGCTCCTCAAGGACCCGGCGCCGGAGATCCGGATCGAGGTCGTGATGGCGCTGCGCAACTTCAAGCACCCGAAGATCCTGCCGGTGCTCAAGAACCTCGCGGCGAACGATAGCGACCGCAACGTGCGCGCGCGTGCACTGGAGACCGCCGAGGCCGTCGCCCGCCGTGACAAGGAGGGGTTCGACGAGGCGGGCGACCTGCGCGAGCAGGCCCTGAAGATCTCCACCAGCCAGGACGAGCCACAGCTCGATCGCCTGCTCAAGGCCACGCGCAACCGGGGTGCTTCGGACCTCCACCTGTCGGTGTCCCGGCCACCGATGGTGCGGGTGGCCGGGGAGCTGATGACGGTGAAGGGTGACCCGTTCTCGGCCGAGCAGACCGAAGCGATGGTCCGCGAGATTCTGACGGAAGGCCAGATGGAACGGCTGCAGGCGGAGCAGCAGCTCGACTTCTGTCACTACATCCCCAAGGCGGGACGTTACCGGGCCAACGTCTTCCTCGATCAGCGAGGCTATAACGGGGTGTTTCGGGTGATCCCGGAGAAGCCGCCGACCATCGCGGAGATCGGTCTTCCCAACCATCTGGCCGAGATTGCAGACTACCACCAGGGTCTGGTCCTGGTGTGCGGTCCTTCCGGATCGGGGAAGTCCACGACGCTGACGGCTCTCGTCAATCTGTTCAACGAGACCCGCCAGGCGCACGTCATCTCGCTGGAAGACCCAGTGGAGTTCGTGCATCCGTTCAAGATGTGCCTGGTCAATCAGCGCGAGGTGGGCAGCCACACCCGCTCGTTCGCCAGGGCGCTGCGGGCTGCGTTGCGCGAGGATCCGGACGTGATCGTGATCGGCGACCTGCGGGACAACGAGTCCGTGTCGCTCGCCCTGACTGCTGCCGAGACGGGCCACATCGTGCTCGGAACGTTGAATGCCACCAACGCCTACAAGGCGGTAGACAGGATCATCACCAGCTTCGCGGCACAGGAGCAGGCGCAGATCCGGACGGCGCTGTCCGAGTCCCTCAAGTTCGTGATCGCTCAGCGCCTGCTCCCGGGTATGGAGAAGCATCAGCGTGTCGGTTGCTTCGAGGTGCTGCGGGCCACTCGGTCGGTGGCAGCGATGATCCGGGATGAGAAGACGTTCCAGATCCCTTCGGCGATGCAGATCGGACGTCAGCTGGGGATGCAGACGTTCGACGAGGCCCTCAAGCAGCTGGTGCGCAGGGCACAGATCACCCCGGAGACGGCGTACATGGCTGCGGAGCAGAAGAAGGAGTTCGAGGCATTGGTGCCGCCAGAGTTTCTCGAGAGCGCGACCCTGGTGTGAGGCGACTGACCACGAATCGACCGGAGCCGATACAGCGACACAGACCGTTGCGCTCCGGTGGCAGAAGGGAGATCCATGCACAGCAGCGCAGGCGCCCCACGCAAGATTGACCGGTTCCTGCGGTTGATGAACGACCGCGGCGCGTCCGACTTCCATCTCACCGTTGGACGGCCACCGATGCTGCGGATCTCGGGCGCGATGGAGCAGATTCGGTACCGCACGATCCACGAAGCGGACTGGGAGGAGATGGTGCGGCCGATCGCTCCTCCAGCTCGCTGGGAGGAGTTTCAGGAGTGCGGCGACACCGACTTCGCATACTTCGTTCCCGGTGTCGCCCGGTTCCGGGTGAACCTGTTCCGTCACCAACGTGGTGCGGGCGCCGTCCTGCGGGTGATCCCCTCGAAGATCATGACCCTCGATCAGCTCGGGCTGCCAGAGCAGATCCGGCGCGTGGTCAACATTCGCAACGGGCTGGTGCTGGTCACCGGCCCGACCGGTTCCGGAAAGTCCACCACCCTGGCGGCGATCATCGATCTGATCAACGACACGCGCACCTACCACATCATCACCATCGAGGATCCGATCGAGTTCGTGCACGAGAACAAGACGTGCCTGATCCACCAGCGGGAGGTGGGCGCGCACGCCACCTCGTTTGCCGAGGCGCTGAAGGTTGCCGGCCGTGAGGACCCGGACCTGATTCTGGTGGGTGAGATGCGCGATCTGGAAACGATCACGCAGGCGCTGACCGCCGCCGAGAAGGGCACGATCGTGTTCGGGACGCTGCATACCAACAACGCGGTGAAGACGGTGGATCGGATCATCAACGTGTTCCCGGCCGGCGAGCAGGAAGGCATTCGCAATATGCTCGGCGAGATCCTGCGCGCAGTGGTGGCGCAGCAGCTGCTCCCGAAGATCGACGGGGGTCGGGTCGCGGCCGTCGAGCTACTGTTCGGCTCGCCGGCGGTGGCCACCATGATTCGCGAAGGCAAGAGCGGGCAGCTGACGTCGGTCATCCAGACGGGTGTCAAGCATGGGATGATCGACATGGACACCGCCATCCGTCAGCTCTACGACGAGGGGAAGATCACCGCCCGGGCGGCGTACGACAAGGCGATCGACAAGGAGCTGTTCAAGGACCTCCTCGCAGAGGAGGAGGGTGCGGTCCCGGAGGAGCTGTAGCCCCTGGCTGCTCCGCCCGCCCACGGGCTGGGAGCCCGCCCCACCAAGAACGCCCGTGGCGCCGGACGTCCGGAGCTGTCTCAGCAGTCGATGGCTGCAGTCGGCGGGATCAACCCCGCCGCTACTTTGCCAACGTCGTTCGTCCTTCGTGAGGACCGCGGACGTCCCGTCCGCAGGGTTGAGCCTGCAGCGAGGCCGGATGCGGACCAGAGGCCCGCGGTCCGTGAATGGGCGCGAGCAGGCGCTGTGCCAACGTCGTTCGTCCTTCGTGAGGACCGCGGACGTCCCGTCCGCAGCGTTGAGCCTGCAGCGAGGTCGGATGCGGACCAGAGGCCCGCGGTCCGTGCATGGGCTCGACTGCGACGCTCCGATTGGAGCCGCCGGCGTCTCGCCGGCGGGGTGGTGTTTCCCGGGCTCAACGCAAAGGCGCAGGGAGGCAAAGGCGCCATGGCGCAAGGCTGCAAGTACGGCGCATGTCATACCACCGCGTCCGCGATCAACCTACCCGCAGCGCGATCGGTCAAAGGTGAGCGGCTGCGCGAGTCATCCGAGTGCCAGGGCGAGTCGGATCGCCCGGTCGACGTCTGCCATCCGTTCGTCGGACAGCCGGCCCGCTGGACGGGGATGGCTGTTGCCGGCACTCAGAAACCGGTTGTGGTCCAACGAGCGCAGCTGGAAGCAGAGGAAGACAGTGTCCTGCTCCAACCCGCACTCCGTTGCCGATACCCGGACGTTGACCGGGTAGTCGCGGCGGACGTTCGCGGCCGAGGTACCGACGACGACTGTGACGACGAGAGGTCGTTGGTTGATCGCGTCTGCAGAGACCACGAGCACCGGCCGGTGACCACGCTGCTCATGGCCACGCGTGGGGTCGAGATCCACGAAGTAGATCTCACCACGATGGATCACAGGCCATCACCCTCGGTCTCGGCAAGCTCCCGTTGGACGGCCTGGATCTCGGCCTGGATCTCGGGATCCTCCGCCATCCGCTGCATCGCTGCGGCGAACTCCTCCTGGCGACGGCGCTCGACGTACTCCTCGAGCGCAGTGCGGACCAGGCGGTTGAAGTTGGTCTCCACACCTTCCGGCGCGAGACGAGTGGCCTCCGAAACCAGAACCGATGGGAGCGCCACACTTCGCCGGACAGTGGATGACGACTTGGGTGACATCGAGTCACACCTCCATGGAGGCAACATAGTGCGCTTCGAGGACTTCGTCAAGCGCGCTGAGCCTCGCCATGAGGCGGTCTGGAGTCGCCGGCGCCCGGTCGACCCGATGGTCGCGGCTTCACGATTCCGGGGCCGGCTGCCGGCATCCGGGTCGGGGACCGGGACTGGCACCGGCGCCGGGTTGGCTTCGTCGAGTGCGTCGGGGGCGACACGCGCGAGGTTGCACGGCACGCGGGCGCGGAACCTTCGGAGCATCACGTTGGTTGCGGCCCGCGGCCGCGTTGGTTGCTATCGAACGGAGAAGGTCATCAGCTCGACGGGGACGTTGTCGCCGTTGAACCGGGCGCGCACCATGGCGTCCCAGCTCTGCTCGGCGTAGCCGGTCCCGGTGTAGGCCGTTACGCCGTAGCCGTGGGCCCCGCCGCCGTTGGTGTCGATGCCGACCGCGAAGGAGGAGTAGAAGTCGTTGCCGATCCATGCGGTGTTTTGGAAGGTGTAGGCCAGGTTGCCGACCCACCCGAACGCCGACACCGAGCCGTCGACCTCGACCCAGGCCGTCGTGGTGCCTGGCCAGACCGTGATGTAGGAGTTGCCCTGGAGCACGGTCCCGGACAGGCTGTTGTAGGCCGACATGTAGCCCGAGGTGTTGGTCGTAACCTGCATGTACATACGAACGATATCGCAGTAGAACGTACCCCACGTCGAGGTGAACTTGTTGCCGATCGCATCGTAGGTGCCGGCGTAGCTGTTGCCCCACTGCTCGGCCGTTCCGTCGTCGTAGATGAGCCAGCCCGTGCCCCTGCTCGGGGCGAGCGTCTCGGCCTGGGCGTCGACGATCCGTGCCGGCGCCGGCGCCTTGCCCTGGCTCTGGGCGGCTGCCCGCTTCAGCGCCTTGGCCTCGGAGTCCGCGGCCTCCGCGTTCCCCCCGATGCCTGCTGCAGCGACCACACCGATCGTCACAAGTGAGGCTGCGATCAACGCCGTGAGTGCTCGTCGCATCATCCTTCCCCTTTCGTGGAATGCAAACCGGCATCAGTATATATAAGATGTCAGTGGATTGCCACCGGCTCCGGGCGGCCGAGGACCAGCGGGACCTGCCTCGCCGCCCAGTCGGCTCCGGGAGTCTCCGGAGCCTGGACCGGGGCGAGGGAGGAGGACGAAGATGTGGAAGTCCGGGCCCGAGGCGGACCACGGCCCCACGCACACCAGGCGCCCGGCCGGGACCGGAGCTCCGCGGCCTGGCCTGCCCGCGGCCGTTCGCAGCTCCTGGCTGGAGGCGAGCCGATGGCTCCTCGTGGTTTCGGTCTCCCTGATGATGCTGCTCAGCGCCTGCGGGCCCCGGCAGCCGTTGAGCATCGTGCTCATCTCCATCGACACCTTGCGGGCCGACCACCTGGGTTGCTACGGCAGCGACGAGGTGCACACGCCGAACATCGACGCCCTGGCGCAGCGGTCACGGCGCTTCGAGTGGTGCTTCTCGGCCGTGCCGATCACCCTGCCGTCGCACACCACCATGCTGACCGGGCTGTACCCCCTGCACCACTCGGTCCGGGACAACGGCACGTTCACGGTCCCGGGGACGATCCCGACCGTGGCCACGCGGCTCGCCGCTGCCGGCTGGACCACCATCGGCGTCGTCGGGGCCTACCCGATCACCGCCAGGTTCGGCCTGTCGCGGGGCTTCGACGTCTGGGACGAGGAGCTGGATCAGAGATCGGATCAGCTCCTGCCGCTGGCCTTTACCCAGCGCTCGGCCGACAGCGTGACCCGGGCGGCGCTGCGGCGCCTCAAGCGCCATGCCGACGACGGGCCGGTGCTGCTGTTCGTGCACTACTTCGACCCGCACCGGCCGTGGACCGCGCCCGCGGTCTACGCCAGACAGTACCGCGACAACGGCTACGGGGCCGAGATCGCGTTCACCGACGCCTGGATCGGCGAGCTGCTGCGCGGGATCGAGACCCTCGGCATGGCCGGGCGGACCGCGGTGATTCTCACCGCCGACCACGGCGAGGGTCTGAGCGAGCACGAGGAGGAGACGCACTCGTTCCTGCTCTACAACGGCACTGTCCGGGTGCCGCTGATGGTCTCGGCCCCCGGGCTCGAGCCGGGCGTCGAGTCGGGCCCGGTATCGGTGGCCGACGTCGCCGCCACCATCCTCGACCTGGCCGGAGTCGAGCCCATGCCCATGGACGGCCGCACGCTGCTCGCCCCGCAGCCGCCGGACCGCCTGATCTACATGGAGTCGTTGGCCGGACGGTTGCAGCACGGCTGGAACGACATGCGGGGCGCCGTGGCCGGTGACCGCAAGCTCGTGCTGGGGCCCGAGCCCGAGCTGTACGACCACGCCGGCGATCCCGGCGAGCGCCACGACCTCCACGCCGCCGAGCCCGGGGTGGTCGCCGAGCTACAGCAGCGGCTGCTGGACCAGATCGCGTCGGGTCACACCGCCTCGGGCCACACCGCCCCAGGTCGGGGCGATCTGAGCCTGGCCGAGCGCTTTGCCAGGCCGGCGCCCGAGGTTGCCAAGCAGCTCGAGGCGCTCGGCTACCTTGTGCCCATCGACGACCCGGGCGAGCTTGCGGAGCTTGGCGCCATCACCCCCGACGGCGACCCCCGGAAGCACCTGGAGGTGATCGAGGTGCAGAGCGTGGCCCGGAGCCTGATCAGCTCCGGTAGCCTGCCGCTGGCCCTCGAGACGCTGACCCGGGCCGAACGCACCTACCCGGGCGACATCGAGATCGAGCGGCTGCTGCTGATCGCAACCTCCCTGGCCGGCAGCACCGATCAGGCCGCGGCCCGCGCGCGGCGACTGCTGGCCCGTCCCGAGGCGCTCGGCCGGGATCTCCTTCTGGCGGCCGGTGTCCTCCTCGACGCCGGGGCGCTCGATGAGGCGTTGGACGCCATCTCCAGGGCGCGCCGGGTCGAGCCCGCGGGCGAGCACGAGGTGCTCGAAGCGCGGATCCTGGCGGCCGCGGGCCGGCCGTCCGAGGCCGTGGCCGTGCTCGAGACGTTCCGGGCCATCTCGCCCTGCTCCCGGTCCGGCCTGATCCAGCTCGCCGCCATCCGGCGCGACTCCGGCGAGCTCGAGGCCGCGCGCGCAGCCTACGAGGCGCTGCTCGAGTGCAACCCGCGCGACGTCCAGGCCATGACCAACCTCGGCACCCTGGCCCTTGCCCAGGGGGACGTCGACCTGGCCGACGAGCACTTCACCGCAGCAGCCGCACTCGACCCCGGCTACGCCTACGCCCGCTACGGCCAGGGCCTGGTGGCGCTGCAGCGGCAGGACCGCGACGACGCCCTGCGACTGCTCGACGAGGTCCTGGCCTTCGAGCCGCTGACCTCGCCCCTCGCCAGGCGGACCATCGACCTGATCCAGCGCATCGAGGAGACCTCGCATGAGTAGACGGCAGCTCACCATCATCGGTACCTGTATCGCCATCGCCGGGGCCATCTCGTTCTGCGCACTCACGGGCGGCTGCGATCACGGGCCGCCCTCGGTCCGGGTCGACGGCCAGCGCCTCACGGTCGAGGAGGTGCTGGCCGAGGTCGCTCGCCACTCGTCCGACCACGCCTCGGCATCCGCCGCCGTCGCCGCACCGGCCGATCCGCGCGAGCAGGCACTGGCCGCGCTCCATCGCCTGGTGATCCGCGCCGTCGTCACCGCGGCGCCGATGAGCGAGGAGGAGGCAGAGCTCCTGAGGACCCACCAGGCCCATCGGCTCGTCCAGCAGTGCGTAGCGGTCCGGACCAAGCGGCTCCTGGCCGAGCGGTTCGACCTCGACCAGGAGATGCGAGCGCGCTTCGCCGCCGACCCCGGGCGCTACACCTCGCCCGAGAGCTTCCGACTGCAGATGATCTTCATCCCGTCGGACGAGCCCGAGGGCGAGCAGCTCGCCTCCGACCTGCTCGCCCGACTGCAAAGGGCGCCGGACATGTTCGACGAGCTGGCCCGCCAGCACTCGCGCTCGGCCACGGCGGCCGATGGCGGAACGACCCGGCCGATGCCGGGCTCGGCGGTTCATCCCGAGATGCGGGCCGCCGTCCATCGCCACCGCGACGACGATGAGGTCTTCCTGGTGACCCTCGACCGTGGCTGGTACCTGGCACGGACCCTCGAGTACTGGCCCGCACCCGAGGCCGACTATGCCAGCGCCCTGCCGCAGCTCAGGACCGGGGTCGGCAGGGAGCTCGTGGCCGAGCTGCACGCCGAGCTGCGCGAGCGGGCGCACGAGGAGCACGAGATTCGGGTCCTGGACCAGGCGCTCGCCGCCCCGGAGCTGGCGCCCTCGACCGCCGTGTACGAGCTGGATGGCCACCAGCTGAGGGTCGGCGCGCTCGTACCGGAGGTCGTGCACCAGGGCCCGGCGCCTGCCGGCCTGGTGCGCCGGCAGCTCGAGGCCTACCGCAGCTGGCGCGAGCCCGCCCTGGTCTTGGGGTGCGAGCCTCCGCTCGACCCGGAGATTCCCGACGACGCGCTGCTGTCGCTCCGTCTCCCTCCGATGCTGCGCGACTATGTCGCCAGCGAGCTGTCGAACGAGCTGGAGCACTTCGTCAACCTGCATCGCCAGGTCCTGGTCCGCGAGCCCGGCCTCGTCCTGGACCTCTGGATCATGCCGTTCGGCGACGACCCGTACCAGGCCCATCGCGCGCTCCAAGAGCTGCTCGCCACGGCCGGGTCCGAGATCGGCGACGCCGAGGCCACGGCCGCGACCCAGGCCGGTGGCCAGCTGCATCGCGACCTGCACGTGGACGCCAGCCAGCTCGACCAGTACGAGCCGAGGCTGTACGCGGTCCTTGCCGGCGCCGAGCCCGGCGCGACCTTCCCGATCCTCCGCTCCTCCCGCAACAGGGCCTTCCTGGCCGTCCGGCTGCGCGAGCGCGAGCCGGGGCGGCCGCTCGAGCTGGACGACGCAGAGGACCGGGCGATGATCGTCCGCCGATACCTCGACTCGTCCTCTGACCAGGCGCTCACGCTGATGGCCGAGCACCACCTGGGGGACCGGGTGGTGCGGGACCGGCTCCTGGACGCCTGCGCCCGGGCCCTCGCAGCGGAGCTCCCGGCAGATGATGATCACGGCGCGGCGGCCGGGGGCTCGTCGTGAAGCGAGCCATCGCGCTCGCCCTCGTGCTCTCCGCTCTGGCGATCGCCTGCCAGCACCTCGAGCAGCCGGGTCCGACCCATGACCTGCTGGCGAGGACCGCCCGCTTCACGATCACCGCCGACGACCTCGCCCGATGGGCCCCGCTGCTGCGCCGGGAGCGCAACGTCCGGCGCGCCTCCCGCGAGCAGGGCGGCGCTGACGCCGCCATTGTGCGCCAAGTCGCGCTGATCCGCATCGTCGTGGCCGACGGAGCGCACCTCCTTCCGGCCGGGCGCCGTGCGGTCCTGAGCCGTGATCTGGCCGACCGCGAGGTGCGCCGCGTGTACGACCGCGAGGTGCTCGAGCCGCGCGCTGGCGTGACCCTGGACGACGCGAGGCGGATCTTCGAGCAGCATCGCGACGGCTTTCGCAAGGCCCCGGGCGTGCGCTGCCTCGAGCTCTTCCGCTGGGCGCCGGCCGACCAGGCCGCCCTGCGCACTGACGCCCGCCGGCTCCTGGAGCGGGTGCGCGCCCAGGCCACCGATCGGGAGGCATTCAAGCGCGCAGTCTGGCAGCACTCCGACGCCACCAGCGCCGTCTGGTCCGGAAACATCGGTACCGTGCTCTCGGACCAGGTCGGCGAGCCCCTGCGCTCGGCCCTGCTCGGCACCGAGACCGGCCCGACCGAGATCATCGAGGCCGACGAGGGGCTGTTTCTGTTCTGGGTCCTTGACCACACTCCGGCGCGCGACAACCGCTTCGAGGACGTGGCCGACGGCATCCTCGAGCGTCTCACTCGCCAGCGGCTCGAGCAGCTCGGCGAGCAGGCCGCCCACGAGATTCTCGCCAGCCTGGAGCTGCTCGACCCGCTGCCCACCGATCGCAACGCCTCCGCGGTCCGGTACCGCGGCAGGTTGCTGAGCCTGTCGGACCTCGACCTCGACACCCCGAGCCCCGACCGGATCCGCGACCGGATCGTCGCCGTCGGCATGCGCGAGCAGCTCGAGGCCGAGGGCTTCGAGATTCCGGACCCGGCGCCGGAGCAGCTCCAGTGGCGCCTGTTTCGCCAGATCTGGCCGCTCATGGTCGACGCACGCCTGGCTGCCGGCCTCCGAGACGAGTCGCCGGACGACCGCGTCGAGCCGCCGGACGACGGCCCGGCGATCGAGTCCTGGACCTTCACACTGCTCATCCTCGACGGCTCCACCACCCAGCGAGAGCTGCTGCAGACCTTCCGCAGCCTCCACGAGCTCGGCCCCGGCGCCGGCATCGAGGCCCTGGCCGGCCACCTCCGCAGCACCTGGGGTCTCGAGCCGACCGTGCGGCACTACGACCACCTGCCCGCCCCGGCCGCCGCCGCCCTCGGCCCCGAGATCCACACCACCCTGAAGCGACGCCTTTCCCCTGGCGAGCTCTCCCGCCCGATGCACCTCGCCGACCGCCACCAGGTCGTCGTGCTCCAGCTGATCTCTCGCGAGGCCGATCCCGCCGCCACGGCCGAGGCGGCGCAGCGCGCCGACGCCCGTCGCACGCGGCGCCAGGTCGAGCGTCTTCTGGAGAGTGAGATGCTCGACGCCAGCCAGCTCGAGCTCTTCACGGATCGCTCCTAGGGCCCGCACAGCCGCAAGCTTCCAGTCAACCGTGTCGCATACGGCGATCCGAGCCCCCGTCTCCGGAGAACCCCAACCACCCAAGAGCCCCGTCATCTCGACCGTCTCGACCGAGCTTTCGTGTCCACCGGTTCTCCGTGGTGCTTTCACCTCGTTCGACCCTCCAAAGGACCAAGGCGAGTGGAGAGATCCCGCCGGTTACGACCGCGAGGCTGGGCGGGATGCTTCGGTTCTCGTCAGCCTGGTGGACTCAGAGAACGTGGCGAGCGGAGAGATCCCGTGGGAGAACCGCCGCCTCCCGGTCCCGGTCAACGGCCCCGGCCCTGGACCCGGCTGCCGGCTTCCGGGTCGGGGGGCCGGGACTGGGACCGGAGCCGGGTTGGCTTCGTTGCTTGGTGCTCGGTGCGTGCTTGGTGCGTGGGACATCTTCGGAGGGTGGTGCGCTTCGCCGTGGCGCGGGCGGCAGCCACGGTGGAGCCGCGGAGGACGTGCGGCGCACGTCGTGAGGG
>CAZEJK010000139.1:0-13369 GCA_964512045.1 uncultured Thermoanaerobaculia bacterium
GTCGAGCATTTTCCGAAGTGCCTGGAGCGCAGGAGATTGGTGCAGATCGCCGGCACGAACCGCTCAGCTGAGGTCTCAAGCAACCTTGGCTTCCTTGGCGGAACCGTAGGCGACCCGACGGGGATGCCGTCGGTCCGTGCCGCTGCGAGCTCGGAGCTGAGAGCCGAACGGGGGTTCAGAACCACCAATGCGGGGCCACGGCATCGAGCAGGCGCTGGGCGTTGAGCCGGTTCTGGCGCTCGATCTCCTCGCGCCGAGGGATCTCGCCGATGGCGTCGGGCGGGTCGTGGAAGGTCGTCGGTGGAAAGTCGCCGAGCCGATCGCGCCACCGCTCGACCCACTCCGCGGGCATGACCTCTGGCAGCTCGATGTCCAGGATACATGCCGCCAGCAGTGCCCAGGCCCGGGCGGTGGCTGCGGGGGCGTAGCCGCCACCGAGGGTCACCAGGGCTCTCCCGTCGCAGTACCGCGCCGCGAGCTCCAGCGTCAGCCGATAGGCCCGAGCAAGGTCCTGGGTGGTGAGCATCAGATCGGCGAGGGGATCGGCTGCGTGCGCATCCGCTCCTGCTTGCACCACCAGCACGTCCGGCCGAAAATGATCCGCCGCCGCCTCTGCGACCCATCCGAGCACCTCGAGAAAGCTCCCGCCCTCGGTGAACGGCTCCAGCGGCAGGTTCAGCTTGAGCCCGCGCCCCATCCCGCGACCAAGCTCGTGGATCCAGCCGGTCCCTGGGAACAGGTACTCACCCGTCTCGTGCACGCTCAGAGTCAGCACGTGCTCGTCACCATCCAGGAGCTCCTGCACGCCGTCTCCATGGTGCGCATCCAGATCGATGTACATCACGTGCAGTCCATGCTGCGTCAGGTGACGAATGGCCATCGCCAGATCGTTGAACACGCAGAAGCCGGACGCGAGCCGACGACGAGCATGGTGGAACCCGCCGCCCAGCTGGAGCACCGTTGCGGATCTGCCACTCGCAATCCGGTTCGCACCCTCCAGGGTGCCACCCACGATTGCCGCGGCGGCATCGGCCATTCCGATCACGATCGGGTTGTCCGGCGTACCCAGCCCGAAGCGCTCGCCTTCTGGCAAAGCTCCGGAAGCGCTGGCCGCCCGCACCGCCGCCACGTACTCCCGATCGTGCATCGCCTCGATGATCGACCAGGCTGCTGGAGGCGGCGCCTCCACCGGCACCGTCACACCGCACGCCGCCAGCAGGTCGAGCACCATCTCCACCCGATACGGCGCAAACGGGTGGTTCGGGCCGAGGTCGTAGCCGGCGTAGTCGGCCGAGTACAGTGCCGTCACCGACATCTGTGATGCGGCGGCCACACGACCTCGACACCCGTTCGACACAGCGCTTCCACCAGCGGGCGAGGATCGATGGCACCGACCCGGAGCAGCAGGCGGATCACGCCGTCTCGCTCGGCATGGGAGAGGATCGAGTGGATGTTGATCTGCCGCTCAGCAAGCACGCCGGTTACCTGCGCGAGCCGTCCGGGCTCGTCGGGCAGCCGCAGCTCCAACCGTGCTGAGGGACGGTGGACTCCGGTCATCATCAGCAGCGTGTCGAGCAGGTCGATGCCAGTGACGATCCCCACCAGCTCCTGACCGTCCACCACCGGAAGGCATCCAATCTTGAGCTCGCGCATGGTTCTGGCCGCATGCTCGACAGGGTCGCGTGGCGCCGCGGTCTGTACCGGCCGGCTCATGACCTCCGCCACGAAATCCTCTGGCAGACGAGGCGCCTCGGCCAACGCGCTCGTGGCCAGCCGGAGGTCCCTGTCGGTGACGATCCCTGCCACGCGGCCGCCTTCAACCACCGGGAGATGTCGAATCTCGAGCCGACGCATGATGGCAAACGCTCCATGAAGCGTCTCCGACGGCGCCACCGTGGCAGGGTCCGGATGCATGATCTCGCGGACAAGCACGGCGTTCTCCTTCCTTCTAACGCGGCCGCGGGCCGTAACCAAATGGGTGCTCCGATGGCGCCGGTCCCACGGCCGCGCAGCTGTCAGCGGTTCGGTGTTGGCCGTTAGCTCCCCCACCCACCCATCTGCCCATGCTGCAAGCGCCTCCACCACTCTTCGACGCCCGAAGCTCGCAGAGCAGGCTCTGGGGAGGGCGGGCGGCATTCTCAACTCTGAGCTCTGAACTCATCACTCTGAGCTTTGCCTCGCATTCTCGAAGGTGTCGGGTCTTCAGTCGCTATAGCTGCCGCGCACGCTCGATGGCGCCGGACGGACGCAGCTCGATCGTCAGGTCGCTGGCCAAAGCCACCGAGCCCTCCCGGGCTCCCACCACGACTGTGGCCTGCATGGCGTGCAGCCACGGAAGCTCCTCGATCATCTGCGAGACCCTGCCGAGAAGCTCGTCCGAGTCCCACCGTTCGGGCAGCCCCACCGCAGCCACGGTCTCGGCCACATCCCGATCGCTCAACGGGGTCAACCGGACCGCCAGCAACGTCTCACCCCGCCGCAGCTCGATCAACGGCCCAAAATGATCGTCGGTACGCACATTCAGGCGGACAGGATCACCATCGTCAAAGCCCGAACCGCTGCAGGCCAGGTTGAACTGGCCAGCAAGCTCTGTCGCCGCCGTGCCCGTGACGGTTACCGACGACTTGGTCGTCACGTCTGCCAACAGAGCGTGGACACGCTGCCTGGCCGCTGAGGAGTCGACATCGTCGTACCACACCAATGCACCCGGCTTTCTCTGCAGGTACCGGGCATACCGCACCACACGTCCGAGCGCGTGAGCCGCCTCCTCCGGAAAACGATACGACGGAAACGCCTCCCGCTCCGCTCCCTGCCGGTTGGCGAGACGCGGGCGGACCGCGCCGACATGCCCCATCAGGCACAGCAGCACCGGCTTGGCAACGCCGGTGTGCTTCTGTGCGCGCACCGCAGCGCGTCGAACCGCGCGGCCGACGGGGTCGGGGGTACACTCGCCCACGCACGCGAAGCTCACGAAGACAGCATCGACCTCCTCGTGCTCCAGGGCCGTCCGCACCGCGTCCTCGTACTCCTCCGGACTGGCGAGGGGCCCGAGATCGGAGATTCCCGGCCCTGCCAGCTCCAGCCCCTCCGCCTCGCCAGCATCCACGAACAGCGTCGCCGCACCCCGCGAGTTCGACACCGCAGCCACCCGATGGCCGCGCGGCAACGGCTGGTTCGCCAGGAGAACCGCAACGTCGAACATCTCCTCCAGCGTCTCGGCGCGAATCAGACCAGCCTGCTGGAACAGCGCCTCCACCTGCACCTCACTGCCGAAGGCCACACCGCCGCCGGCACCTGCCGCCACCTGGCCGGCCCTCGTGCGAGCGCTCTTGATACACACGATCGGCTTGCGGTGGGACATCCGCCGGGCGATCCGAGTGAACCGGCGAGGGTTGCCGAACGTCTCCAGATAGAGAATCGCCACGTCGGTCGCCGCGTCCTCCTCCCAGTAGAGCAACAGGTCGTTGCCCGAGAGCTCGGCACGGTTGCCCGCCGCAACGAACGTGGACAGGCCCACACCACGCTCGGCCGCGTGCTCGAGAATCACCAGCCCGAGCGCTCCAGAGTGGGAGAAGAGCCCCACGCGCCCTCGCGGCGCCAGCCCGGTCGCCAGTGTGGCGTTGAGATGGACCTCCGGATCCGTGTTCATGATGCCGAGACAGTTGGGGCCCACAAGGCGAACGCCGTGCGCACGCACGAGCTGGACCAGCTGCTGTTGACGTTCGGCACCTTCGGCCCCGGTCTCGGCAAAGCCCGAGCTGACGACGACCAGCGCCTTGGCCCCAGCGTACACTGCCTGCTCGGCAGCCTGAATGACGGTCGAGGCCGGCACCGCAATCACGGCGAGATCCACGGGTTCCGGAAGCTCGGTGGCAGACGGAAACGCCCGCACTCCGTGCACCGACTCGGCCCGCGGGTTGACCGGGTACACCGTTCCAGGGAAACCGGCGTGGAGGATGTGTCGGAAGATCAGGTTGCCGATCGCATCGGGCTCACGCGACGCTCCGACAACAGCTACCGTCCTCGGCCGCAGCACGGGTTTCAACGACGCCGCCACCGCGATCCGCTCTCGGAGCTCGGTCCGCTCGCGCAGGGCAGCTGCACCACCCACTGGCAGCTCGACGTGGAACACACCTTCCTCGACACCTTGGTGGATGTCGAACCCGGAGCTCCGGAACACGCCCATCATCGCCTGATTCTCGAACAGGACCTCGGCCTGGAACGCGACGTACCCCTGCGCTGCGGCGAGGCCCGCAAGCCGTTCGAGCAGCAAGGTGGAGATCCCTCGCCCCTGGTATGCATCGTCCACGAGGAACGCGACCTCGGCCGTCCTGCCGTTACCGAACCCGATGTAGTTGCCGACGCCGACGACTGTTCGGTCGTCGTCCTCACCCACCAACGCCAGCACACACCCGCGATCCGTCAGCTGACCCGTGCACATGTCGCGCACGGTGGACTCCGAGACCTCGGCAACGGAGCCCATGAATCGCATCTGCAAGGTCTCCTGGGAGACTCTCCGCATCAGGTCCGCCACCGCAGGGACGTCCTCCGCCGTCCCGATCCGTAAAAGCACACCGAGCCCGTCCTTCAGTAGCACATGCTCGCGGTAGCGAGCACCGTCGGTGATGATGCGGAACATGGCGGCCCCTTTCAGCCCCATTGTAGGCGGGCCCTGCAGGCAGCACACCGGACGCGATCAGGCGTCCCTGGAGCTGGCCCGCTGGTCACACCTGCAGGTCGCCCTGCAGGTGCTCCAGCCGCGCCGAAAGGTCGATCGAACCTGCTCTAACCCCGGTTCGCACGGTCGCGGTTGAGGAGCACCGTCACCGAGGTGAGGCGCTCTTCCAGATCGGACGGAACCGACGCATCCTCGTTCAGCGCCTGCTTGAACGCTTCGGCCGAGTACGCCGCCTTGAAGCTGGCCGCCATTGTCTGAAACCGCTCGCGGAGCTCGGAGCCCGCATCCGGGTTGGCATCAAGGTACGCCTTGATCTGCTTGAACCGTTTCAGAAACTCGCTCGCAGAGATCGGCATCGCAGGCCCTCCCCGAGGGAGTGTACCGCGGCCGGCCGCGGAGCGCACCGTCTCTCGAGACCGTCAAGGCCGCAACCGGAAGCCGACTCCATTGAGCCGGCTCCGGTCACGAGGTGCCAGGTGTCAGTTCGATGCACCCTCCGGCGCGATGTAGGTGGGATCGCCGGAGGCGGAGTCCACCACCGAGGCGTAGCAGGTCCAGTAGGACGGTGAGCCGTCCACCAGCCGCACCTTGATCCACGCACCCTGCACCGCCGTCGATCCGAGACCCATATCCTGGAAGACGTTGGTCACCTGGTCGTAGGCGAAGCTGCGGGTGTAGGTCTTGGTGGCAAGCAACGTCCCGCCGGAGGAGTAGATCGACACCTCGACCCGGTAGTTACCACTGTCGGCCTGGATCAGACCGAGGTTCGTCCGGAAGACATCGGGCTCGGAGTGCACCATCGGCAGGATCAGCTCGGTTGGAGCGGTCACTCCGTCCAACGGTTGTGCCGGAATCCCCTGGCCGAAGGTCGAGCCGTCACCGGCCAGGTTGAACGTTCGGCTGGTGACCACCGGTCCCGGCTCGTCGAGCTGGACGTACACCAGACCGGTGACCGGGCTCTGGCTGAGCAGCGGATCGTCGAGGAACACCGACTGGTTCGGCGACAGGTTGTATGGGCCCGCGAGGAGAACCCCTGGCCATGCAGCCCCCTTGGCGACGAAGTACAAGCGCGCCTGACGGCTCGCGGAGGTCGGGTTGACCACCGACACCTGCGTCTTCCAGTTGGAGCTGCCGACACCGGGCGCCGACGCTGCCGCCGGGATGAGCCAGCGGGTTGTACCAGCGGGGGCCGATGATACCGTCAACGCCGCCATGCACACGTTGTCGGACTCGTCGCTCTCGGACACGGCGCCGGTGATGTCAAGCGCCATGCCGATCTGATACTGGCCGTCCGACGTGCCGGATGGAACGGTGACATTCACGCTGCGCGATCCGGTGGTGTACCCGGCAGCCCAACCACCACTTTCCTGACGGCGATCGAGACTGGTATCGGAGCCGAACGAGTACGTCCCATTGGAGGAAAGAAACGCCTCGCGTTCAAACGTCGGCGTCGCCGCACCGCCCGCGTTCTCGGCTCGCCACGACAACGTCACCTGCTCTCCTGGCGCCACCGTTCCCGAGCTGACGGAGCAGTCCACCATGCGCAGGTTCGGCTGTGCCGGAGCGTTGACCGTCAGTGCCACCGAGCGGACGTTGTTGCCCTCGTTGGTCTCCGCGACCTGGTTGCCATCGTCGACCACGATACCGATGTGGTAGCTGCCGGGACTCACCGAAGATGGCACCGTCACCGAGTAGCTGGAGACGTTCTCCGAGAACCCGTCTCCCGGGTCGTCTGCGGACGGGTAGGTGCGGTTGTCGAGCCACACCGGATTGGTGGTCAACGCAGCGTTGTCCGCCAGGTACACACCCACCACCACATCACTCCCCACACTGCCCGAGCCACCGACGTGCCCCGAGAAACCGAAGCCGAGCGAGCTCCCCGCCGTCACCGTGCCGCTCGCCACCGTCACCGAGTCCGCGATCAGGTCGATGGTCGGCCCCGGCTCGGTGTAGTAGACCGTGATCGTCCACTCATCGAGGTAGGCTTCCTCCTCACCGTGGATGTTACAGCTACCGAGGATGTAATCGGCGTTGACCGGGTCTCCGACGTACAGGGACGGGGTCAGACCGTTCTGCGTGCGATGCAACCAGTTGGAGCCGCTCTGAGATGCATCGTAGACCACCAGCTGATCGATCCAGCCGGTGCCAGTGTTATGCCACAGCCCGGTTCTGAATCTGTCGATATCGATGGAGTGGTAGATGTGGTACTCCAGGTCGAGCTCGAGCACCTCCGCACCGCTGGGAGCGGCGGAGATGGTGATCGAACGGCCGAGCCACGGGTCAGCACCGCAGATGGCGTCGGTGAACGCCTGGTTTATGGTGGTGCTGCCGGTCTCCGAGCCCACAGCCGTTGCCCGGGCACGAACGAACGGCTCGGACCGCCCCGCACGCGCGATCAACGCAGATGCCCGCGGATCGTCCAACGATACCTCGACGCGGCCGGCCGCATCGCGGCGCAGATCCGGCGGTGCATCGGCGAGATCGAGCGCCACCCCTCGCCACTGCTCGACTCGGATGAAGGGCCGCACCACCAGCGCTCCACTCGCGCTCTCTCGGGTGATCGTCCGCTCCAGGCGGATCTCGCGAGCGCCGTCCTGGGCACGCCGCACCGTCGCGACGGCCACCTCGGCATCCGGAGGCAACAGCCCGAAGTCGAGCCAGGTGACCGCGTCGCCGGAGCTGCTGGCGCTCCCGGGTACAGCCTGCCAACGGCCATCTTGAACCTCGTGCCAGCTCAGACGCGACTGGATCGCCGGCGCCAGGTCTGCTCCCGACGAGATCTCGAGCCGATCTCCACCGGCGAGGTGGGCGCCGTCCAGCCGGACCCACACCGAGGACACCTCAATCTCCGCCGGCTGCAGTCCGGGGCTCTGGGAGAGACCTTCATCCTGCGCGCCGACCGCGAGACCGATACTCAACATTGCGACGAACATGTAGATTGCTGTGCGTTGCACGGCTCTATCCTCCAAGCTCAAAAGGAGCTGAACCCCCAGGATAACGGAAACTGAGTCTTGATGCCACCACGTTCTCTGGGCTCTACTCTTCAACCATCGGCTGCAGCCCGGCAAACCTCGAACGCGAGCCGTAGAGCTTCTCGGCCAGCTCCAGCGCCCGTCGCGCCTCGGCATGCTGGCCCCTGGCAAGGTAGCCACGGACTGTAACCTCCGCGTGCGCTGCCATCGCCTCGTCGGTCAGCGGCTGGATCGCCGGATGCTCGGGGGCCAGCATCCCGGCGCGGCGAAGCTCCTGAAGCGCGGAACGGAAGTCGCCGTCCGTGATCAGCTGACGCGCACTGGCCAGCAACGCTTCGACCGTGACCGTCGTCTGGCTGTGACGCAGCTCGTCTAGCGCCCCGCGAAGATCGGCGAGGTCGTCAGAAGGCCCGTACATCTTCTCCGCCAGGGCCAACGCTCGACCCGCCTCGGCCACGTCGCCGGCATCGAGGTAACCGCGGATCGTCGCCACAGCCTGATGGGCCATCGCGACCTTGAGCGCTTCCTGAATCTCGGGATCCCCAGGGCTCAAGAGACCGGCAGCACGGATCTCCTGGAAGGCGCGGGCAAAGTCTCCGCGCGCCGCCGCACGCCGCCCCCGCTCCAGACGCTGGCGGACAATCCGCAGCCGGCTCGCAGCAAGCGCTGCATCGAGCCGCTCGCGCTCAGCGGCAAGCCGAGCCTGGCCGTGCTCGCCTTCAGCCTCCTCCAGAAGCTCCATCGCCTGGTCGAGCCGATCGCTATCGATCAGCTCACGGATCATCGTCCGGAGCTGACCGACAGCACCACGATCCTCGAGCTCGCCACGGATCGCACTCAGCAGATCCAGTGCTTCGGCGTTGTCCGGATCGAGATCGAGAGCCAGGCGGAGGGTCATCTGCGCCGCCTCGCCGTCGCCCGCATCCCGCTCTGCAACCGCCTGTGCCAGCAGCTCTGCGACGCGCTCACGATGCGATCGCCCATCCCCGCGAGCTGATGGCTCGCTCTGCAACGGATCGCCCGAGCCGGCGACGAGCCGCCGCGCGCCTGCAATGTCGCCGGCCCTGAGCCGCTCCTCGAATGACGTCTCGCCGCGGTCGGCCATCGACTGCTGATGCGCCGCCTTGCGCCCGACGAGCTCGTCCGCAAGCGCTGCGATGACCGGGTTCGAGGGATCGAGGCGGCGGAGTGCCGTGAGCTGCCGCTCGGCTTCCCGGAACTGCTCCAGCTCGGCCAGGCGCCGGATCCCGGCCAGCATGTCCTCCAGCCCCTCGGTCAGGCCCGCGACCCTGCTGATCGGAGTCGCCGCCGTTGGTTCGCGACGCGGCGAGCCCGCCGGCTCGAGCGCTGCCGGGAGCAGGCGATCCAGCTCCTCCGGTTTCGGCCCGCCGACGGTCGTGCTCGCCGTCGACAGCGCAGACCAGAGCTCGTCCGCCGAGCGCCACCGCTCATCAGCCGACTTGGCAAGTGCGCGACCGATGATCTGTCGGATCTCGCCCGGCACCCGGCCACTCGGATCCGACACATCAAAAGACAGTGGCGGCTCCTCCAGGTGGGCACGAATCACTGCTGCGGCGTCCTTGCGACGGAACGGATGGCTCCCGGTCAGAAGCTCGTACAGCAGCACCCCGAATGCGTACAGATCCGCACGAGGGTCTACCGGAAGGTCCGCCTCGTAACACTCCGGCGCCGCATACAGCAGCTTGCCGACAAACGCGTGCTCCGCCGTCAAGCCACCGGCCCCATCGAGCACCTTGACGACGCCGAGATCGATCAGCTTGACCACAGGCTCGCACGCCTCGCCCCGGGACAGCATGAAGTTATCCGGTGAGACGTCCCGGTGGACCATCCCCTTGCGATGCAGCTCGGCAATCGCTGCGAGCGCCTGCTGTGCGATCGCCAGGCACATCGCGACGCTGGGAGGGCCCGCGGCCCGCAGAAGACGCGCCAGGTCCACCCCGTCGATGTACTCCAGCACGATCTGCGCACCGCCGCCAGGATCGATCGTGAAGTCGAAGACCCGCGCGATGTTCGGGTGGTTGAGACGGCTAGCGGCCTGAGCCTCTCGCCGAAACCGGGCCTCGAACTCGGCGTTGCCACCGAGCCCCGGATGCAGCACCTTGACCACGCGGACCTCGTCCAGGAGTCGGTGCCGGACGCGCCAGACGGTTCCCATTCCGCCCGAGTGCAGCCGCTCGAGCAGCTCGTACCTGTCTTCGACCGCCGGAAGCTCACTCATCAACGATGTCCTGTGTCGGACCCATTGTAAACGAGCAGCGCCCTCGAGAACGGTTGGTCCGCGCGCGGCTCTCGCCTTCCGAAAGCCGCGGTGCTACCGTACGCCAGTGAGCCAGGCGACTCGCGACGCCCATCGACTCGAGCTGTGGTTGGTACGCCACGGAGAGACCACGGCCAACGCCGGCCGCCAGCTTTCCGGTTGGCGCAACGTCGCTCTGACGCCCACCGGCCAGCAGCAGGCCAGCGCGCTGCGATCCCTGCTCGATGGCACGCATTTCGACCACGTGTGGTCGTCAGATCTCAGCCGAGCCGTGGAGACGGCCCGTTTGGCATGGGGTGAACCCACACAAGACGAGCGGCTCCGTGAGATGCAGTTCGGCACACTCGAAGGCGCGGTGTGGGACGAGCTCGACGACGACATCCGCGAGGCGATCCTGCGCTTCGACGGGTTCACCTCACCGGGAGGAGAGTCGTTTGCCGAGCTCGGCGCCAGACTGATCGACTTCATCGCAGATCTCGAGCCCGGGCGCCACCTGGTCTTTACCCACGGTGGAGTCATCCGCACGCTGACCCACACCCTCGGTCAGGACCGTTTCGTGCCCACCGGCAGTCTGGTGGCCGTGGACTGGACAGCACGACGGGTCCTGTTCGTTCGGGAACCGGAGACGCCGAGCTGACTCGTACTTCAGGAGCCTGTGTAGCGCTCTGGAGGCGACGTGGTACGACACACCTTCGCGTTTCTGCTGGCATTGATGGTGGCAACGGCGTGCTCTCCTGACCTCGGCAGAGAACCGGTCCAGCCGGTCGACATCGGCGCCTACCCGTGGCTTTCCGGCACCGTACCGGACACTGTGACCGCGCTGGAGCACGCGTTTCCCGCGCCCAGCGGCTTCGTCCGCAGCACGTTGGAACCCGGCAGCTGGGGTCAGTGGCTGCGAGGTCTCCCGCTACTGACAGAGCGTCAGCAACCGCGGACCTTTGCGAATCGACCCTCGTTTCGCACCGCTGCCGGCATCATCGCGCTCGACGTTGGCCACCGGGATCTCCAGCAGTGCGCCGACACCTGGATACGGCTGCATGCGGAGTACCTGTGGTCGATCGGCAGCGACGAGCACGCCGGCTACCACCTGACGAGCGGCGATCTGATCCGATGGCGGGACTGGACTGCCGGCGAGCAGCTGCTGATCCACGGTTCCAAAGTGCAGCGCCGCTCAGGTCCGCCACGAGCATCCGATCACCGTTCATACCGTACATGGCTCGACCTCGTGTTCGCCTACGCGGGGACCCGCTCGCTGCATCTCGATGCCGCTGCTCCCGCTGTCGGCCCGGTGGCGCCGGGCGACGCGTTCGTCAGCGCAGGCAGCCCCGGCCACGCGATCATCGTCCTGGACACAGCGTTTGCACGGGATGGTCGCCAGGCCGCTGTGCTTGGCGAAGGCTACATGCCAGCGCAGGAGCTATCCGTCATCCGCGGGAGACAACCGAACGCCCTGGAAGGCGTCTGGTTCCTACTGCCACGTACGCCCAGCGACACGCTCGACGTCCCCACGTGGCCCGAACCGTTCGCTCTCGCCGATCTGCTCCGCCTGCCCACTCCCTGACCCGGCCGCGGGCCGCAACCAAAGGACCTCTTCGATGGCGCAGCCTGCCCCCGGTCCCGGCCCCGACAGCCGGAACCCGGCCATCCGGTGCCCGGCGGATACCTCGCTCGAAGATGTGGGATGCTCCAACCATCCAGCTACGCACGCGCGGCCGCGAGCGCAGCGCCGATGATACCCGCCTCGTTGCGCAGCAGCGCCGGAACCACCTCGGCCCGGATGGTCAGACGGGAGATGAACTTGTCAGCTCGCTTGCTGATACCGCCGCCGAGGATGATGAGACGCGGTGAGAACAGCCGCTCGATCCGGTGCAGGTACTCATCGAGGCGGACCGCGTACTCCTTCCAGCTGAGATCGTCCCTGGTGCGCACCGCAGCGGACGCATACTGCTCCGCCACCTCGGCGTGACCCTTCAGGTAGATGTGCCCCAGCTCTGTGTTGGGCACCAGCTTGCCGTCCACGAACAGAGCACTACCGATACCGGTTCCGAGTGTCAGCACGAGGACGGTACCACGTTGACCGGAACCCCGGCCGAACGACATCTCGGCAAGACCGGCGGCATCCGCGTCGTTGAGCATCACAACCCGCCGCCCGACGCTCTCGCCGAGCCGTTTGGCCACCGGCAACCCGACCCAGCTCGTCACCTGCACAGCGGTAAACGGCGTCTGCGGCACGCCGTGCTCCACGACTGCGGGGAAGCCGATGCCAACATCCTCCACGCCCGGAAAACGGTCGATCATCGCCTCCACTGCGGGCAGCACATCGTTCGGTTCCAGGGACGGCGGCGTCGGCTCCCGCAAGCGTTCCGACACGAGCTCCGCTCGCGCCGTCTCCACGATCGCCGCCTTGATTCCGGATCCTCCGATGTCGACTCCGAGCGCCTGGGTCATCGTCCGACCTCCTGGAGCTATGGTAGCTGCACCTCGTCCAGTCCGACCTAGACGACCACAGTCTCGGTCGAACGCACGCTGTTCGGACCGGTGGACTCGCTGGACCGGGCTGCCGGCGCCAGCAGCTCTGCAGGTCGCCCGGCCGCGACCAGCACGATCAGCCGCTGCCGTGACGCCACCCTCTCGTTGCCGACCCCGAACATCAGCTGCTCGCCGTTTCCGGACAGCAGCCGAATCACCTGATCGGGCGACTCCCGCTCCACCTCGCGCAACGTGGCCATCGCGCCCTCATCGGATGGATCGATCTCGATACAGTGCGCGGCGCCGTCCTCGACACGCCGAATCCAGCTGGGAACGTCCACGCCCCGCTCTCCGAGAAGATCGACCCACGCTCGCGAACGACGTCCCATCTCATCCGGGGGCTGTTGCAGCGCGACGACAGGGTGCTCGACCCCGAACTCATGATGCACGAGCTCCGCCACCAGCAGGTTCAGCTCATCGTTGGTGGTTGCTGCCACCACTACGGAGTCACGCTCCACCCCTGCTTCCTGATAGGTGCCGGCGTCTCGGGCGTCGCCACACACCACCTCACACCCCTTCGCCCGACACCGGTCCAGACGCCACGACACCGCATCGACGATCACTGTGGTCCGCCCGATTGAACGGAACCGTTCGGCGATCGTCTGCGTCAAGGAGTTGGCTCCGATGAGCACGACCCGCCGACGGTTCGGATCGTTGGCGTAGCCGAGGACCCACGGCAGCACCAGGGCCACAGCGGTCGACACTGCGCCGGTGACAAGGATCGACACGTACACCAACCCTTCCAGCTGCGATCCGCCGGGTATTCCGGCATCGTCGAGGGAGCGCGCAGCCAAGGAGACGACCGCGGCCGCGACGATACCGCGCGGCGCTGTCAGGCCGAGGGTTACCCGGTCCCGCCACGGCAGCTGATTCGGCCAAACCGACAACGCCACCGAGACCGGTCGGACCAGC
>CAZEJK010000140.1:0-13346 GCA_964512045.1 uncultured Thermoanaerobaculia bacterium
AAAACTCGAAGCATCCGCCGGGGACCGGATGGCCGGGATCCGGCTGCCGGGGCCGTGACCGGGGCCAGGACCGGAGCTGGGCTGTTCAGAGCACGCGACGGGCCGCCCGAAGGCAGCCCGTCGCATCTCCTGATACTCGGATAGGCTGAGCCAGAGCCCGCCAGGCACAGCACCCAACGCTCCGGCCGGGTAGCGCGTGCCGTGGCTCGTCCCTAGCTCCCGAGCTTGTCGGCGATATGATCCAGCACAGCGGTATGCTCGTGCTGCGGGCTGAACAGGACGAACTCGGAGTCCTCGTCAGCCTTCACGGTATGCCCCGGAGGCCAGTAGAACAGGTCCTCCGTCGTGACCTTCTCCGACCGGCCACCCTGGTAGGTGACGGTCAGCGCACCCCCAATCAGATAGCCCCAGTGGGGCGCCTGGCACATGTCATGCTCCAGGCCCTGCAACAGAGGGGTCAGGTCGGTCCCGGCGGCCATGGTGAAGTGCTCGCCGCCAATTGCACCGTACTCGGTTGCATCACCGAACCCTGTGATCTGACGGGCAACTGCTTTCGGTGTGTCGATCTTCACTGGCACATCGCTCTTCGCGACACGCATGGTGTCTCCCTTCTGCGAAGCGTCCTCGGTGGCGTCTCGTCGGGCTCCAGGGGTCTGGTCGATATCGCAAAGACCGGCGAGGCCTCAGCTGAGCCCGCCGCATGCTCAAGCTCCGCGACTGGTCTTGGTTCAACAGATCGGAGGTTTCCCTCCCGCGAACGACACTGCGTCTCAATATAGGTCATAACCGGTGTCTGTCAACCGTGTGGAGCACCCTTTGCAGCTGCAGCTGGCCGCCTGGAGTCGACCACGACCACCCTCGGCCGTCAGCTTGCGGACACCGGTGCGCCCGGATGGAGCGTTGTCTCGGCTCCAGGTGACGTGGTAGGACAGACCGCAAGCGACTCGCGGAGCCCACATCTACAAAGGCTCGAGGCATGCGTCGGGGACCGGATGGCCGGGATCCGGCTATCGGGCCGGGATCGGGGCCAGGACCGGGACCAAGCTGTGGCGTCGTCGCTTCTGCGGGTGAGACTGGGTGGGAGGGGGAGCCAATACCCAACGTCTCATCCCGTACCGCTACGCGGTCGCGAGACCGTTACCTTCGCAGTATCGCTTTGGTCGCGGCCCGCGGGCGCGTTGGGAACACGATGGCAGAAGAGGCGCCGGCCGGCGAACCGACCGGCGCCCCGAGGCTGCTACGCCTTCGGGCGTAACCAGGATGCCAGCGCAGGGAGCAGGAGGATCGCTCCCAACATGTTGACAAGAAACATGAAGGTGAGCAGCAGCCCCATATCTGACTGGAACTTCAGCGGCGAGAAGATCCAGGTTGCGACGCCGACCGCCAAAGTGATTCCGGTGAACAAGACACCGTTGCCGGTGACTGTCAACGTGTTCCGGTACGCCTCCTGGATCGACAGCCCGTTCTTCAAGAAGTTGCGGAACCTGCTGTAGATGTAGATCCCATAGTCCACACCGACGCCGACGCCGAGCGCCACCACAGGCAGCGTGGAGGTCTTCAGACCGATCTCCAGCATCGCCATCAGCGCGTACGCCAAGATCGATACGAGAACCAGCGGCGTGACGATGCACACCGTGGCCTTGATCGACCGGAAGGTCAGCATACAGAGGGTGATGATGGCTGCGAACACCCACATCAGCATCGGGAACTGAGCGGCGGAGACGATCTCGTTGGTCGCTGCCATGACGCCGACATTCCCGGAGGCCAGCCGGAAGCGGAGCTTCTCCGATCCGTGCAGTGCGGCGTAGGCCTTGACCTCGCTGGTGATCCGCTCGATCGTCTCGGCCTTGTGGTCGAGGGTGTAGAGGTACACCGGCATGACGCTGCAGTCGGAGTTGAGCAGGCCGGTGCTGGTGTCGATATAGGTGACCGACAACGCCATTGTGGACGGGTTGCGTGGCAGCTCTCGCCACTCGAGGCTGCCCTCGTTCCACCCGGCGTTGATCACCTTGGCGATACCACCGATCCCGAACACCGACTGGACGCCCTTGACGTTGCGCATGTGCCACTCGAAGTCGTCGATGGCGCTCATGATCTCGTACTCGGTGCACGCCTGCGGATCCGACTCGATGATGACGGTGATCACGTCCACACCGATGGAGAAGCGGTCAGTGATCACGTCGGTATCGATGTTGTACTGGGAGTCGGCGTGGAGCTCCGGCACTCCGGGATGGAGGTCGCCGATCTTGACGCGCCCCGCCTGCCAGCCGCCAAGGACGAGCAGCACGATCGCCACAGCACTGATGACGCCCGCCGGGCGCGTCTCGGCAATACGACCGAGCCAGTTCCACACCGGGTCCATATGCTCGTGACGGCGCTTGAGCTTGAGCGCGTAGATCTCATCGAAGGTGGTGTACGAGAGCAGCACCGGGACCAGGACCAGATTGGTCAGGATGATCACGGCGACACCGAGGCTGGCGGTAATCGCCATCTCCTGGATCATCTGAATGTCGATCAGCATGATCGTGATGAAACCGATGGTGTCCGACAGCAGCGCGATCCCTCCAGGAACCAGCAGACGGCGGAAGGTGGCGCGCGCGGCGCTCACGCTGTCAGCACCCTCGTACACCTCCGATCCGAACGCGCTGACCATCTGGACGCCGTGGCTCACGCCGATGGCGAACACGAGGAACGGCACGAGAATCGACATCGGATCGATGCCAAAGCCGAGCACCGTTAACAGACCCAGCTGCCACACCACCGCGATCAGGGAGGCAGCCAACGGAATCACTGTCAGCTTGAAGCTCTGCGAGTAGACGTAGACGAAGATCGAGGTGATGAGAAACGCCACCAGGAAGAACAGCACCACCCGCGTGGCGCCAGAGGCGATATCGCCGATGACCTTGGCAAAGCCGATGATATGGTAGTCGAAGTCGACGCCGAGCTCGTCGTGGGAGTACCGCTCACGGATCTGCTCCAGCTGTCCGGCGACATCGATGTAGTCGAGCCGCTCACCCGTGTTGGGATCGATCTCGAGCAGCTCTGCAGACACGATGGCGGCCGAGAAGTCGTTGGCCACCAGCCGACCGACGTAGGCGGACTTCAGCAGGTTCTCGCGGACCTTCTCCAGGCTCTCCTGGCTCCCGTCAAAGTCGGCCGGGATGACGTTCCCACCCGAGATTCCGTCCTCGACCACCTCGGTAAAGCGGACGTTGGGGGTGAACAGCGACATCACACGGGTTCGATCAACCCCCGGGAGGAAGAACACGTCGTCGGTCACTCGCTTCAAGACGTCGAAGAACTCGCGCGTGAAGATGTCCCCGTCTCCGTCCGGGACCTTGAGCGCGATCACCACCCGGTTGGCTCCGCCGAAGGCATCACGGTACTCGACGTACGTCTTCATGTACTCGTGCTCGAGCGGCAGCTGCTTTGCGAAGCCGGCATCGATCCGCAGCTGCGAGGCCTGGTAGATCATGAAGAGCGTGAGCACAACGAACAGAGCCACCACCAGGCGACGGTGATGGAACACCAGATTCTCCAGTCGCGCGATCATCGTCCCGCCTCCCCTTCCGCACCGCGGCCCGGCTCGACGAGCTCTGCCGCCGGTAGCGTTCGCACGCCGAACTCGCCGACGATCGTCAGAACCCCGGGCGCACTTTCCACCACGGCGTTGATGCCCTGGCGGTTGCCCGTGGTCGTGAGGACAAAGCTCTGACCCTGGTCAGCGGAGACGAGCGCAGTCCCTCCCAGGCCCACGATGACAACGGTGCCGTCGTCCATGACGACACCGTCCGTGAGCATCGTGGTGGTGCCGGTGTCGATGGCGGCCCAGCTCTCCCCAGCGTCCTCAGAGCGGAACAGGTGGCCACGGAGACCGAAGACCAGCACCTCGTCGCCGCGTACCGGAAGGGCCCCAAAAAAGGAGCCTTCATACGGTGACGGCAGCTCGATCCAGCTCGCCCCACCGTCATCGGAGCGATACAGCATCCCCCGTTCAGCGGCCAGGTACAGCCGCCCATCGTCGGCTTGGGATACCTTGTGCAGATGCGAGTCGTCGTCCGAGATCGGCTCGAACAGCCAGCTGGATCCGCCATCCTCGGTCACATACCAGGTACCGTAGGCCCCCATCGCGAACCCCTCGAGCGGGCTCGAGAACCACACGTCGAACAGCGGCGCCTCCTCTTCGGGAGCCCAGTGCACCCGTTCCCAGGAGACACCGCCATCGCTCGTCCTGAGAATCACACCATCGTGCCCCGCTGCCCAGCCGCGTGATGCATCGATCAGACACAGACCGGTCAGCGCCGAGCGTGTCGGTACCGCGACCTGTGTCCACGATGCGCCAACGTCCTGTGAAATGAGGACGTGGCCTCGCTCTCCCACCGCCACGATACGTCCATCGACTGCGGCAACATCGAGAATCAGAGAGCGGACGGCAAGCGGCTTGATCACCGACCACTGGGGCTCCTCGTCATCGGCCTGCACCGGCGAAAGCACGAGGCATACCATCGCAGCTGTTGCGAGGAGCACCGCGGGTGCTCGCCGTAACCGCCAGGCTCGAAGGTCTCTGGGGACGAGCTGTATGTACGAGTCCATATATCGATCTCCCTCAAAGGTCTCGGTCAACCGGCACGCAATCACAGTCACGAAACCGGGCGACCGGACCGAGCTGGTCCGGTCGCCCATCTCCAAAGGTCACCGGATGCCTGCACGGCGCAGGGCTGCCGGCGTGTAGTCCTCGAGGGTGCGCTCGATGCCGAACTCGTACGGCGGGTTCTCGCTGCTGAGCCCGATCGCCAGGTAGCGGCCCGCCTGCAGGTCCACGTGGACCTCGAGGGAGGTCCATACGCAGGGAACGTTGTAGTAGTTGATGATGTGGGCCTCGGATACCCGCCACAGCTGATCGCGGTTGTCGTACTGGTCCACCGCCGCAATCTGCCAGCTGTCCTCATCGACGTAGAACGTACGCCGCTTGTAGAGGTGACGGGCATCGTCCTTCAGCGTGGCATCGACAACCCAGACCCTGTGCAGCTCGTAGCGCACGAGACTCTGGTTGATGTGCAACGGGGTCAAGATCTGCTCGTTCTTCACCGATGGATCCTGCAGCTTGTAGGCGTTGTATGGAATGTAGATCTCCCGCTTGCCCACCAGCTCCCAGTTGTACCGGTCGGGAGCGCCGTTGAACATGTCCAGCTGGTCGGAGGTCCGCATCGAGTCAGCGGCCGTCCCCGGGTTGTCGTAGGCGACGTTCGGGGCGCGACGCACGCGACGTTGACCCGGGTTGTACACCCAGGCGTTGCGGTGCTCCTTGACCTGATTCATCGTCTCGGCAACCAGCAGAATCCCACCCGCCAGGCGCGCTGGCGCGATGACCTCTTGCTTGAAGAACAGGATCCGGTTGTTGAGATCGGCCTCGGTCTTGCCCGCCATGCTGTACTGCATGTAGAACTCGTCGCGGAACTGGACCAAGGTGTACCGGCCGCTGCGGGTGGGCGCCGCCTGCCCGACGGTCCGAGCAGCGCTGTCGGAGCGGTAGCGCAGTAGGTGGTTCCAGATCACGTGGTGCCCGTTCGACGGGATCGGGAACGGGATGCCGTTGATCGCCCCGGTCACACCGTTGCCATTTCCAGTGAGCTGGGCTGTCGCGGCGATCTCCTTGGTCTTGTCATAGATCCGCTGCGGGAACGAGGCGCTGCGCCGCGTGGGGTAGACGTGCATCGTGTAGGTATCGGGGTACGCCTTGAAGATGGCCTTCTGACCGGGTGTCAGCTTGTCGGCGTACTGATCCATGTTCTCGGCAGTGATCGTGAACAGGATCTCGTCGTCCGCAAACGGATCGACGTAGTGCTCCCCCGGCACGTACCCCTCTGGAGGGCTCGTGATACCACCTTCCCACGCTGGAATAGTGCCGTCCGCGTTACCGGCCTTCTCGGCGCCCATCGGGGTGAGTGTGGTGCCGAGCTTGGCGATCTCCTCGGGTGATGCTCCTGCCCAGACGGTCGCCATCGTTCCGACGGCGAGCGCGACCGCGCAGGTGAGAATGATCATCGTGTGCGTGCGCTTCATCTTGCCTCCCTGTCCTTAGAACGAGTACTTCACGAAACCGCCGACGAAGTCGCGGTCGTTGATCAGGTTCCAGCGGCCGGCGCCTGTGTACATCGTGTAGCTGAGGTCCAGCTGCCACGCGTTCTGGAAGTCGGCAGAGACGCCGACCGAGAACGACTTGAAGCCCTCCAGGAACGGGCCTCCAGGGCCGGGCGAGATCCCCTCAACGTCGTGCTGCCACGCAAACCGCGGCGACAGGTTCCATGCACCGATGGCGTTGTTGTAGTCGAGACGGCCGACGAGCCGGTACCCTGCCGAGAAGTCGTCGGCGAAGTGCTCCGGGCGCTCCCACTCCTTGCCAACGTGCGCGCCGACCTGGGTGTGGATCGGGTTGCCGCTGGTGTAGGTACCGGGCGCTTCGAACCGGAGCTCGTCCTTGGACGGCATGTCGAAGACCCAGTTGAAGCCGAGCTCGGTCAGGAGAATGCCCTGATCCGCTCCGAGCACGTTGGCGAACGCTTTGGTGAGCGTGAACTGGAGCTGCGAGGAGTCGAGCCGGCGGAAGCCGTCGATCTGTGTCTCGAAGCCCACTCCGCCGGGAGCAACCTGGTTGTTGGCGGCCAGGAATGCGCTGATCGGCGTGAGCGAGGCGAACAGCAGCTCGACGTCGTCCACCTGATAGGGAGCATCCTCCCGGTAGGTGACCTCACCCTGGAAGGCGATGCCCGAGGTGCCGAGCTGCGCGTTCCAGCTCAGACCGTAGAGCTTGATGTCCTCCGGGTAGCTGGTGAACCAGTTCGCCGTCTGCGCATACACAGCCAGCCCGGTGGCAGATGCCGCCTGGGCCGCCAATGCGTCGACCGCCGGATCCACCCCCGGTGGCACCCCCAGAGCCGCATACACCGCCAGCGCTGCTTGTGCGCCGGCACTCTCGCCGTTCATGGCGCCAGCGACGGTTCCGGTGATGCCGTTGATGATCGGCAGCCTGCTGTGGTAGTTGAGGTAGTAGAAGCCGAGCTCCGTGCCGTTCCAGCTCGGCAGGTAGAGCCGGAACGCCATACCGTACTGCCCGCTGTCCTTGGCGCGCACGGTCGAGGTTCGCGGCACGCTCATGAACGGGTGCTCGAACGGGTACTGGGCGTAAAAAGGCGGCTCTCCGGTGTCCGCGAAGCTCGCGAACTGGAGGAACACGTACTCTCCGCCCTTGCCGACGAAGTCGTTGGTCGAGAAGTACGTGCCCGGCGGATCGACGACGATCTCCTCCCAGTCGTACTGGTAGAACGCCTCGACGGACAGGTTCCGGGTCAGATCGAGGGAGCCCCAGACCATCCCCACCGGCCGGAACGCCTCGCGCAGCTCGGCGCCCGGCACGCGCAACGCCGACAGATCGACAGGGTTGATGACGCTCAGACCACCCTGGATGAAGGTGCTCTCGCCCCAGTTCACCACCTGCTGGCCGACGCGCAGCTGGCCGGTTCCTTCGCCTACCGGAAACTGCCACCAGAGATACGCGTCCAGCAGCTCGGTCCGGTTGCCCGCCCAGTCGAGGGCTTCCTCCGTGAGCTCGGTACGCTCGCAGCAGCTATCCTCGAGGGCGAAGTCGTAAAACGAGCTGCCTCGGACGAAGAACCCGGCCCGATGGGTATCCCAGCCTTCGTACGAGAACCCGAGATCCACCGTCGCCTTGACGGTGTTGCTGAACAGCTCACCCTCGTCGAAGTTCAAGTTGCCGTCGTCGCCGTTGACCGACCACGCGGTACCGCCTTCGAACGGGCTGATAATCGATGGATCACGATCTTCGACGCGCATGTTGGCGCCCCAGGAGATCGTGGTGTCCAGGTTGAGACGGAACGTCCCGTCGGACGACGACAGATCGACTGCGCCAACTTGTGGCGTCACGATCAGGACGGCGACGGCAGTCGCGACCAAAGCAACGGTAGGCGGCCATCTCCGCACAAACCGATGAGTATCCAAAGCTCGACTCATGCTCCTTCTCCAATCCTTCGTGCAGTTGGGTCGAGTGCGCTGAAAGCTCATGGCGTTCTCGCACCCTCGTCAGTCGAACAGCGGGAACGATCTCGGCATGAACGGATCGTACACCGGCACCATTGAGAAGTAGTTGGGATCGATCATCGGCACGAACGAGCCGGCAAACAGGAACGTGCCCGACTCGCCGAGCGGGAACATGCTCTCGATACGCACCGGACCTACGCTGCCGTACTCGACGACGTGCGCGTAGGTGGAGCGCTCGGAGAACGGCATCGAGTGGAGCGCCGAGAAGCTTGAGCCAATGACGGGATCGAGTGCCCCGAGCAAGCTGTGACCGAACACGATGCGGCCACGCTCGGCGCCGTACGGACCGGGGCCGATGCTAGCGAGCACGTTGTCGAGCGCGAGCACGATGATCTCGTCGGGCGCCGTCGGCTTGCCGCTTCCGAGCCGATCCTGGAACCAGTTGTAGAAGGTCGGCAGCGGTGCGTCGGCGCCGGCCAGAGCACGCAGCAGCACGTTGAACAGCATCGACGTGTCCTCTGCACTCCAGCTCAGCCCCGAAGCCGCAAACTCATCCTCGAAGACCAGGCGCAGCACCTCTTTGATCCATGCGTCTTGAAGGACCCAGGCGTCGGCTCGGTCCTCGCCCATTCGCCAGGCGGCCGGACCGCCGGCGACGAAGTGCCCGTCCCAGGCCTCGAGCATGGCGATGGCCGCGTCGCGCTCGGGCGACGAGTTGACCGCCACCGCGTCGGTGAACGCCTCGGCGACGAACGACCAGGTGGTGCCACCGCCCATGAAGCTCGAGGTCGTGGCAATGTTCAACGCCAGATCGCGTACCTCCTCATAGGTGAGGTCCTCCGCCTGCGACAGGTACTCGTCGATCACGTGCGCGCGGTGGAACGGCCCGTAGTAGGCGCTCTGCGGCGCGTTGATGTAGTCGATCGACGCCTTGTTGTTCCAGCCGCCGAAGTAGCCCTGGGCCGGGTTCGAGGCGTGCACCCGCGGACGCCGCTCGCCGGTCCACTCCTGTGTGCCGTCGCCGATCTGCGGCAGGCGCGGATCGACGCCAGGCGCCCTGATCGGATCGAAGCCTGACATCCAGTAGGCGATGTTGCCGTCACGATCGGCGTAGGTGAAGTGCTGGCTGACCGCGATCTGCTCCATCCCCTCGTCGAACTCCGCCATGCTGGTGGCACGGGCGAGCTTCAAGAACGCCTCGATGCTCTTGGCCTCGCGTCCCCAATGAGAGTACGCGTACGACACGATGATCGGCGGTGGGTTGTCGGGATCGTAGGGGAACGGCTCCATGATCGGACCGTGCGGGCTGCGGAACACCGGGAAGGTCACCGGGTCGCCGCCGGCCGGATGGATCGTCTCCATGCGGTGTAAGGAAACGCTTTGCGGCGCCTCCAGGAACCAGTCCAGAGTGTGTGCGTGGCCGACCTGCATCGACCAGGCATGGTGTGGAGTCCGCCCGATGATGATCAGCGGAATGCCGGGAACGGTCATCCCCGACAGGTCGAGGCCGCCACCACGGATCGAGCCCTCGGTGACGATCGACGGAGTGGAGAAGCCCATCTGCGGCCCCGAGTAGACGATCGGGTTGCCCGAGGCGGTCTTGTCTCCCGAGATCGCCCAGGCGTAGCTGCCCATCTTCACCCGGGCGCCAAGCGCCTCCATGGTCTGCCGTTGGTTTTCGAAACCGGAGCGGATCCGCGCGGCCACGTCGCCGAGATCCGGCAGTGGGTTCTCCGCGAACCTCTCGAGCTGATGCTGCTGGGCGCTGGCCAGCGGCGGCTCACCCTCGAACGGGATCATGGTTTGCGCCGCCGGGTCGTTGAGCCAGCGGATGTCGGAGAACATCGCCAGGAACTCCTGCGGGTAAACCTGTGCCCACGTCTGGAAGAGCACGGCGTTATCGAGCTGGCCGGTACCGCCGCGGCCCTCTGGGTCGAAGTTGCGCTGCAGCAACGCGAGCCACGCCACCGCGTCCTCGACCGTCCATGGCTCGGGCAGGATGTTGTAGCCGAGCCCCTCGACGAACACGGTAAAGAAGCTGCCGATCCAGTACTCGTACGGCATCAGCATGAAGTTCCCGTAGATCTCGGAGATCCGCCGGTTGACGCCATCGACGTAGCCCTGGATGATCGTCTGGCCGTCCTCGGAGAGCTCATCGAACAGCGCCGTGAGCTCATCCTCCGAGTACATGAAGTTGCGGACGAACATGTCACCGCTGAGAAACTCCATACCGAGCAGCTCGGCGCCGAACAGCTCCGACAGGGTGCCGCGGGACTGGCGGCGGAACAGGTCCATCTGGAACAGGCGGTCGGTCGCCACCGCATAGCCCATCGCCTCGAACACGTCGTACAGCGACCCGCCTTCGATGTACCAGACACCGAGCTCGTCACGGGTTGTCTGTACGGGCTCTGGCTGGCCGAAGGCGGGCAACGCCAGTGCCATCACCACCACAGCCACCACATACTTGGACGCTCGCATTCTCTTCTCCCTTCTTTTGAGGAGCTCAGACCACAACCGCCGGTCTCCGGATCGGTGGTGATCGTGGCTCGACCTGCGAATCGGAGCCAGTGCACCCCCATGCAACCCGTGTGCAGGAAGTGTGCTGGTCCTGGACCGGAACGAGATCAGGCTGTCGCAAGGGCGGGACGCACGGTTGGACGCCGGAAGCGGAGGACGCCAGCCATCCCCGCCTTCGTCCACCGGCCGCGGCGCTGGGACGTGGAGAGCAGCCGCAGCACACAGACAATCGGCTCTCGTCGGCGCCATCGTCGCCCCGAAAACCGTGGGCCGGATGAGCCCGCCGTCGGTCGTGCGGGTCAAAACATCCACACTGCCGCAGCTGCGACGGAACTGCCTCCACACGCGAAGAACCTGCCTCCCGTTCCCGAGTGCGCGTTACAGCGTATCGGGACCCCTCGTTGTTCCGAAGAACTGATACGAGAGTGCCATAAGAGGTCGCACGGAGCAAGCCTTTTCGCAGGCACAGCACCCGATATGTGGCTTGAGCCGCGCGTTGTTGCCATCGCGCATCAGTGGATCTGACTGAAACCAGGACCGTTCTCACCAGGTCCAACGCGGACGCGGGCTGCGCCGTTCGGTCACTTCCAGACGCCGGGGATCGTGTGATCGCACTCCGGGCAGTGCCCTGCGTCGGTGATCCGGTTCGCACGGATCCGGAAGCCCAACCGATGGATGAGACGGGCACCGCACGACGGACAGTAGGTGCTCTCCGCTGGATGACCCGGTACGTTACCCAGGTACACGTACTGCAGGCCTTCGGCACGGGCCACCTGCTGCGCCCGCTCGAGGGTGGGCACCGGAGTCGGCGGCAGGTTGGTCAGGCGGTAGGTCGGATGGAACCGAGTGAAGTGCACCGGCACCTCCGTGCCGAGGGTGCCGGCGATCCACTTGGCCATATCGCGGATCTCGCCCTCGGAGTCGTTCATCGTCGGGATCAGCAGCACCACGATCTCCAGCCATACGCCGGCGGCGCGAATGGTCTCCAGCGCCTCGAGCACCGGCTTCAGCTCACCGCGAACCATCTCCTCATAAAACCTCTCGGTGAACGCCTTGAGGTCCACCTTCACAGCCGTCAGGCTGGGCAGCACCTCGGCCAGCGGCTCGGTCGCGATGTAACCGTTCGACACGACCGTGGAACGCAGACCCGCTTCCTGTGCTGCCGCAGAGACGTCCCGCACATACTCCCAGAACACAACCGGCTCGGAGTAGGTGGCCGCCAGTAACGGCGTCCGATGCTGCCGGGCGGCTCGCACCATCGCCTCAGGCGGCATCCACACCGACTCGATCTGCTCCGGGCGAAACTGCGAGATCTCCCAGTTCTGACAGAACTTGCACTCGACGTTGCAGCCCGCGGCAGCGTACGACAGGGCGTCGTTGCCCGGCAGCACGTGGTACAGCGGCTTCTTCTCGATCGGGTCGACATGCAGGCTGCACGCCAGCGAGTGGACCAGGGTCATGTAGGTCCCGTCGCGGTTCTCGCGCACGCCGCAGGTCCCCCGCTCGGCGTGGGCGACCTGGCAGGCGCGCGGGCACAGCTGGCACTCCACCCGTCCCTCCTCCAACGATCTGTACCAGGAGGCCTCGCGTGCCGGCAGCTCGCCTCGCACCCGCTGCCCAGGCCGGATCGAGAAGCCGGCCCACGCCCGTTCGGACGGCGACAGCGCCGCTGCCGCCGTCGCTCCCGCCACCAGGGCGCACATCCGTCGCCTGTCCAGATCGCTCATGCCCACACCTCCTCGAGCCCCATCGGGTCGGCGACGCCGAGATCGTGTCTCGCCGCCGTGGCGATGAAGCCCGGCGCCCGTCCGGCCTGCTCGAGAGTCGGCATCTTTCGCCGCCTGCGCTCGGCATCCAGCTGACGCCACGCCCACGCGTCCGCCGCTACCGGATCAGTGGTGGCCAGCACGGTGTGCAAATCAAACAGCTCCTCGCTGCGCAGCCCCGGACCGCCGTGGCACTGCGCGGTCACTCCGTCAAGGACCGTGAGCCGGTGCTTGTCCGCCACGTACGGATGGCGGACCACGTCCGCCACGTAGGGGTTGCAGTTGCTATCGTGGTACTTGTTCGGGTTATGGATCACGCCGTACCAGTTCTTCAAGCTCCCCGACACTCCCGCCAGATCGTGGTCCTTGACCACTCCGAACCCCACCAGCGCCGTGCAGCGCTCGGTGACGACGCGTGCGTAGCACGAACCGATCTCGCCCGACGTCACGATGTCGCGGTCCCAATCCCGGTCGATCCCCACTGTCCGGTACGGTCCGTCACCGCGAAACCCGGCTCGTTCCAGCTCCCGTGTCGAGCGCTCGAAGAGCACGATCCGATGCGCAGGGACACCGGCCAGGGTGATCAGCTCCGCCAGCGCCGTCACCAGCTCCGGTCGCGGCGACAGACGCGGACCCGCCAGGCAGTTGAGCTTGATCCCGACCGTGTCCTCGGGACGGAACAGCAGCCCCGCAGCGGCCTTCGGCGAGCCCGTGGCCGTTGCCGCCATCAGCGCGCCCGCCATCGCCTCGCGCGCCGCCACCGGCGCCAGCGTGACCGAGGGCAACGGCGCCAGTCGAGCCAGACCCAGCCGGCCGGGCATCGCGATCCGTGGTGCAGCGGACGCCGTGTCCGCTGCCGGCGCACACCGCGCGGCCAGCGGCGCGACGCCGAGGACGGTGATCAGCTCCCGACGCGTCCAGCGGCTCATCCGGCACCTCCTCCGGCGCCAGCATCCCCTTCGCGAAACACCAGCGCCTCGAACACCTCGAAGGTCGCGCCTGACCTCC
>CAZEJK010000141.1:0-13301 GCA_964512045.1 uncultured Thermoanaerobaculia bacterium
CTGGTGTTCCGCGACGCGACCACGGGCTACACCGAGTACCAGGGGCAGGTGGCGCCGAGTGATGGCCTGTTCGAGGTGACCTACGACCCCGAGGTGCTGCACCAACGGTTCCCGAATGTTGATCTCGTAGAGCGAGAGTACGGCACCACAGGGCTTGCAAACACCGTGTTGATCACACTACTCGCTACCGGTCCGGAGTCGGCCCGCGCGACGACAGTGTCGATCCAAGGGGAGCATGTTGCGATTGGGAAGCGGATGCACGTCAGGTCAGCCCGCGCGGGACGTCGCTTCGAGTGAGCTCACACGACGCAAGGTTGACAAAAGGTTGCGATTGACATATGGTTGCGGTGGAGGGTGCCGTGACCACGGAGACCGCAAGTATCATTGACCTGGATCCGCAAGAGGCCGCCGAGCTCCTCGTTCGGAGCGCGGACGAGGCGTGGCTCAGACAGCTCCAGCGCTCACTGGATCGTCACCGATCACAGATCGACATCGATCGCATCCTCGACGTGTGGGACCTCAGTCAGAGCGAGGTAGCGCGGCTGTTCGGCGTGTCCCGCCAGGCGATCGGCAAGTGGCGTCGCCACGGTGCCCCGCAAGCTCAGCTCAGGGCGCTGGCCGATCTGGCGGCAGCCACGGACCTTCTGGTCCGCCATCTGAAGCGCGATCGTATCCCCACAGTCGTGCGCCGGCCTGCTGCCTTCCAGGGAGGCAGATCGCTCATTGACATGGTCGCAGCGGGGAGCACGCGCGAGGTGCTCGAGGCGTGTCGGGCGATGTTCGCTTTCGAAAACGCCCACGGCTGATGCGCACCGAGCTCCTCCCGAACGGGCACGTGTGGTTTCGAGTCGCCCGGGCTGATTGGGACGACCCCCTGGATCCTTCGTTCGCTGCCGAGCGCGGCGGACGCTGGAACCCTCCCCAAAGCCATCTGACGCTCTATCTCAACGAGGATCGAGCGACGGCCCGCTGCAACATTCGCACGTTCATCGAAGGCTGGCCCTACGAGCCGGAGGACCTGTGCGAGGACACCGGACCAGTGCTGGTGCTCGCGACCCTTCCGTTCCGTCAGGAGGTTGTGGACGTTCACAGTTTGGAGGGGTTGGCGGCGGTGGGTCTGCCGTCCACGTATCCTCTGGATGAAGGTGCCGAGTTGATACCGCACAGCGTCTGCCAACCTATCGGAGTCGAGGTTCACAGAGCTGGCCTGCGGGGCGTCCGAGCCCGCTCCGCCCGGGCGCCGGACGGTGCCGGACGCGAGCTGGCGTGGTTCCCGGCAAGCCGTCGATCCCGAGCGAGGCAGCTGAGGTCCGAGAGCTTCAGCAGCTGGTACTGGGTGTGAGACGGCGCCCTCGCCGCTCTTGACAATGGTTGCATGGGAACCGGAGTGGCCTTTGCGTGCCGCTGCCCCGGGCGGCCCGGCGATGGGCTCGAACGCGGATCCGGCCGGAGTCGATCTACGGACTGGACTTGACAACCCCGCGGGCCGGCACTAGATTACAAAACGAACGTTCGGTTTTTACAATCAGCAAGGAGCCCAAGTGAGTCCCAACGGACGCCAGGCCGAGAGATCCGAGGCCGCTGTGGCGCGGATGTTGGACGCCGCCCTGAAGCTGTTCTCTCGCCAGGGTTACGGCGCCACCTCGATGCGCCAGATCTCGGACGAGTGCGGGCTGTCGGTCGGCAACCTCTACCACCATTTTCCATCCAAGGAAGCCATCTTCCAGCGGCTGATCGATTACTACTGGGAGGTGCTCGAGGCCCCAGAAAGCCGGCTACAGCAGCTGTTCCGCAAGGCTGACTTCCCGGACGATCTCGAGGAGATGGCGGCCGCCATCGAGGAGGCTGTGGAGCGTTATCCCGAGTACATCATGCTGGTCTTCATCGACGTGATCGAGTTTCGGGGTCAGCACATCCGTCCGTTTTACGAGACCATGGCCGACCGGTTCGCTGAGGCCTATCAGGCGAGCTTCGAGGAGCGATGTGCCGCCGGCCGTCTCGGTGAGGTCGACCCGGTGGTTGCGGTGATGGTGGCCACCCGGTGGCTCTTCTACTTCTACACCGTCGAGAAGTGTTTTGGCGTCCCGATGCACTTCGGCATGCGGGCCGACCAAGCCGTCGAGGAGTTCATTCGGATCTTCCGCCATGGTGTGCTGCCACGGTTCGAGACGACCGCGGCTACCGGGAGGGTCCACAGAAAGGAGGGGAGACGATGAGTTTCAAGCGATTGTGGTGCGTCCATCTTGTGGTGTTCGCGGTAGCTCTCGGGCTGGCCGTGCCGGTGATGGCGCAGGCGCCGGAGGAGGATCCCGACCAGGTAGCCGAGACCGAAGAAGCCGCCGCTCAAGCCGAGCAACCCAGGTTCATGGAGGAGATCATCGTCACCTCGCGGAAGCGCGAGGAGAATGTCCAGGAGATCCCGATCGCGGTGTCGGTGGTTACGGGTGAGCAGCTTGAGGACTCTGCAGCCTCCGACATCTCCGAGCTCCAGGGCTATGTCCCCAATCTGTCGATCTATCAGGGCCGCAACCAGTCGACCACGTTGACGGCCTTCTTGCGCGGCGTCGGGCAGTCCGACCCGCTGTGGGGCGTGGACCCCGGGGTCGGTCTGTACATCGACGACGTCTACGTCGCTCGGCCCCAGGGCGCATTGCTCGATGTGTACGACGTCCAACGCGTCGAGGTGCTGCGTGGACCTCAAGGCACGCTGTACGGCAAGAACACCATCGGCGGCGCCATCAAGTACGTGACCAAGCCGCTGTCAGACACTCCGGAGGGGAGCATCAGCGTGACCGGAGGTTCCTACAGCACCCAGGAGGTCCGGGCCAGGCTCAGCGGGCCCATTGTGCCCGGAAAGCTGCGCGCCAAGGTCGCGGTCGCCAAGCTGACACGGGACGGTTACGGTGAGAACCTGTTCCTCGATCGGGACGTGTCGGACAAGGACACCACGGCGTTCCGGCTGGCCTTCGACTTCTTGCCGACTGACAACCTCTCGTTCAAGGTGGACTTCGACCGCACCGAGGACGACTCCGAGCCGGTCGGACTCACCCGACTCGCGCCGAACTACCTGTGTCCGTTCCTGCTCGGTGAGGCGTGCCCGCCGCTGCCGGACCTGTTCGACACTCAGAGCGGCCTGGAACCTCTCAACGAGGTGGAGTCGACCGGCTACTCGCTGGTCGCGACCTGGGACATCAATGATGTCCTCACGTTCAAGTCGATCACGGCGTACCGGGAGACGGACACGCTGAACAATATCGACTTTGACACGACGCCGTACCCGATCGTCGACTCGTCGCCGGTGTACTTTGATGACCAGACGACGCAGGAGTTTCAGCTGGTGTACGACGGAGACAGCGGCTGGAACGGCGTTTTCGGGCTGTACTACTTCGACGGCAAGGCCGGCGGCACTGTCAAGGCGACGTTCACCGCAATCGACTCGACCCTCGCTCCGTTCCCGACCTATACGACGACCGACGGCGACATGAAGACCGAGTCGTACGCCATCTATGCCGACGTCAACATCGACCTGACCGACCGCCTGAGCCTCAACCTGGGCCTCCGCCCAACCGAGGAGAAGAAGGCCGGCCGGGCGTTCAACGTGCTCAACACCGACGATACCTACGAGAACATCTTGCTGGTGCTGGCGGACTTCGAGGACGACGTCACGTTCGACTCGCTGGCACCCAAGATCGGGCTCGAGTACCAGTTCAACCCGTCAGTGATGGGCTACGTGAAGGCCAACCGCGGTTTCAAGAGTGGCGGCTACAACGTCCGCGCCCAGTCGGCGTTCTTCCCCGAGTCCGCGGAGCCGTTTGACGACGAGGTGATGACCGTGGGTGAGGTGGGCGTCAAGTCGGTGCTGTCAGGCGGCCGACTGGTCCTCAACGGTGCCCTGTTCCACGGAGACTACACCGACATCCAGGTCAGCACGTTCACCTCGTACGACTCGGACGGAGACGGCGTCGACGACGCCTTCTTCGGCAACTTCCTCAACGCCGGTGACGCGACCATCCAGGGCGCCGAGCTCGAGTACGCCTACAACTCCGACACGTGGTTCGGGCTGAGCGGATTTCTCGCCTACCTGGACAAGGACGTGGAGTTCCTCGACGAGAACAACGACGGCTTTGTCGACACTCAGGTGATCACCAACGCACCCGAGCTGACCGGTGCGCTGCGACTCAACGTCGACTTCCCGGCGTTCGGGGGTTTGATGACCGGCAGCGTCGGCTACTCCTATCGAGACGACACGGTGCTGACCAACGAGGGCGGTCCGGATCCGTTCAACCCGACCCAGCCGCTCCAGCCGATCACGCAAGATGCCTACGGGCTGCTTGACGCGTGGGTCGCCTGGCTGTCGTCCGACGCCAAGTGGCGCATCGGTATTACCGGCAAGAATCTCACCGACAAGGAGTACCTGAACAGCGGGTATAACATCCCGGTGTTCGGGATCCTCCAGGGCTCGTACGGACAGCCGCTGACCGTTGTCGCAACCGTGGAGTACCGCTTCTTCTAGACGAGACCACCACGCTTCCTTCAGCCGGGGCCGACGGCGACTCTGCCGTCGGCCCCGTTGTTGCGAACGCCAGGAAACGAGCTCGATGTGGGGACTGTCGAAGCTCGGACGCGCGTCGCGAGGTGCTCTTGACGACGCAACAGACTCGACACAGACCTCTGGGCAGCCGACGACAATCGCGGTACGCTCGCAGGCGGCCGAGTCGGGGAGGTCTGATGAGCATGCACTCTGCAGCGTGGATCGTGGTGGTCCTGGTGATTGGGGGAGTGACCGTGGCGTGCCAGCCGCAGAGTCCACGGCCTGCGGGCGATGTGGACACGGCCTTGCAGTCGATGCTCGATGACGCCGTGCGTTCGCACGGCCATGAGCTGGGTGTGGCGGTGCATGTGGGCTCCCATCGTCTCGGGATCGAGTGGGACGGAGCGACCGGCCTGGCCGACCCGGCGACCGGCGAGGCGATGACGCCTGCGCATCCGGTGCGGATCGCCAGCAACACCAAGACCTACGTGGCGGCGGCGGCGCTGCGTCTGTGGGAGGATGGGCTGCTGGATCTGGACGCCCCGATCGAGCAGTATCTGCCGGAGGAGCTCCTCGCGCTGCTGCGTGATGGCGGGTACCGACCCGATGTCATCACCGTCCGTCACCTCCTCAACCACACCAGCGGGTTGGACGATCATGGGACGGACCGGTTTGCGGAGGCGATCTTTGCCGATCCGCAGCACCGGTGGACCCGCGCGGAGCAGGTCCGTCTGTGCATCGAGGATGGCACCATCCAGGGTGAGCCCGGAACGGTGTACCGCTACTCGGACACCGGCTACGTGCTCCTCGGCGAGATCCTCGAGCAGGTCGCCGGAGGCTCGTTAGCCGAGGCGGTGTGGGGAGCGCTCGGCCGTGAGCGGCTCGGCCTCGGGGCGAGCTGGTTCGAGACCCTCGAGCCGCGGCCCGAAGGCGTTCGAGAGCGAGCGCATCAGTTTCACGGCGAGCACGACGTCTCCGGCTTCGATCCGTCGTTCGACCTTTGGGGTGGCGGCGGCATCGTGGCCACCGTGGGCGATATGGCGCGCTTCATGCGGGCCCTGTTCACAGGAAGCGTGTTCCGTAGCCCGGCCACGCTGGAGGAGATGCTGCGCGCGCCAGCGGGCCTCCAGCTCGCCGCAGACGCCGACGCCGGCAGCCTCGAGCCGGGCGCCTACCGGATGGGGGTCTGGGTGGACGAGCACGCCGGACATCTCCTCTACCGCCATACCGGCTACTGGTGCACGTCGGCGACCTACGTGCCGGAGCTCGACCTGGTGGTCGCGGCAACCACCAACCAGCACGAGTCCAAGGAGCTGCTGGAAGCGATAGTGAACGGCGCCATCTACGTGGTGGCGGAGGCGCAGACAGCAGCCGGCGGAGCCTGAGCCCAGGCGAACCTGCGGCGTCGTGCTCGTGAACGAGTCACGACTGTTACATCTTCGAGAAAGCGTGGTGTCCGCCGGGGGCCGGAGAGCCGGGATCCGGCTGGCGGGGCCGGGGCCTCGTCCGGGGTTGCTCCGAGGGGTTGTCGGTTCCGAGCGCGAACAGTTGTGTCTGCATAACTAGCGGCCTCGGAGTCTGATGGAGTGGGTGAGAGAGTCAGTGCCGAACGCATCAGATGATGCCCGGCCGTCGTCCTGCCGACAGCTGGCACAGCACAACGGGTAACGGTAGCACCGGGGTCCCTTCCAGCTGGTGAGGGCGGCGGCAGCGTGCTGCGACGATGCCGTTCGGATACTTGCGGATCTGCTTGAGACTCTTGGGCCGGCTCTGCGAGCGCCACTTGATCTCGATCGGCCAGAAGGTGCCCTCGTCGACGAGTGCGAGATCGACCTCGCCCTCGGCCTTGATGTAGTAGGTCGGGAACCACCGCCGAGCGTGTGTGACCACGACAGCTTCGACGAGTGTGCTCGTGCCTTCAGAGTCATTGCAGGCTGGAAGGACCTGCTCTGTGAAAGGGTCCGGAACGGGCTGGATCCAGCTGCGCATGGCGTGTCCGATGAACGGATCAGTGGGGACGACCTTTCGAGCCTTCTTCGGCGCTGCCGTGAGAACGTTCTCCTTGAGCGCAGGCTGTATGAACACAGCGTCCATATCCGCCAACAGCTGTACGTAGTCTGCCACGGTACTCGGATGGTCGATGGACAGATCACGAGCCAATGCGTTCCAGGTCACCTGGCTTCCTGTGCGTCGGAGAATGGCCCCAACGATCTCCTTCAGGTAGCTCTCGTTCTTGCGGCGCTTGAGCGCGTCACCGCGGATCCAGTCGCTGTATGTGGTGAAGGTCGCCGGACGGATCCGCCCGTTGGCTGCAAGGTCGTTCATCGCTGTGAGGAAGCCTCCATGGACGAGGTAGAGCTCGAGCGCCCGTTCGATCCGGTCCCAGGACTCCTCGCTCAAGTCGTCGATTCCGCTCGTGCTGCCCTCCGTCAGGGTCGAGATCTCCTCTTCGCTGAGGCAAGCGGTGAGAGCGGCGCTGCTCGCGAAGTCCACCGGGTACAGATGATAGTCCACTCGATCGGCCTCGCCTCGTCTTCCGGGGAGCAGTGCTCGCGCCTCACGGACGATTGTCAGGTCGGAGCCCGTGACCATCAGAACGACGCGGTCGAGCAACCCGGCATCCGCACAGTACTTGACTGCGCGCTCCCAGCCTCGGATATACGTCACCTCGTCGAGGATGAAGAACAGAGGTCCTCGAGAGGGCATATTCGCGAGCTGGGCTTGGAGCAGGGAGACCAGGCGATGATGATCATCGATGAGCTCCCCGGTCACGTAGGCGATGCTCTCGGCAGGGATCCCTTCGCTGAGGAGGCGAGCCATCCACTGCTTCAGCAGTGTCGTCTTGCCGATCTGGCGGGCGCCTCCGAGTGTGTAGATACCGGAGCGGTGCCGAGGGAGCTCGGTGAGTAGTCGGGGCTCGTGGACAATCGGTTGGCGAGCGAGAGTCCTGAGCTGGGGGTCGACCTTGAGAAAAGTGTCGAGACCGTCCCAGTGTGTGTTGTGTAGGGCAAAGATCGTCTCCATACCCAGAAGGATAGGGAGTAAGTCAAATTTAATCAACAGTCATTGATCAAATTTATGCAGTCAACCGTACGAAAGAGTAGATGGATGTGATCTGCCAGGCGGCGGGTGCCCGGGGGTAGGCTTGGTGCAACCTGCGACGGCAATCGGCGTACAGTCTGGAAAGCAGCTCCCGGTCGGTGTACCGTAAGCTGCGACCGAGTCGCACCGGCGCCGTCCGGTGCGGAGACATGTCTGAGGGAGGATCTTCCGATGGAACGTGAGTCGTGCTCGTCAAACCGGTGGGCGTGTGTGCTGTTGGCCGTGGCGGCTGTGACGGTGGCGCTCCCCGCCATCGCGGCGGATGAGGGTGGAACCAGGTTGCTTCGAGATCCCGATGTGGGACCGGAGCAGATCGCGTTCGTGCACGCCAACGACATCTGGCTGGCGCCGCGCGACGGGGGCAATGCGGTGCGGCTGACCTCGGGCGAGGGCGCCGAGACCGATCCGGCGTTCTCGCCGGACGGCAGCTGGATCGCGTTCACCGGCGAGTACGGCGGCAACGAGGACGTGTACGTGGTCCCGGCGACCGGTGGCCAGCCGCAGCGGCTCACCTGGCATCCGGGGGACGACGTGGTCCAGGGGTGGAGCGCGGACGGCGGCGTCCTGTTCCGCTCCGGACGAGCTGGGCGGCCGACGCGAGAGTGGCAGCTGTACGAGGTGTCCCTCGACGGCGGCTTGCCGCAGCCGCTGGCCCTGCCGCAAGCGTGGGCCGGGGAGATGAGCGCCGACGGGGCGATGCTCGCGACCCAGGAGGTCGGGTTCTGGGACCCGGAGTGGCGCAACTACCGCGGTGGCCAGGCGCAGCCGATCAGCATCGTTTCCACAGACGACTGGCAGCGGACCACGCCACCGTGGGAAGGTGAGCGGCAGATGGCGCCGGTCTGGCTCGACGGGGTGGTGTACTACATCTCCGAGCGCGACTGGGCCGCCAACGTCTGGTCGTACGACCCGGCCACCGGTGAGGAGGAGCAACGCACCTTCTACGCGGACTTCGACGTCAAGAGCCTCGGCGCCGGCTTCGGCGTCGTGGTGTACGAGCAGGGCGGCTACCTGCACGAGCTGAACCCGGCCACCGGCACCACCCGGCGGCTTGTGATCCATGTTGCCGGCGACCTCAACTGGGCGCGGCCGCGCTGGGAGAAGGTCCCGGCGTCCGAGCTCGACAACCCGCGGTTGTCGGCCACCGGGCAGCGGGCGCTGTTCGAGCACCGCGGCGAGCTGTTCACAGTACCAGTTGAGGATGGGAGCTGGCGCAACATCACGCGCACGCCGGGTGTGGCGGACCGCCACGCCGCATGGTCGCCGGACGGAGAGCGGATCGCCTGGTTCAACGATGCCAGCGGCGAGTACGCGCTGGTGATCTCTGACCAGTTCGGCGACGATGCGCGACGGATCGAGATTGAGGATCCGTCGTTCTACTTCGTCCCCCGCTGGGCGCCGGACAGCACCAAGATCGCGTTCACCGACACCGACTACCGCCTGCTCGTGGTGGACGTGGCTTCCGGAGAGGTGACCCACGCCGACAGCGACCGCTACGCGCATCCGGAACGTTCCCTGAACCCGGTGTGGTCGCCAGACTCCCGCTGGATCGCCTACGCCAAGCGGCTCGACAACCTCCTGAGGGCGATCTTCATCTACGACACCACCTCCGGCGAGACGCATCAGCTGACCGACGGCATGGCCGATGCGATCACCCCGGTGTGGGACGCCGACGGGAAGCTGCTGTACTTTCTCGGCTCCACCGACGTGGGGCTCAGGACCGGTTGGCTCGACATGACCTCCTACGACCGTCCGGTGACCCGCAGCCTGCACGTGGCGGTGCTGGACGCCGACGAGCCGTCACCGTTCCTGCCGACCTCCGATGAGGAGTCGGCGGAGGACGGCGGTGAGGAGAGCGCCGATTCGTCACAGGGCGGAGACGGTGGGAAGCCCGGCAACGGAGAGGAGGGCAGCGGCGACGAGCCGCCGGAGGTGGTGATCGACCTCGCGGGCATCGCAGACCGGATCGTGACGGCGCCGGGGCTGCCGGCGCGGGAGTACGTGGGTCTTATCGAGGGCCCGGCGGGCACAGTGCTCGTGCTCAGGAGACCCGCCGAGGCGCCGCCCGGAGGCGTCTGGCGGCGACCGCAGCTCGAGGTCGTGCGCTACAGCCTCGCCGAGCGCGAGCCCGAGACGATCGTGGAGAGGGCGCAGGTGCTCGTGGCGTCCGCTGACCGGTCGAAGCTGCTGTATCAGAGCTCAGAGCAGTGGACCGTTATCGCCAGCACGGGGCCAGTGGATCCGTCCAAGGGGCGGCTCGAGGTGGGCGGGCTCCGAGTCCAGGTGGAGCCGCGTGCCGAGTGGGCGCAGATGCTGCGCGACGGCTGGCGGTTCATGCGCGACTTCCTGTACGTCGACAACGTCCACGGTGCGCCGTGGGACGATGTCTGGAGCTGGTACGAGCCGTGGCTGGCCGACGTCAACCACCGCTCGGACTTCAACCACTTACTCGATATCCTCTCGGGCGAGGTGGCGGTGGGCCACTCGTACGTCCGTGGTGGCGACTACCCGGAGCTGACCGACCCGGAGACCGGCCTGCTCGGCGTTGACCTGGAGGTCGCAGCCGGCCACTACCGGATTGCGCGCCTGCTCCGCGGCGACCGGTGGAGCGAGCTCAGCGGCCCGCTGGCCGAGCCGGGGATGGGTATCTCTGAGGGCGACTACCTGCTGGCGATCAACGGTCAGCAGCTGACGGCTGCGGACAACCCGTACCGGCTGCTCGAAGGCACAGCAGGACGGACGATCACCGTCACGGTCAACGATACGCCCGAAGACGAAGGGGCGCGGAAGATCGTGGTGACACCGGCTCGCAGTGAGCGGTGGCTGCGAACCTGGGCGTGGGTCGAGGACAACCGGCAGAGGGTCGACGAGCTCAGCGACGGTAAGCTGGCGTACGTCTGGTTGCCGAACACGGGGCGTGGCGGCTACGAGATGTTCAACCGGATGTACTTCGCCCAGCAGGATCGTCAGGGCGCGGTGATCGATGAGCGCAACAACGGCGGCGGCTCGGCGGCCGACTACATCATCGAGGTGCTCGACCGGGAGCTGACCGGCTACTTCAACTCCCGTGCGGCCGACAATGAGCCGTTTACCCAGCCGATGGCCGGCCTCTGGGGCCCGAAGGTGATGGTGATCAACGAGCGCGCCGGCTCCGGCGGCGACCTGCTACCGTACCTGTTCCGGTTCAAGGAGATCGGACCGCTGGTGGGTACCCGGACGTGGGGTGGTCTGGTGGGCACCTGGGATACCCCACCGCTGATCGATGGCGGTCGGTTCGTCGCGCCGCGCGGCGGGTTCTTCGACGTGGATGGCGAGTGGGCGGTGGAAGGGATCGGCGTGGCGCCGGACATCGAGGTGCGCAATGATCCGGCGCCGGTTATCGCCGGCCACGATCCGCAGCTCGAGGCGGCCGTGGACGAGGCATTGCGCCTCCTCGAGGCACACCCGGTCGAGCTGAAGCCCGAGCCGCCAGCGCCGGAGCGATGGCGCCGACCGGACCGGTTCTTCGAGGAGCGTTCGGAAAGCACCGGTCCGTAGGGTCGTTGGTGGGGCAGCCTTCCGGGCTGCAGGTGGCAGATGGGGCTGCGTCTACGTTGGGTCGTCGTCGGAGCCGTGAGGTTCAGCGGCGGTCGGCGGCGAGGTTGTGGGCTCCACAAGCCCGAGAGCGAGGGCCCGCTGCTCCCAGTTGCGGCGCGCGAGCAGCTGCATGTCCTCGGTATGGTCCATCTCGTCGACAATCTCGATTCCGATCAGGGTCTCGATCACGTCCTCCATCGTCACGATCCCGGCGGTACCGCCGAACTCATCGACGACGAGGGCGATGTGCTCGCGATCGCGGATGAAGCGTGCGAACAGATCGGGGATCGGGAACGTCTCCGCCACCACCAGGATCTCGCGCTTGATGTCGCCGATGCGGACCGCTTCGGCGCCGTTGTTCTCCCGGACGAGAGAGTCGAGCACGGTGTCCTTGAGGACGTAGCCGGTGATCCGGTCCTTGCTGTCCTGGGCGTACACGGGGATTCGCGAGAACCTCAGGTCGGGGTGCAGCTCATGGAACTCGCGCAGCGTCATGGCCTCCGGGGCGGTCACCAGCACGGTGCGCGGGGTCATCACGTCCTTGGCGCGAACCGCATGGAACCGCAGCAGGTTGGCGATGATCGCCGACTCCTCCTGGTCGAACACACCTTCCTCGGCGCCGATCTCGGCCATGGTCAGGAAGTCGGTGCGCGAAAGCACAGTGTGCACGTGGCCGGTGTTGAGCGTGCGGGTGATGAGCTGGCTCATCTGCACGAAAGGCCACAGCACCGCGATGATCATGCGCAGTGATCCGACGGTAAACCCGACCATCCTGTGCCAGTAGTTCGCGCCGATGGTCTTGGGTATGATCTCGGACAGGATCAGGATCGCCAGGGTCATCACCACCGGCACCGCGAAGGCGGTGATCATCGGATGGCTGTCGTGCCATATCTTCGTGGCCTGTGCGCCGACGCCGATGGCGCCGGCGGTGTGCGCGATGGTGTTGAGCGTCAGGATCGCCGCCAACGGCCGGTCGATGTTCTCCTTGAAGCTGGCGAGATGGCGGCCGATCGGCGCGCCCTCCTGGAGCTTGATGCGCGCGAACGTCGGCGTGATGCTCAGCAGCACCGCCTCCCACATCGAGCACAGGAACGAGAACACGATGGAGATGGCAAAGAACAGGATCAGCAGCGCGAACATTGGACCTCGCTTTCGGGACCGTGAGTGGGCAGCAGCCCCACTGAAGTGCCATCGTACACCGGAGCCACGCTGCGGGCGAGACCATCGCCGTTCGGTTCGCGCGCCGACGGTTGCCATCACATTATGTTGGCATTACATTGAGAGTGGAACGATGCGAGGGACCAGATGATGCTGCGAACCCAGGTTCAGTTCACCGAGGAGCAGCACCGGCGGCTGCGGGCGCTGGCGCAGCGGGAGGGTGTGTCGATCGCCGAGGCAGTGCGTCGAAGCGTCATGCGGTACTTGGACGAGCACTCGGAGGACCGTCGCGAACGCTACGCGCGCGCTGCCGAGCTGGTCGGGACGCTCCGCGACCGAGACGGTGCGAGCGACCTCTCCGAGAGGCACGACGACTACCTGGACGAGGCGTTCGAGTGAGCCGGGTCTTCGTCGACACGAGTGCGATCCTCGCGCTGCTTGTGGCGTCCGATCAGGCTCATGGGGACGCGGCGGGTGCGTTTGCCAGGCTGCGCGAGGACGGTGCGGCGTTGGCGACGACATCGTACGTGCTCGTCGAGACGTACGCGCTGCTCGGGCGCAGGGTTGGTCGTGAGGCCGTGCTCGGCTTTCGTCGGAGCTTCGCTCCGTTGCTCGAGGTGGAGTGGGTGGATCGACCTCTCCATGAGCGCGGCCTGGACCTGCTCGCCGATCGGCCGCACGGCGTCAGCCTGGTGGACGCTGTTTCGTTCGCGTGCATGCGCCAGCTGCGGATCGATCGGGCGTTTGCGTTCGACCGGCACTTCGACCTCGAAGGTTTCGAGCTGATCTGACGCGCCGCAGTCGGTCGAGGCGACGCACGCCAGTCTCCCCGGTGCTTCCGCGCGCGAGAAGAAGGAACGCAGAGACGCGACGGCGCAAAGCTCCCACCCACCCGGCCCGCGAGACGCGGGCCGCCACAACCGGATCGGAGCGC
>CAZEJK010000142.1:0-2428 GCA_964512045.1 uncultured Thermoanaerobaculia bacterium
GACGCTCGGCAGGGCTTTCTCCGCTCCGCCGAGGCGGACCAGAGCCTGCGTGGTACGATCGACCGGCCACAGCGCACGACCCTGAACAGCACGGCCAACAGCCGGCTCGAGCTGATCGAGGTCGCCGACTAGGAGGTCACATGTCCATGTCCATATCCACTTCGCGATTCGTACTGAGTGCTCTACTGATCGGAGCCGTTGCGATCGGCGCCGGCGCCGCCACGCTCGAGGACGAGGTCGCACGGATGGCCAAGGTCGGCTCGTGCTGGTCGCCGAGCTTCTCGCCGGACGGCTCGAAGCTGGCGTTCGTGTCGGACCTCAACGGTATCCCGCAGGTGTGGATCGTCGACAGCGAGGGCGGCTGGCCGCGCCTCGTGACGGCACTGGACGACCAGGTCGGCTCGGTTCAGTGGTCGCCGGACGGAGCGCTGCTGGCGTTCTCGCTCGCCCCCGGCGGCGGAATGAACCAGCAGGTGTACCTGGTCCGCCCGGACGGCCAGAAGCTGCGCCGGATCACGGCGGGCGGCACCACCGGAAACTGGCTGGGGGACTGGAGTCCGGACGGGACGCGACTGGCACTGTCGTCCAACCAGGCCGATCCGGCCACGATGAACGCGTACCTCTACGACGTGAGGGCCGGCGAGCTGCAGCTGGCGGCGGAGAACCCCGGGATCGGCTCGATCACGGACATCAGCGCTGACGGCTCCCACGTCGTGCTGACGCGGATGGTCAGCCGGGGCAATAACAACCTCTACCTGCGCAAGCTCGCCACGGGTGAGGAGCAGCTGCTCACGCCCCACGAGGGACCCGGGTCGTTCGGTGGCGGAACGTTCTCGCCCGATGGCGCCACGGTGTACCTGTCGTCCAACGCGGGCCGCGACCGGATCGCGTTCGCGCGCGTACAGCTCGAAGGCGAAGCCCCTGGTCCGATCGAGGTCCTGGTGGAGCGCGACGACGCCGAGCTGCAGTCGTTCGAGATCGCTCCCGACGGGCAGCTGGCGGCGTTGCTGTGGAACGTGGCTGGTCGCAGCGAGCTCGAGCTGGTGGCCCTGCCAAGCCTGGAGCGGATCCCCTCCCCCGAGCTTCCCGCGGAGATCGCGGGCAGCCTCGAGCTCTCGAGTGACGGGCGGCTACTGGCGATGACCCTGTCCGGTGCTGCTGCACCGCAGGATGTGTGGGTGCTCGACATCGCCGAGCGGACTCTCCTTCAGGTCACCCACAGCCCCCACGCCGGGATCGACCTTGAGGCGCTGGTTCGACCGGAGCTCCACGGGTACGCTGCCCATGACGGCATCGAGCTGACCGGATGGCTCTACCGTCCGAAGGGTGTGTCGGGTCCTGCACCGTACGTCCTCAGCTTCCACGGAGGACCCGAGGGCCAGGAGCGCCCCCGGTTCCGCTCCACCTACCAGGCGCTGGCGGCCCGCGGCATCGGGGTGTTCGCGCCCAACGTCCGCGGCTCGTCCGGCTTCGGCAAGCGGTTCGTCAACCTGGACAACGGTGCGCTGCGGTTCGATGGGATCAAGGACATCGAGTCGACGGTGGAGTACCTGGTGGCCGAGAAGATCGCCGATCCCGACCGTCTCGGCATCATGGGCGGCTCCTACGGCGGGTACATGACCATGGCCGGTCTCGCGTGGTACCCGGAGATGTTCGCGGCCGGGGCGAACCTGTTCGGAGTGGTGAACTTCGAGACGTTCTTCGCGCAGACCGAGCCGTGGATGGCGGCGATCTCCACCGTCGAGTATGGAGATCCAGAGACGGAGGCCGACCTCCTGCGCCGGCTCTCACCGATTCACAAGGTGAACGAGGTGATCGCGCCGACCATCGTGCTGCACGGCGCCAACGACACGAACGTGCCGGTGGTGGAGGCGGAGCAGGTTGTCGAGAACCTCGAGAAGCGCGGGGTGCCCGTGAAGTACGTGCTGTTCCCGGACGAGGGCCACGGATTCCGCAAGACGTCGAACCGGATCACAGCTGGGGTAGCGGTGGTGAGCTGGTTCGAGAGGTATCTGAAGGGTGGAGAACAGGCTGGCGAGTAGCCCGTCGAGCCGATGCGTGGCGCTTCGTGGTTCGGCTTCCGGCGTCCGGGACGGAGGCCGTGGGCCGGGACGGGGGCCGGGACGCGGCGCAGGGCCCGCCAGCCGGATCCTGGCCCTCTGGTCCGCATCGGGCCTCCCTGCATGCTCGATGCTGCGGACGGGACGTCCGCGGTCCTATCGTTCTGCTGTGGGGCAAAAAGGCCATCCTCGGACCCCGGACCCCTGGTCCGCATCGGGCCGTGTTGCAGGCGCCATCGTGCGGACGGGACGTCCGCGGTCGTATCGGGGGCTGAACGGTGTCCGACCGCCTAGCTGCCGACCTTGCACGGAACGCGGACCTCTGGTCCGCATCCGACCTCCCTGGATGCTCGATGCTGCGGACGGGA
>CAZEJK010000142.1:2528-13121 GCA_964512045.1 uncultured Thermoanaerobaculia bacterium
CGCGGACCTCTGGTCCGCATCCGACCTCCCTGGATGCTCGATGCTGCGGACGGGACGTCCGCGGTCCTATCGGGAGCTGAACGCTGCGTGTGACCATCGGATCGGATCACGAACCGTTGCGGTGTGTGGCCCCTCAGGCGTCGGGTTGGGCGGAGGATCCGGAGCGCAACGTGCTCACCACGTCGTGCAGCTCCGAGCGGATCGAACGGAGAGCCTCCATGAGCTCCTCGACCCGTTCGTCGTTCGCAGCTTCAACGATCGGACGCTGGCTCGGCTGCTCTGGAGCCTGCGCCATCTCCTCCTGGATCCGTTCGGCGACCTCCTCGGCGGAGGCATCCCCGATCCGTTTGCGCGCGCCGGCGATGGTGAGGCCTTCATCGAACAGCAGACGGCGGATCTCCAGGATCAGAAACACCTGGTCGCGAGAGTACAGTCGCTGGCCGGTCCCCGTCTTGGAGGCCTCGAGCTGCGCGAACTCCGTACCCCAGAACCGGAGCATGTACGGCTGCACGTTGGCGAGCTTGCACACCTCGTTGAGCTTGAACTGATCCTGGCCTTCCGGAAGCTCCGGCAAGCTCATTCGTCCTCCTCGCGCGGAGACAACGTCAAGCGGAGCTGCAGCGTCACCTTCTGGCCTCCAACCCACCCGCTCGGCACCGGCACCTCGATATCCAGCTCGCGCATCTGCCCGTACTCGGCGACGGCGCCCTTCCCTTCGAGACGGAGCTTGAGCTGGCTGTTGCCCTGATCGGTCGCTCTGATCTCCGCCGATGTGGGGACGATCTCGCCCTCCCGCGGCATCAGCTCCGGGGTCATCGCGGCTTCGTCTGCGAACGGGTCCGAGTCGTCGACGACAAACGGCGCCCGAGACCTCTGTCGTGCAGCAGGCTGGTCCATCGCAACCCTGACGGTATCTCGAGGACCTTCGTCTGGCTCCTCGTCGACCGGAACCGCGGCGGGCGACTCGGCGGGCGGCGGCGCCGTCTTGGACCTCGCACGCTTCTCGACACCCAGGCTGCGCAGAAACGCGTCGTCGTCCTGCTCAGCGGCGAGTGTCGCCCCGCGGCCGGCCGGCGGCACCTCGGCCTCCACGGTCGCGAACGGTTCTGACTCGTCCTCGTCGGGTGGCTCGGCCGACACGTCAGGCGGCGCGGTGCGATCGCTCGCCTCAGCCAGTTGCTCATCGCTGGCCGGAGCTTCCATCGACTCCGACTCCTCGGCCTCCATCTCGTCATGTCGCCGCGGGGCAAAGCGCGCAGCAACCTTGGAGAACGCCTCACCAACGCGGCTTCGGCGACGGGGCTCGGTATCGTCTCGATCCTCCGGCTCTGAATCGAATGCCGGCAGCTCCTCCACCGTGTCTGCAAGAGCCGGGTCTTCCTCGCCCTCGTCGAGCACGGCGAACTCGAGCTCGGCCGGCTCGTCCTCCACCTCGAACGCCTCGGGGACGTCCTCCTCACCGAGCTGGTCGAACGCTGCGGGCCCCGCGTCCTCCTCGTCGAGCACCTCGAAGCCAGGATCCTCCTCGGCCACCTCGAAGCTCGCTTCCTCAACGACCTCCTCATCGCTGATCTCGAACGCCGATGCTGGCTCGAAGGCGTTGCCCCCCGTCTCCGCATCGACCGCCGGCATCGAGACCGTTGCTGCGGCGTCGACCTCACGACCCCCGAAATCCTCGAAGGCGGCCATAGCATCCTCACGGTCGCCCGATGCTCCACCCACATCCTGGGTCACGCCTTCGAGGGCATCGCCCTCGTCTCCGCTCACCGCCGTCGGCTCGTCAACCAGCGGCGACTCCGGCTTCGGCTCTGCTTCCCGCTCCTCGTGTTCACCGTACCTGCGGACAAGCGTCTGGTCCTCGGGCGCCGACACACGCGACGGGCGCTTCCAGTCGGAGGAGTCCAGCTCGTCCGTCACCCACTCCTCGCCGGCGGGTCGCGCCGCCGCTGGAGACTCCTCGGCGGCTGGTGCCTTCGGTGGGGGCTCGGCCGGAGACGCCGGCGCCTGCGGTCGCGAGAAGGCGGCCGGGGGTGCAACGCCGCTTCCGGCTGCCGTCGGCGGGCGTGGAGCGCTCGGCGCCTGCGGCGCCTGCGGAGCGCTGGGCGCCCGCGGCGCAGAGGGTGCGACCGGCGCCCGCGGCGCGCCGGCCGCCGTGGGCATCCGCGGCCCTCCAGCCGACTGACCCGGCGCCGTCTGGTCGTACCGCTCCCGAAGTGCCCGCATGACGAGCTTGACGATGCCAACGAGAGTTTCCTGAACGCCGATCCCTTCAACTGCCACAGCATCGAAGATCGGGGCATCGTACTCGTTGATCGCGTCGTTCATCTCCTCCTGCGGCAGCAGATCCGCGAGATCTCGCTTGTTGAACTGCACGACATGCGGAAAGCTGGCCAGCTCGATGCCTTGCAGCAGCAGGTTCTCCTTCAAGTTTTGCCACGACTCGACGTTCGACTGGGCCATGGCACGCTGAGAGTCGGCCACGAACACCACGCCATCCGCACCCTTCAGCACGAGCTGGCGTGTCGAGTTGTAATGCACCTGACCGGGAACGGTGTACAGCTGGAGCGTCACCTCCATCCCGCGAATCGTACCGATATCGATCGGCAGCAGGTCGAAGAAGATGGTGCGATCGCCCTCGGTGGCGAGCGACAGCATCTTGCCTCGGCGACCGCCTTCGTAGTGGTCGTGAATCCACTGCAGGTTCGTCGTCTTGCCGCACAGACCAGGACCGTAGTAGACGATCTTGGCGTTCAGCTTCCGCAGGGCGTAGTTAAAGAAGACCATCGATGCTCCTAGCGTCCTCTGCCCTTGATAGTAACGCGTAACGGCACGCCCGACAAATCAAACGCCGCGCGCATCGAGTTTTCGATGTAACGGAGGTAGGAGAAATGGACCGCTTCCGACAGGTTCGTGAACAGGCGAACGGTCGGGGGCGAGCTGTTCACTTGCGTCGCATAGAACAGCTTGGGCTCCTGCCTCCTCGTTCCTGTCGGAGGTTGATGGTCCCACGCTGCGCGTACCGCTCTGTTCAGCTCCGCTGATGGCAGCTTGGCACGGTGCCGCTGGGACAGTGCATCGATGATCGGCAGCAGGCGGTCCACTCGCGAACCGGTCTTCGCCGAGAAGAACAGGACCGGCGTATCGCGGACGAACTTCATGCCCTGGGCGATCTGATCGAGGATCTCGGCCCGTCGTTCGGCCCGGTCGTCCACCAGATCCCACTTGTTGATCCCGATCGCCAATGCACGTCCCCCATCCCAGGCATATCCCGCTATATGAGCATCCTGACGGGTGATACCCTCCGTGACGTCGATCACAAGAACACACACATGGGCCCGTTCAATCTGGCGACGGGCCATGACAACCGACAGCACCTCGGGGCCGCGGTCGGTCCGGCCCTTCCTCCGGATCCCTGCGGTGTCCACGAAACGGTACGTGCGCTCACCACGCTGCAGGACCACGTCCACCACGTCGCGAGTCGTCCCCGGAATCTCCGAGACCAGAACCCGCTCCTCGCCCACAACCCGGTTGAGCAGCGACGACTTGCCCACGTTCGGGCGCCCGATGATCGCCACGTGACACGAGTCCTCGTCATCCTCGACACCCTCCTCCGGCTGCTCGTCGATCCCCAGGTATGGCGCCAGCGCATCCCAAAGCTCGTCGATGCCGATCCCATGCTCGCCGGAAACCGGAACCGGCTCACCGAGCCCCAGGCGGAAGAACTCGTGGCTTTGCAGGTTCACATCCGCCCGATCGGCCTTGTTGACCACGGGAACCACTGGGACCTCCAGGGCCCTCAGGTACTGTGCGATCTCCTGGTCCTCCGGCACGGGACCGGTCGCCCCATCGAGCAGCAGCACCGCGACGGAGGCGCTGCGCAGCGCGGACTCGGCCTGGGCCCGGATCAGGGGCACGAACGCGTCCCCCCCCTCCAGGAGCAGCCCACCGGTGTCCACAACCGTCACCGGAACGCCCTCTGGACCTTCGGCCTCGGCGATGATGCGGTCTCGCGTCACCCCTGGCAGATCGTGCACCAGGGCTCGGCGGGAGCGTGTCAGTCTGTTAAACAGGGTCGACTTGCCGACGTTCGGCCTGCCGACGAGCACAACGATGTTTCGGCTCAATCGGGTGTCTCCTCGGACGGGGGAACCTCCGGTGTCACCCGCCAACGGCTCCCGCCCGCAGTCTCCTCGACGATGCGGCCAACCACCAGCCACTGGCCGTCGATCCGGCGGAGGTTGATGATCGAGTGCTGCACCGAGTGCGGGTTGCGGCCGATCTCACGCCCGTCGGAAGCATCGACCCGACGCAGATCCCAGACCTCGGTCAGCTTGGCGCTCGCGTTGACAACACGGAACATCTCGACGTCCTCGATCTCGACCTGCAGGAGCGTCGCCTCGGCGCGATCGCCAGTGGTCTGGATGAGCTTGCGAAGGAGTCGTTGGACCTCGGACTTCTCGATGTCCGCAGCCCACCCGTCGAGCGGCTCGATGCTCACCTCCGAGTACGACTCCGCCAACGCGTGCAGGTACCCTCGTATGACACGCTCGATCTCCTGACGCTGCTCCTCTGACGGTGTCGTGTCCTCACACGCCGTCATCACGCACACTGCGGCGAGGAGTGCCATTGCCATCAACGCTGCATGCCATTGTCGCCGTTGGGCCATGGGACCCTCCCTTCTGCTGCAGGATACTACGTACGAGCCCGTTTCGGGCCCGGGGTTCCCCCTGTGCTCGCTGCGGCCAACGCGCTCGGTTTGGACTGCGACCTCGCGCCGCTGTACCATCCGCTCGGTACGCATACCGCCGATCATCGCGGCGCCGCGACGCGCCAGCGCGGAAAGGAACACACCATGCCGCAACGCCACCTCGTTTCAACGTTCGGATGGATCGTCGTCATCTGCTGTCTCGCACCCTCCGTCTTCGCCGCTGGCGACCATTTGCTCCTCACGGAGCTGGCGGTCACCCCAACAGAGGGCGAGTTCGTGGAGATCCACAACCCGACATCGAGCCCGATCGATCTCACCAACGCGTACCTGACGGACGCGACCTACGCGGCGGGCGGCAGCTACTACTACAACATCGTGACCGGCGCCAACGCCGGTGGCGGTGACTACTACGACTTCCACGCCCGGTTCCCGAGCGGCGCCACCATCGGTCCTGGCGAGTACCAGACGGTGGCGATCACCGGCTCGGATAACTTCATTTCCGAGCACGGCATCCTCCCCACCTATGAGCTGTACGAGGACGGTGCGTCGGCTGACGCGGTCCCGGACATGCTGCCAGCGTTCCCCGACTCGATCGCGCTGCCGTCCGGTCCCCGGCCGAGCGGGCTGACCAACGGCGGCGAGGTCATCATTCTGTACAGCTGGGACGGTGCATCGGACCTGGTGGCCGACCTGGATCGAGTGCTATGGGGCGACACCGCCGAGGCGGTAGACAAGACCGGAGTGGTCATCGACAGCGCCTATGATGGTAACGACGTCACCTCGGCGTACCTCGACGACACCCCCGTCGCGAGCCAGATCATCATCGCCAGCGACGGCCACGATCCCTCGACCAGCTGGCACCGGATCGACCTCACCGAAGGCAGTGAGACCGCCAGCGGCGGCAATGGCATCACCGGCAACGACGAGACCTCCGAGGACCTCGCTGTCACCTGGGCAGAGCGTTCTCCAACACCCGGTGAGGGAGCGGTCGCGGCACGTGAGCTTCTGCTCAGCGAGATCGTCCACGGCGGCTCGACGCTCGCCGCGAAGTACGTCGAGCTCCTCAACACCAGCGATGTCGAGGTCAACCTGGCCACGGTCTACCTAGCCGATGTCGGCAACGCCTACGTCAACGTTGTCAACGGAAGCGGAGCTGGCGGCGGTAGCAACGGCGACTTCAACGCGCGGTTTCCCGATGGATCGTCGCTCGGACCCGGCGAGTCGTTGGTGGTCGCGATCAACGGCTCGGACGCCTTCCAGGCCCAGTTCGGCGTCGCCCCGGACTTCGAGCTCTACGAGGATGGCGTCGCTGATGGCGTACCGGATCTCGTGGAGGCGGTCTCCGGCTCGATCAACGGTCAAGGCGAGCTGCGCGGCGACGGCGAGGCGCTCGTGCTCTACTTCTGGGACGGCGCATCCGATCTCGTCGTTGACCTCGACTACGTAGTCTGGGGCGACCGGCAGGATGCGGTCGACAAGACCGGGCTTACGGTCGACGGTCCCGACGGCGACGCCGTTACGACCGCCTATGCGGATGACACGGCCGCAGCGACGCAGGACACGCTCCCGCCGCTGCTCGCGGACGTGGCGCTGCTGCGGATCGATATCTCCGAAGGTACAGAGACGGCCAGCGGCGGCAACGGGTTCGATGGCAACGACGAGACCTCCGAGAACCTCTCGACCACATGGCAGCCGGGCACTCCGGCGCCGGGCATCAGCGGCTGGGTGATCAACGAGATTCATGCCGACCCGGATCCGGACGACGGCGACGCCAACGGCTCCGGCAGCGTCAGCACCGCCGACGACGAGTTCGTCGAGCTGGTCAACGTCTCCGGCTCCGAGCAGGACCTGTCGGGCTGGACTCTGGCGGATGGTTACTCGGTGCGGCACACATTCCCTCCGGGCAGCGTCGTTGCCGCCGACTGCACGATCGTCGTCTTCGGCGACGGCCCGATCATCGGCGAGATGGGCGGAGCCGTCGTCCAGGAGGCCTCATCCGGCGGCCTCGGCCTGAACAACGGCGGCGACACGGTCTTTCTCCGGACAGCCGATGGAGACCTCGTCACCGGCGCCACCTACGGCTCGATCGGCGGCGACAATCAATCGATCACCCTCGATCCGGACATCAGCGGCGGCGCCTACGTCAAGCACAGCACGGCAACGGGCTCGGCCGGCGCGCTGTTCTCGCCCGGCACGCTGATCGACGGCAGCGCGTTCTCCGGGTGCAGCATCGTCGCAACCCCGGCCGAGATCTGGGAGATCCAGGGATCAGGCTTCTCGAGCCCGTTCGAGTACCAGCGGGTAGCGACCACCGGCGTTGTCACTGCTTCTCGCAGCGACGGCTTCTTCCTGCAAACGGATCCGGGCGACGGCGATCCAATGACCTCCGACGGGCTCTGGGTGCAAGTGGAAGCGGGGCACTCGCTGGTGGTGGGCGACCTGGTTGAGGTTACAGGTCAGGTCGTCGAGTACTACGGCATGACTGAGATCGCCAACCCAAGCAACATCACCGTGCTCGCCACCGCTCAGCCGGTCCCAGATCCGGTGCTGTTCGACGCGACAACGCCGTCCACGACGCCAACGCCGGTACCGGACCTCGAGCGGTTCGAGGGCATGCTGGTGCAGGTGGTCGACGCACTCGTCACCGGAGCCACCAACAAGTGGGGTGACACGGCCATCACACTCCAGCCCGAGCGCGCTTTCGTCGAGCCCGGGGCGCCGTATCCGGGGGTGGACGGACACCCGGAGATTCTGGTGTACGACGGCAACCCGGAGGTGTTTGAGTTCGCCCCGTATCAGCTTGGGGCCGGTTCCGAGAACCTGGCCGCAGGCTCCACCGTCAGTGCGACGGGCGGACTTCAGTTCTCGTTCGGCGACTACCAGCTTTGGCCAACCACCTACTCCGTCTCGGCCGTTCTGCCATCAGCTCGTGCGGTCCGCGAACGTCGGTTGGGAGAGATGCTGATCGGCTCACAAAACCTGTTCCGGCTGATGCCGAGCGACCCCGCACCGGAGGTGGAGTACACGGTACGGCTCGGGAAGATCGCGCGACTCATCGTCGATGTGCTCCGAGCGCCGGACGTGCTCGCGGTTCAGGAGGTCGAGAGCTCGGCGGCACTCCAGGACGTGGCCGATGCAGTCAACTCCTACGATGCCTCGATCACCTATGTACCGTACCTCGAGACTGGAAACTTCCCGGGAGATATCAACATCGGTTTCCTGGTTCGCGACACGTTGACGTCGGTGACCACCCAGCAAGTTGGCAAGACCGCCCAGTTCAGCTACAACGGCTCCGACTACGACCTCTTCTCCAGGCCACCATTGGTGCTCCACGGCACCTACGCCTGGACCGCCGACCGAGACCCGATCACACTCGACGTGACCGTGGTCGCGGTCCATCTTCGCTCCCGCGGATCGATCGAGACCGATGAGTTTGCTCGCGTCAAGCGCTGGGAGCAGGCCGAGTGGCTCGCAGACTACCTCGAGGCACTGCAGCTGACCGACGAGAACGTGGTGGTGATCGGTGACTTCAACGCCTTCCAGTTCTCGGACGGGTTCGTCGACACGCTCGGCATTCTCACCGGCGACCCGGACGCCAGCTTCCCGGCGTTGATCCCGGGCTCCGGGGCGCACGACCCGGCGCTGATCAACCGCGTCGAGCAGCTACCGGCCGACGAGCGGTACTCGTTCGTGTTCGTTGGCTCCGCGGAGGCTCTCGACCACGCGCTGGTCTCCGAGCCGCTCCTGCCGCATGCGACCGAGGTGCAGTACGGCCGCGCCAATGCTGACGTCCCCGACTCCGAGAAGCTCGTGCCCAACACGCCGCTCCGCGCCGCCGATCACGACGGCCTGGTCCTGTATGTGTCGCCGGTGCCGTCGAGCTCGGGCGTGTGTGATGTGAACCTGGTGGACGGCTGCGAGGCCGCAGATCTCATGGAGGTTCTGCGAGTGCTGGACGATGCGGCGTACACGCCTGCCGGCAACCCGAACGTCGACGGAATCGGCGATGTAACGGTGGACGATCTGCTCGCCCTGATCGGGGGCCTGTTCTGAGCCCGCGGGAGGGGCGATCGATCCGGTGACCACACCGTTGCTGCGGTGCTCTGGGCTGACGGCCTGCATGGACGATCGGCAGCTGTATGCCGACGTCGAGCTGGCGGTGCTCGAGGGCTTGCTGACCGTGCTGCAGGGGCCTTCTGGAACGGGGAAGAGCACGTTGCTTCGCCAGCTTGTGGGGCTCGAGCGCGCCCCTGGTGCACGGCGCTGGCTCGAAGGCCGTGAGTACGGCCGACAGGAGCTCTGGCAATGGCGTGCGCACGTCACCCTGTCAGCTCAGGATGCACCGATTCTGGAAGGTACGGTGGAGGCCAATCTCGGCTTCCCGTACACGCACCGAGCCGCCGACGAGCGGACGCTGGCGCCCGAACGGGCACGCGATCTCCTCGACCGCTGTGGGCTCGAGGCGATCGCTCTGGAGCAGAAGGCCGCCGTGCTGTCCGGGGGCGAGCGTCACCGTCTGGCACTGGTACGCGCCCTGCTGTGGGATCCGACCGTCCTGCTGGCTGACGAGCCGCTCGCTGGTCTGGACCGCGAGGCAACGGACGTGTGCTGGCAGCTGCTCGAGGAGCACGCCCACCGCCCCGGACACGCCGTGCTGTGCACCGTGCATGACGACGCGCTCGCGGACCGCGCCGACCGTCGGATCGCGCTGCGCAACGGCAGCGTGACAGAGCTCGCGGAGAGCCCACGATGAACCCGATGCACACCATCGGCCCGTGGGATCTGGTCCTCGCCAGCACGTTGGTGCTCGTCGCCGTGGCCACATCGCTCGCCCTGCAGCTCGGTGTGGCACGACGGCTTCTCATCGGCGCCATCCGGGCGGTGGCGCAGCTGGTCCTCATCGGCCTGGTTCTCGACCAGATCTTCGCTCTCGATCGTGCCTGGCTGGTGATGATCTTGATCGCCGTGATGCTCCTGTTCGCGGGTCGCGAGGTCGTGCAACGCACCGAGCACCGGTACCGCGGCGTCTGGCTCGATGCGATGGTGGTAATGGCGGTCGTCGGTGTGGGGATCGGCGCCGTCGTGACGCAGGTGGTGGTGGGCGTGGAGCCGTGGTACGACCCGCGCTACACGATCCCGCTCGTCGGAATGATTCTGGGCAACACGCTCAACGGCGTCTCACTCTGTCTGGAACGGGTGCTCGACCACCTCGCAACGCGCCGGGCCGAGGTGGAGCTCCGGCTCGCCTTCGGCGCCACGCGCTATGAGGCCCTGCGCACTCCGATCGCCACTGCGGTGCGGACGGGGCTCGTCCCGATCATCAACAGCATGGCCGCCGTCGGCGTGGTGTTCATCCCCGGCATGATGACCGGCCAGATCCTCGCCGGCGCCGACCCCCTCGAGGCCGTGGCGTATCAGATCACGGTGATGTTCATGCTCGCTGCCTCCAACGCCCTCGGCGCCGCGATGATCGCCCACCTGGCTGCGTTCCGTGTGCTGTCCGAGGAGGGACATTTACGGAGGTTGTGAGCAGGGCTTTCCGCACGGCGTTCTTGGCATCCCACGTCATCTCGACCGAGCTGCCATGGCGCCGCGGATGGCCCTGTGGCCAACGGCCTTGCCGGTCTCGCCGGAGCACGTGGCGAGCGGAGAGATCCCGTGGGAGAACGATGGCGCCCCGGCTCCGGTGTACGGCCCCGGTCAACGGTCCCGGTCCTGGAAGCCGGTAGCCGGTCCCGGACGATGGCCAGACAGCGACGACGGAGCGTTCAGGTTGACCCGGTCGTTCGTGCTTCGTCCTCCTCCGTCTGACGGCGGATACCGAACCGCAAGCAACCAGTAAGGTGGCCGGTCAACCCGATGGCCGGGGCTTCAGTGCTCCGGGG
>CAZEJK010000143.1:0-13088 GCA_964512045.1 uncultured Thermoanaerobaculia bacterium
AGAACTGAGAACCAAGAACTCAACCCAGGCGCTTTGCTTCGAATTCTCGAAGATACGGAGTTCTGAGCCGCTAGTACACCACGCGGTCGAGCCGCACACGCAGATGGCCGACGTTGTCCGCCGTCCCCTCGATCTCCACGGGAATCCCGGTTCCCTCCTCGACGAGAACCGTGATCTCTCCTTGCATCCCGAGAAAACCGATATCCACATCCTTCTCGGCAGGTCGTCCGACGACCCGCCGCACCCAGATCTCGTCCCGCCGTTGGGTCGTGTCCTCTCCGCGAACCTCCGTCAGCTTGACACGCTCCGAGCGACGCTCCTCGGCGACGAACTCGATCGAGATCAGTCGCTCCTCGGCATACAGCTGTGCGCGCAGCGTCGCTCCTTCCCGGTCGAGTCGAGCTGCCGAGATCAACCAGATCAGTGCGTACGAGTCCGTTACGGGTGTCTCTCCAGCCGACGCGCCCTCGACGGTGACACGTTTGACGCCGTCGTCACTCCACGTTTCCGGATCCGACGGTTCGTCCGACCTCTCGGGTTCCCAACGCCATCGGGTGTAGCCGTCCGGACGATACCGCCACACCTTCCGGTAGTGCTTGCGCCCGGTGACCAGCTTCTCGGCCTCCAGCACCGCCAGTGAATCGCCGTCGAGCCAGGTCACCACCTTCTCGTTCTGATTGAACGGAAGATCGGAAAGCGTGGTGACCTGGATGACATGCTCACCCTCGGGCTGGACGCCCCGCTCGTTGTCGGGGAGAGAGCGCAGCGATACCTCCTCCGTTGAGGGGTAAGCCGCCTCGACTGTGGCCGTAGCCTTGAGGAGGAACTTGCGAGCGACGTACTCCAGCTCGCTCCATCCGGGTCGCTGCATGGTGCTCTGTGTCGCGCTCCCCTCTGTGTGCGAGTCTGCGGCTCCGACCACCACGGCCCCAAGAAGCGTCGCCATCAATGCCAAGCCGAGCGTCCGTCGCACGGTGATCATACCGACGCTCGCCCTACGAGATCGGTGACGGTGGTCTGGTCCACCACACCACGGCAGCCGTACAGAACCGGCAGGACCGCTGCATCCGCATGCTCGCGGCGGAGCTGAGCCACCATCTCGGTGCCAGCACGGTACGCCGGCAGGTACATGCGCCCCAGCAGAGGATGCTGTGCCCAGGCGCCGGAGAGCTTGGCAGCCCGCTCCTCGGACACCAGGTAGCTCGACAGCAGCTCGGTGGCGATCTCTGGCACGTCCCGACCCTCGACGTACGTGAGATAGGATGCCTGGTTCTTGGCATCATCCTGCAGCAGCGCCAGCCAGGTCCCGATCTGGAGGTCGCGGTCCGGCAGCTCGTCCACCTCTCGCACCCCCCACGCCATCAGCACCGCGTTGTTCGCAATCCCCTCTGCGAGCGTCGCGAACTGAGTGTTCATGGTCAGAACCGTCGCCTCGAAGCCGACCACACCGAGCCGGTTCAGGTGCTGCAGGAACGCGAAGGTGGTGACATGACCCGGGACGACCTCGTGACTGACCAGGCCCATGAACTCCGGGATCGAGATCTCGAGGGCCGCGTTGATCTCGTACGTTGCCTCGTACTCTGGCGTCCCATCGGGACGCCGAGCCCGTCCGATGTAGTTCATCGAGCCCGAGAACCACGCATCCGAGATCGGCAGAAAGGTGATGTTGGCGCGCGGCACCTCTGCCAGAGTATCGGGCAGGGCCGGCATGACGTGGATTCTCGCCAGCTCGTCCAGCTGGGCGATACACGCGGACGCAAGCATCGGAATCGACTTGGACGGGACCATCCGGTCAGCGCGCCATGCCGCCACGGCCGACCGGAGGTCATGCTCGGCGCCGTACCCGGCATCCGCCAGGAGCCGCTCAACCGACGCGCGTTTGGCAGACGCATCCGAAGGAGAGGGAGGCGCTCCAGTCGAGGCCTGCACGCAGGTCTCGTAGGGAACTGGCTCGCCATCGCCGAGCTGCTCCTGAACCAGACGCCACATCACGTCGAGACTGGTGTGCAGGTTGCGCAGGTAACGTCCGCGCGCGCCGGACTCATTGCGCAGAGCATCTTCGAGGACGTCGAGTCGACCTTGAGGGTTGATGGCGGCGATGTACGCCGAAAGTGCCTCGCGATCGGGTTCGCTCGCGGTGACCCCACCCGTGGCGCGTACAGCATCGGCCGTTGGATGGGTATAGGCGACCGGAAGCGGCCGATCCGAGAACCACGAGTCGGCGATGAAACGTCCAGTGCCCGAGGGCGCCATCACGTCGCCCCCCCACAGGGTATCGAGCGCGAGCACCGCCTCGGCCACTGCGTCGTCCAGCTTGGCAGGCTTCATCTGACACCTCCACCGTACAAGTGTAACCGCCACTGGAACCAGACAGCCGAAACCTCCCCGTTTCGACTGATGCGTCGCACTCTGTCTTGAACACCTGGGTACCGCGAGGCTACGATAGCCGATGGGCCATGTCGAAGGACTCAACTCACCGAGGGAACCACTATTCCCCGCGCCACACGGGCCACCGAGCGACCTGATGGGAAGAACGCGAGGCCTCAAGCGCGAGCTTCTGCGCAGCGTGGTCGAGGCGAACGTGGAGGACGCCGAGCGCCGACCCAGGGGAAGCCTGCGCAGGGAGCGGCAACGGCGATCCGAGAGGCTCCGCAGACGGCTCCGCCTGAGCGCGGTGACGACAGTCGTCGCGGCCGGAGCTTCCGTCCTCCTGCTGGCAGGCGCGACGACGAACTGGTGGCAGCCGATAGGTGCCCCCGCCGTCTACCGATCCGCCATCCTCGAAGACGGTGACACCGCCGCACTGCAGCCCGTCGACCGTCACGTGATCCCCCTGAGCGTGCACAAGGTCGTGCTCGATCCCGGGCATGGCGGTAAAGATCCTGGAGCCATCACGGCGCAGGGCCTGTACGAGAAGGACCTGACGCTCGACATCGCTCGCCGGCTGAGCGCTCGGCTGATCAGCTCCGGGCTCGACGTTCACATGACGCGCAACTCCGACGTAACCTTGTCGCTGGAGCAACGAGTCCGGATCGCGAACTCGGCTCGCGCAGACCTGTTCGTGTCGATCCACGTCAACTCGATTCCCCGACGGGAGGCCCGCGGGGTGGAGACGTTCTACCTCGGACCCACCAACGATCCGTTCCTGACGTCCCTGGCAGCAGCCGAGAACGAGGGCTCCGGGTACTCCGTAGCCGACTACCGCTCACTCCTCGACGGCATCTACGCCGGCGTTCGCCAGGAGGAGTCCCGGCAGCTTGCGGGATTCATCCAACAGGCGCTCTACCGGAGCTTGTTGACAACGAACTCTCGGCTGGAGGACCGCGGCGTCAAGACAGCACCGTTCGTGGTGCTGATCGGCACCGAGATGCCGGCGGTGCTCGCCGAGGTGTCCTGTCTCTCGAACAGTACGGAAGCCCGGTTGCTGACCACCCCGAAGTACCGTGAGAGGATCTCCACGGCCCTGTTTCGTGGCATCTGGGAGTGGGCCCACACCACCGCAGGCCCGATCCAGAAGGGCCAGAACGTTCAGAAAGGAACCGCGTCATGACGAACAAGAAGAAGGACGAGCTGTTCATCGGGATCGACCTCGGAACGTCTCGCAGCTCGATTGCGACCTCCACCGATCAGCGGCACATGGTCGAGAGCTACGTCGGTTGGCCGGTGGACATGGTCGCCAAGAAGGTGCTCAAGAAGGATGTTCTCATCGGCCGCGAGGCCCTCGAGAACCGAACCATGCTCGATCTCCACCGTCCGCTCGAGCGGGGCTTGATCCGCGAGGGCTCGGAACGTGACCAGGAGGCCGTGCGTCAGCTACTGCGGCACCTGCTCAGCGTCTCGGGGGTGGAGACGGCACGCGAGGAAGGCTCCATCGTGTACGCCGTTGTGGGCGTTCCTGCGGAGGCACTCCGGGTCAACCGCGAGAGCCTCCGGGAGGCCATGAAAGGCCTCGTGGACGGCCTCATCGTCGTCTCCGAGCCGTTCGCCGTCGCGTACGGGCTCGAGGCCCTGCTGCACGCGATGGTCATCGACGTCGGGGCCGGCACGACGGACTTCTGTGTCATGAACGGTCGGTACCCCACCGAGGACGATCAGCGAACCCTGCCGAATGCAGGTGACTGGGTCGACGATCAGCTCGCCACTCAGATCGCCGAGCGGCACCCGGAGGTCAGGGTATCCATCCACACCATCCGCCAGTGGAAGGAAAGCTGGGGCTTCGTCGGCAACGCGAAGAACCCGATCACGGTGTCGGTGCCGGTCAACGGCAAGCCGACCGAGATCAACATCGCCAAGGAGCTCTCGGCCACATGCTCCGGGCTGGTCCCACCGATCGCGGAGACGATGATCGACCTGATCGCGTCGGTCGAGGCCGAGTACCAGGAAAGGGTTCGCAATCAGATCATTCTTGCCGGGGGCACCTCTGCGTTGCGCGGGCTCTCGGACGCGCTCCAGTTGTCGTTGACCGACCTGGGCGGCGGACGGATCCAGGTCGTCGAGGACCCGGTCTTCTGCGGGTCCAACGGCGGTCTCGCTCTGGCTCAGGACGCGCCGCGCAAGGACTGGGAGAAGCTCGGGTCGTGAGCGACGATCGAGCCCTCGGCAGGGAACCGGCTCCTGACTGACGACCGTCAACTCGTGGAGGTGTGATGGCCAACAGCCTGATGGTGGTGATGTTCTTCGTGTCCGGCGCAACCGCGCTGGTCGGCGAGGTGGTGTGGATGCGGATGCTCGGGCTCACGTTGGGGAACACGGTGTGGGCCGCCACCACCGTCGTCGCTGCGTGGATGGGCGGGATGGCGATCGGCTCGAGGATCGGCGCCTGGCTCAGCAGCCGGACCCGCCGACATCTGCGCCTCTACGGCCTCGCCGAGGGCGGCATCGCGCTGTTCTTCGCGATCTCACCCCACCTCCACTCGCTCCTGCTCGACGTCGGGAGCCTGCTCGGGGAGGACCTGCAGCACAACCTGACCCTGGCTGTCGCACAGCGGTTCGGCCTCGCTCTCGTGGTGCTTTCGGTCCCGACGGTGTTGATGGGGATCACCCTGCCGCTGCTCACTGAACGGATCCGCGGCGCCCGGGTGGCCGGCCGTGTGAGCAACCTGTACGCAGCCAACACGCTCGGCGCCGTCGCGGGAGTGCTGCTCGCCGCGTACCTCTTACTTCCATCCGTCGGGGAGTCGGGGTCGCTCGCGTTTGCTGCCCTCACCGCCGCCCTCATCGGCGCCATCGCCGTCGCCTTCGAGCAGCACATTCCCGCAGCCCAGGCGATCGAAGGCGAGGGCGAGCGACCAACCACCGGGGTCTCCACCCCGTGGGCGTACCTTCTGGTCGTCACTGCCATCGGCTTCTCTGCCCTCGCCGCAGAGCTGATCTGGGTGCGGATCCTGGTGCTCTACTTCGGCTCGCGGGTGTACTCGTTCGCAGTGCTCCTGGCGGTCTACCTGTTCGGCCTGGCGGTGGGGAGCTACGCTATCCGGTTCGTCTCGGGCCGGGTCCAGGCCCGTGCGGCACTGACGATAGTCCAGCTGCTGACGGCGGCCGCGCTGCTCGGCCAGATCGCTCTGCTTGGCCATACTCCGGAGGTGATCACGTTGACCACGGAGGTCCTTCAGCCGCAGAAGACGTTCGTGGGCCTCCAGATGGTCATTCTGGCCGCCACGGCCGCGCTGTTCCTGCCGGTAAGCCTGCTGTTCGGCGCCGCCTTTCCCCTCTGCGTCGGGGCCGACCCCAAGGCCACCTCCGCGGGCGGCCACGCGGGCCGGGTCGCAGCCGCCAACACCATCGGAGCGGTCACCGGCAGCATCGCTGCGACCTTCATCATGGTGCCGACGCTGGGCACCCAGCGGAGCCTTCTCGTCCTCATCCTGATCCACCTCGGAGCAGCCGTCGCCCTGTCGCGGCGGCGGGTTCCAGTGGCGATCGCCACGGTGGTGGCGCTGATCACCGTGGCTCTCGCCTTCGGTCTGCCACGCGACTGGGTCATCCGCCAGGCGCCCACCGTCGCCGCCGGAGATCACGAGCTGCTCGAGGTCGAGGAGAGCCTGTCCGCAACCGTGCTCGTCAAGCGGTACCAGTCGGGTGACGACAGCTGGCTGTCACTGGAGCTCAACAGCGTGAACGTCGCCGGCTCGTCCCCGGCGCTGCTCGCCATCCAGCAGCTCCAGGGACAGATCCCACTGATGCAGGTGGAGGATCCGAAGTCCGTGCTCCATATCGGTTTCGGATCGGGTGGAACATGCTGGGCGGTGTCTCGCCATCCGGTGGAAACCATCGACGTGGTCGAGATCTCCCCAGAGGTCCTCGAGGCGGCGGACACCTACTTCGCAGACATCAACCGTCACGTGCTGGCAGACCCACGGGTCAATGTGATCATCAACGACGGTCGCAACTTCCTCCTCGCCACCGAGCGCAAATGGGACGCAATCCTGTCGGACTCGATCCACCCCGTGTACGCCGGCAACGGCTCGCTGTACACCCTCGAGTACTTCAAGCTCTGCCGGAAGCACCTCAACCCCGGCGGCGTCGTCTCCATGTGGCTGCCCACCTACTCCTTGACCGATCAGAGCTACCTCAGGATCCTCGCCTCGTTCCACGAGGTCTTCCCCAAGACCACGGTGTGGTATGACGTCGGAACGCCCAACGAGTTCACCGTTGTGACGGGACAGGTCGAGGCCGGCCCTCCAAGCTTGCGTTGGGAGATGCTCGGCGACCCCCGACTTCAGGAGTCGTTCGCCATCGCCAGGATCCACTCTCCGGAGGATCTGGCGATGCGGCTTCTGATCGCCCCCGGGGATCTCGGCGCGCTGCTCTGGGAGGATCCGCCGCTGCACATCGACGACCTCCCATTCGTCGAGTACACCTCGGGACGCGTCCTCAGCCGGAACCAGTCGTGGATGATCAACTACCGGATCCTGGTCGGCTATCGAACCCGGTCCGACCCGTTCCCGAACCGTCCCGGGGCACCGTGGCCCGAGGTGATGGAGCGCCGCGACCAGCTCCTGATGGAGCACCTGCACGCTGTCCGGCAGCGGTTTGCCGATCAGGGCTGAGGCTGGCTGGTCTCGTCGCCTGCGGGCGGCTCCAGGCGCAGGCAGCCAAGCTGCTGCAAACGCCAGAACACGAACAGCGCGTCGATCTTCGGCATCGGGGAGATCTTGAGGATCGAACCGACGGTGTAGCGGCCGTTCACCCGCGACAAGACGAATCCCTCCTCGGCCGTCAACTGCTGGCCCTCCACAGCCGGCATCTCATCGACCCGGTGGGGCACCGCATCGAGGGTGACGCCCGCCCGCTCCAGACCGATGATGATCTGTGCCTCCAGACGCTCGCTGTGCGCCGCGACCTGCGGCGCTGTCGGCTCCAGGACCCTGGCCGCCCTGAGGTGTCGGAGCGCATCGGGATAGCTTCCCTGGTCCAGATGCTCCTCTGCGATGCGGAGGAGCACAGCGGCCGATCGATCGTCCACCTCGTCGACCACACGGATGACGCGCGGCCGAACGATCTTGATGGCGCCCACGCGAACGGCGGGGATCAACGCTGTGCACACGAAGAACTCGGAGGCATGGTTCTCGAACCCGATCTCCTCCACCGATCGCTCATCGTTGACAGCGGCCACGATCTGACGTTGCCCATCCTCGAGCTGCTTCAGCTGCTCGATCACCGGCCCCAGATCCATCACCGTCACGGGCACACACTCCTTGCACGGGATGATCTCGCGGATGGCCTGCCACTCGTCCATCCGCTGCATGCCTTCGAGCAGGAGACCAGTCACCCCCAGGGAGATCGGCACCATCTCATACGCCGGAAGCTGCCACTCCTCGAACCGGAAGTCACCCGCCGTCCACGAGAAGATCTCGAAGAGGCTCTCCTCGGCCTTCAACCTCAACATCGACTCGAGGTCGTGCTCTGTCACGAACCCGAGGTCGACCAGGATCTTGCCGAGCAGCTTCTGAGCACGCTCCTGCCACGAGACCGCTCGCTCCAGCTCGTCCTCGGAGATATAGCCATGGCTGACCAAGAAGTGACCGAGCCACTCCCGAGGATCGGACGAGGAGGAGGAGATGATCGTTCCCTCGCGGAAGTAGACCCGCTTTTCCACCGTCCCGTCGTCCACGACGAGCGTGCCGGTCTTCTGGCCAGTCGACAGCCATTGGAGGAGCTCGGAGAGCTCCATGGACGACAGCTTGCCAGCGATGCTCACTGCTGCCGCCAATCATGCCGTTCACGACCCGGAGGTACCATCGCGGTTCGATTGTACCGACATGCTGGCTCGACGTGTACCTGGCCACGTCCGATGGGCACTGCACGGACGCTGCCGGCTGCTCGCGTCATATCGAGACAGCCGCGGTGGGCTCGAGCACCGTGTGCTGGAACTCGATCCCCCGCGCCAGCAGGTCGCCGACAACGGCCTGATAGCACGCCTCGTCCTGGCCCACCAGCTCCGGCGGCGCCACACCCGCGCGGGTCCACCGCCCGGACAGCACGAGACGCGCCATGGAGGTCCCCGCGAAACCGGTCGTCCGCGCCATCGAGGTCGTTCCGGTCGCGCGATCGTAGCGGTCCAGGAGATCGAACCGGTGCAGGACCAGATCGCCTCCCTGCTCGCCTTCGATCTCGACCCGCATGACCGTCAGATCCTCCTCACCTTCAGGCAGACGCCACGCATCGGTGAGCAGCTGCGCCGTCAGGTCGAGCGGCCGGATCTCCGTGCCATCCACGCGGACAGGATCGGTCGCGAAGAAGCCGGTCTCGCGGAGCATTCGCATCCGATCGGCGTGCCCGGGATAGCGCACGGTCCGCTCCCACATCTCCGGCACCGGCACCGTCTCGAGCAACGTCCGCAGGCCGTCCGTGTTGAACGCCTCGACCGTTCCTACACCCGGCAGCTCGAGCAGCTCCACCTCGCTCAGGGCCGGCCGGATCACGACCTTGCCACCGATCTTCAAACGTGCCGGGCGGGTGTACTCCTCGATCACGTCCACCGGCGAGAACACCGCCCGGTACTCGTACGGCCAGGTCCTGACAACAGGCAACCCGCCAACCCAGCAGCGAAACGCGGTGGTCGTCTCCAGCTCCTCAAACCACCGTCCCAGCAGAAGGTTGCTACAGCCCGGCGCCACCCCACAGTCGACGAGCGCCGGAACCCCGTTGTCCACCGCTGTGCTGTGCAACGCGAACGGGTCCTCGGGAAAGAACGAGATGTCCACCACCGGGACCCCAGCCTCGAGCACACGTTGGACCGTCTGGTAACCCATGAAGCCAGGAACGGCGCCCACGACCAGATCGTAGCCGGCCACCACCCGTCCCAGCTCCTCAGGATCCCGGAGGTCTGCCTGAACGGTGTGCACACCTGTGGGGCACGCCTCCAGCGCTTCGGACGCCCTATCCGCAGCCGCGACCTCCAGTGACGGTTCGCGATGGAGGTCCTCGACCATCGTCAGACCCACACGTCCCACTCCCAGCACGATGACCTTCTTCATGGCTCCACATCCTTTCCTGTGCGGGCTCTACCGCAGCGACGTCACCAGCGCATCGGCGATCTGGTTTGCCCAGAGCATGTTCTGCTCCTCGTCCGGACCTTCCACCAGAACTCGCGCCTTCTCCTCGGTACCTGAGTAGCGCACCAAGGTACGCCCGTGGTCGCCGAGCACCGCGTCCACCGAGCGGATCACATCCTGGACGCCCGGCAGCTCGTTCAACGGGACCTTGCGCGGCACCTGAACGCTGACCTGCGCCTGCGGAACGCGCTCCATCACGCCTTCTGCAAGGTGAGAAAGCGGAGCGTCCTCGCGTTGCATGATCGCGAGAATCTGCAACGCGCCGACGATCCCATCCCCGGTCGAGACATGGTCGAGGAAGATCAGATGCCCGGACTGCTCGCCACCGAAGTTGCCACGGAGCTCGCGCATCGCCTCCACGACGTAGCGGTCGCCGACCTGGGTGCGAAACACGGTTCCGCCGGCGCTGCGGATCGCACGGTCCAGTCCGATGTTGCTCATCACGGTGGTCACCAGCGTGTTGTTCGCCAGCCGCCCATCACGCAGGAGCCGGGTCGCACACAGCGCCATCACAGCATCACCGTCCACCACCTGACCCTTCTCGTCGATCAGGATCACGCGGTCCGCATCGCCATCGAGGGTGACCCCCAGGTCGGCGCCGTGCTCGACGACCTTGCGCGCCGCAACCTCCGGGTGCAACGAGCCGCACCCCTGATTGATGTTGCGGCCGTCCGGGGCAACGCCTACGGCAACAACCTCCGCACCCAGCTCGCGAAACACGGATGGAGCCACCTTGTACGCAGCACCGTTAGCGCAGTCCACCACCAGCTTCACACCATCCAGCGTCATCCCTTGCGGAAAGGTGTGCTTCAGCTCGACGACGTACCGGCCCACGGCATCGTCGATCCGCGTGGCCTGTCCGATGCCACAGCCCGACGGAGCGTTCTCCAACAGGTTGCGATCGCGCATCAGCGCCTCGATCTCCGCCTCCTCGGCATCCGGAAGCTTGAACCCGTTCCCGGCGAAGAGCTTGATGCCGTTATCGGCGTACGGGTTGTGCGAGGCTGAGATCACCACACCCGCGTCGGCCCGCATCGACGACGTGATGAAGGAGATCCCAGGCGTCGGCAACGGCCCGACGAGCAGCACCTGACCGCCCATCGAGCACACACCGGACGCCATGGCGGTCTCGAGCATATAGCCGGACAACCGCGTGTCCTTTCCGATCACGATCCGCGGAGCCCGCTCACCGGTCCGCCGGCTGGCCGTCACAGTCAGCGCTCTGCCCAGTGCCAGAGCGACCTCGCTCGTCATCGGGTAACGGTTCGCTACCCCTCGGACACCATCTGTTCCAAAAAGCTCTCGCATGATCCCAGCCATCGACGCATTCCCTCCGGCACCCCTGCACACCCGCACCCGCTTTGAGGTGCGCAGGATATCACCTCTTCCGGAGCCACCGGGGCTCGCACCTCGCCTGATACTCCGGCGCGAGCATGCTTCTCACCGCTCAAACGAGATCCGCCGTCGGGGGCAACGCGAGGCCTACTGCGACGCACCTCGGGGCCCTCCCGGCGCCGGCTCGTCTCGCCCTCCTCCGCCCGCGAACCTTCCCTGACACGACCGCGATCGCTACAACTGTAGCCGCGGATCGCCTCCGCCGGCTTCTCCGATCGGCGCCGCCGCTTCTCGAAGCCCGTCCAGCAGCACCCACAGCACAGCCGCCGTGCGGAGATCAAGGTGGGTTGGCAGCGGTCCCGGACCATGGGTCTCCAGCGGCGCGAGGGTGTCGCGATCCAGCCAGAGCTCGCTGTCCGGAAAGGCCGAGCCTCGCAGGGTGAGCCGACGTCCGTCGTCTTCGAGCACGTAGCGCTGTCCCTCCGCGTCGTCGGAGAAACGTTCCGCCGTACCGAGCGCCAACCCGACGACGCCTGCAGCAGCCTCGATCTGCCATCGCTCGCCGTTCCGGCCGATCCAGACCGCGGAGGGGCCCTCCTCCGCCAGCGCATCACGCGATCGCACGAGACGGGGTTTGTCCGCGTACGGCCGCCCGTCGGCGGGGCAGAACGTGGCACAGTTGCCGCACTCGTTGCACCAGTCCGCCAACACGACCTGTTGCAACGCCTGCGTCACCGCGAACGTCTCCGTCGTTGTCGGAGGACGCAGCCCGTCGTGGTGCTCCAGCCGGCTCAGCTGCCAATGCCGAGGTGTGGCGCGCCAGGTGATGATCGCCCGGTTCGGACAGACCGTGGCACAGATGGAGCACATCCGATCGCACTCGAAGCAGCGTGAGGCCTCGCGCACCGCACTGCCCGAGTCGTACGTCTGCACCACCTCCTCGAAACCCTGGCGCTCGGTCACCGGAGCTTCCGGCGCCTCGAGGCGTTGCAACCGCCGGCCGCGTCGGCGCAGCAGCTCCGTGACGTCCGCACGCCCCGCCGCCACCTCCGAGCGACTGTCAGCACGGTGTTGGGCGCCCCCATCAGCCTGCCGCACAATCGCTGCGGCGATCCGCCGGCCATCGGCTGCGGCTCGAACGATGGTCGCCGGCCCGTCACCGGCCAGATCGCCCCCAGCCAACACGCGGGGCACCGATGTCGCCATCGTCTCCGGGTCGACCCGAACCCACCCACCTTCGGTGAGCTCGGGGCGCAGATCCCCGAAGCACGACAGGTCAGGCCGCTGGCCGACCGCAATCACCAGGGTGTCCGCCGGCACTGTGCTCACGGCGCCCGGTACCTCCACCGGCCGCCGCCGACCGCTGGCATCGGGCTCGCCGAGCTGCATGTGCGTGCACTCCACTCCCACCAGGCGCCCGGAGTCGAGCACCGTCCTGAGGGGCGACATCAGCTCCACGAGCTCGACCCCCTCCTCGAGCGCGCCCTCGAGCTCCTCGGGCAACGCCGGCATCTCGCGCACGGTGCGACGGTACAGGATGCGGACCGAGGCCCCGAGACGGACCGCGGTCCGAGCACAGTCCATGGCCACGTCGCCGCCGCCGACAACCACCACACGCCGACCCGGATCGAGCGGATGCCCCGCGCGCGCTGCTCGCAACAGCTCGAGACCATCGATCACCCCGGAGCCCGGCGTGCTCTCACCCTCCAGACCCAAGCGCACGGTGCGGTGCGCACCAACAGCCGCCACCACCCAGTCAAAACCACGTTCCAGCAGCTCCGGCACAGTGACATCGCGACCGAGCTCGAACGTCACATCGAGCATCCGCAACCGATCCACGTCCTGATCGAGCGCCGACAGATCAGCGCGGAAGCCCGGGATCGTGGCGGCGACCATCCCGCCCGGGCGCTCGGCCCGATCGAACACCGTCACCGCATGACCTGCGGAGGCCAGGAAGCTGGCGGCGGACAGGCCACACGGCCCGGCGCCGAGGACGGCCACCGACCCGTCAGCGACTGGCTGCGACGGTGACGGGACGTCGGCATGGGAGAGTGCATACCGTTTCAGATCGCGGATCGCCAGCGGCTGATCGAGCTGGCCACGCACACAGACCCGTTCACACCGGTGGTCACACGCCCGTCCCAGCACCGCGCCGAGGGGGTTCGACGCACGGATGAGCGCTGCCGCCTCCTCCAG
>CAZEJK010000144.1:0-12804 GCA_964512045.1 uncultured Thermoanaerobaculia bacterium
CGCGAACAGCTGCCGCTGGCCCTCCAGATCCGGGCACGCGGGGTAGCCGAACGAGTACCTCTTGCCGCGGTAGCGCGCGGCGAGACGGTCTTCCGTGGTCACCTCGTTCCCGTCCGCGAAGCCCCACGCCGCGCGCAGCCGGGCATGCAGTAGCTCGGCAGCCGCCTCGGCTGTCTCCAGCGCCAGCGCGGCCAGGCCGTGGCTTTTCAGGTACTCGCCCGCCTCCTTCAGGGCTGCTACGCGCTCGCTGATGCCGACGCCAGCCGTGGTAACGAACAGCGCCAGATGGTCGATGGCCAGGATGTAGTCGGTAAGGCAGAGCCCTCCACCCTCCTGACGCGGCAGCTCCCACTCGGCGGCCAGGCTGCCGGTGGCGGGATCGGTGAGCAGCAGCCGGTCCCCCTCCGCCGTGGCCGGGAAGAACTGCCAGACCGCCTGCGCGGTCATCGCGCCGGCCCGACACTCCGCCTGCAGCTCGGCGACCAGCTCCTCGAGCGCCTGGAGTTTGGCATCGGAGCGCTGTTTCGCCCGCCGCACCGAGCCCTTGAACCCCAGATGGCGACCGAACAGCATCTGTGGGTTCACGAGCGACCACACCTCGTCGAGGTCGAGGGTCACGGCGTGGCGCTCGAGATCCGGTGGTGCGGGCGAGGGAACGTCCCGGCGAATCTGGGAACCACGCTCCGACGAGCCGCTCGACGTGCGCCGCGGCCGCTCGCCCCGCTCCAGCATCTCGTCCACCTCCGCCGCCACCTCGGCCTCGAGCTCGCCCCGAGCGGTGGCGTCGGTCATCCGCTTGACGATCTCCAGACCCTGCATCGCGTCGGCCGCGTAGGTGGACAGGGCGCCGTACGCCGGGGCGATCTTCGTGTGGGTAAAACGCCGACTGAGGGCGGCCCCACCGACGACCATCGGCACCGTGACGCCGGCAGCTCGCAGGTCGGCGGCGGTGAGCACCATCTGCTGTGCGCTCTTCACCAGCAGCCCGGACAGCCCGATCACATCCGGGCGATGCTTGCGGACGGCGTCCAGGAGCTCCTCCGAGGCCACCCGAATACCGAGGTTGACGACCTCGAAACCGTTGTTGGTCAAAATGATATCGACGAGATTCTTGCCGATATCATGGACATCGCCCTTGACAGTGGCCAGCACCACCCGGCCTCGGCCGCCCGTGGCGGAACGGTCCATCAGTGGCTCGAGCTGATCCACGGCGGCCTTCATCACCTCCGCCGACTGCAGCACCTCGGCGACGATCAGCTGGTTGTCGTTGAACAGGCGGCCCACCTCCGCCATCCCGTCCATCAACGGACCGTTGATGATGTCGAGCGGGGTTGGCCACCGCAGGTCGTCGAGTGCCTCCTCGAGGTCGGCAGCGAGCGACGCCTTGGACCCGGTGACAACCGCCCGCGCCAGCCGCTCGTCCACCGGAAGATCCGCGTCGGGCGCCGCATCGACAGCGCGGGTGCGACCACGGAACGCCGTCACGTACGCATCCACGGCACGCCGGGACCGCTCCACCTCACCCGGACCGATCGCCAGCAGCTCCTCGGCCAGGGCACGCTCATCCGGTGGAATCTCGGCGTAGCGGGCCAGCCGCTGGGTGTTGACGATCGCGGCGTCGAGCCCGGCCTTGGTGGCGTGGTACAGGTACACCGCGTTCAGAATCTCGCGCCCGGCCGGCGGCAGACCGAACGAGACGTTGGAGATCCCCAGCACCGTGCGACAGCCGGGAAACTCGCGACGGAGCGCTGTCACCGCCTTCAGAGTCGCTCCTGGCGCGCCGAGGATCGCCTCGTCGCCGGTGGCACAGGGGAACACCAGGGCATCCCACCACACGTCGTGTGGACCGAGGCCGTGCTCGGTAACCAGGATCGGCCAGCAGCGTCGGGCCACCTCGAGCTTGCGCTCGAGCGTCACCGCCATCCCCTGCTCGTCGATCAGCCCGACGATCACCGCAGCGCCGAACCGTCGTGCGAGGGCGATCACACGATCGAACCGCTCGCGACCATCCTCCAGGTTCACCGAGTTCAGGACCGACTTCCCCTGTGCGTGGCGCAGCGCGCGCTCCATCACCTGCGGGTCGGTGGTGTCGATCATCCACGGCACGCGCACCCGTCGGGCAAGCCGTGGTAGGAGCTGCTCCATGTCCTCAACCTCGTCCCGCTCCGGGTTCTGCAGGCACACGTCGAGGATCTGGGCGCCTGTGTCGACCTGGGCACGGCCGACCTCGGCGGCGCCCTCCCACTCGCCGGCCTCGATCAGGCGACGAAACTTGGCGCTACCGAGCACGTTGGTCCGCTCGCCCACCAACAGTGGACGGTTCGCCTCCTCCAGCTCCACCGCCTCGAGCCCGGACACCATGCAACGCGAGTGGCACGGCACGACCCGCGGGGCCCGGCTTGCGGCAACCGCGGCCAGCGCCGCCACATGCTCGGCAGTGGTACCACAGCAGCCGCCGACGAGGTTCAGCCAGCCGTTATCGAGGAAGCTGCCGAGCACGCTCGCCAGCTCCTGCGGACCTTCTGTGTACAGGCCGTTCTCATCCGGCAGTCCGGCGTTCGGAACACACGCGACGCGGGTCCGCGCGAGCATCGACAGGGTCCGCAGATGCTCGCGCATCCGCTCGGGGCCGGTGGCGCAGTTCAGCCCGAGATAGAGCAGCTCCGCGTGCACCAACGCCACCACCAACGCCTCGACGTCCTGGCCGCCGAGCATGGTGCCGTTGAGCTCGATGGTGGCGGAAACTGCCACCGGCAGCGTCCAGCCGCAGCGCTCGAACGCCTGGGTGATCCCCTCCAGTGCGGCCTTCAGGTTCAGCGTGTCCTGACACGTCTCCACCAGCAGGTAGTCGGCCCCGCCGGCCATCAGGCCCAGCGCCTGCGTCCGGTAGTGCGCGGCCAGCTCGTCGAAGGTCACGCCACCGGTCACGGAGATGGCCACCGTGGTGGGGCCCATCGATCCGGCCACCCAACGGAAACGATCGCCGGAGGCGTGCTCGGCGCACGCTTCCCGCGCCAGCTCGGCGGCGCGACGGTTGAGCTCGAACGCCCGCTCGGCAAGGCCATACTCGGCGAGCACCAGCGGTGTGCCACCGAAGCTGTTCGTCTCGACGATGTCCGCGCCGGCAGACAGATAGGCGCGGTGTACCTGCAGCACCAGATCGGGCCGAGTCACCACGAGGTGCTCGTTGCAACCCTCCAGCTCGGGGCCGCCGAAGTCCTCTGGTGACAGCCCGGCGGCCTGCATCGCCGTCCCGGTGGCGCCGTCCAGTACCAGCACGCGCTCGGCCAGCGCGGTGTGCAGCGCTGCGCTCCGTTGGTCGAGATCCGCTGGTCGCTCCGGAGCCTGACCCGTTGTCGTACCCGCCATCACCAGCCTCCCTCCGGTTGCAGCACCGGATCGGCACTCGGAGCGCGCGGACTGCGCACGCTACAGGTCGAGACGATCGAGAAGCGAGGGAATCGCAGTCGAGCCCTGCATGACGTAGAAGTGCACCGCCGGCACTCCGTGGTTGAGGAGCTCCTCGGTCTGTTTCAGCGCCCACTCTATGCCGATCTCGCGCACCTCTTCTCGTGAACCGGCGGCCTCGACAGCCTCGCTCAACGCCTCGGGGAGGTCGACATGGAACACCCGCGGCAGCGAGCTGAGCTGGTTCGTGCCGGTAAGAATCTTGATTCCCGGCAAGATCGGCACCTCGATGCCGGCCGACCGGCAACGCTGGACGAAATTGAAGTACTTCTGATTGTCGAAGAACATCTGCGTGACAAGGTACTCCGCCCCGGCGTCCACCTTTGCCTTGGTCCAGCGGATGTCGCTGGTCAGGTTCGGCGCCTCCACGTGCTTCTCCGGATAGGCCCCTGCGCCGACGCAGAAGTCCGACGGCTCGGCATCGAGCAGATCCTCCTCGAGGTACACTCCGCGGTTCATCGCCACGATCTGCTCGATCAGATCCGCCGCATGCCGGTTGACCGTACGGTGGTCCTCGATCGGTTTGCTGTAGCCGCGATCGTCGCCGCGCACCGCAAGCACGTTGTCGATCCCCAGGTAGCGCAGCTCGATCATGAAGTCCTCGGTCTCCTCGCGGGTGAAACCACGGCACAGCACGTGCGGAACGGCATCGATCCGGTACTTGTTCTGGATCAGGGCACACACCCCCAACGTCCCCGGCCGCTTGCGCTTGACGCGCTTGCGGATCCCCTCCGGACGTTCCTCGTACACGACCTCGGCCGCGTGCGCGGTGATATCGATGAACGGCGGCTCGTATGGCACCAGGTTCTCGATCAGCTGCAGCAGGTCCGAGATGTTGCCGCCCCTCAGCGGCGGGATCAGCTCGAAGCTGATCAACGGACGGTTCGCGCGCGCCAGATGCTCGATGACCTTCATGTGCGGCAGTATACCGGGGCCCGCCAGAGATGACCTCGCGGCAGAGCCGTCACGCGGCGACGGGGGGCGTACGGATCGACGGAGCTTCGTGGGCTTCGTGGCTCGGTGGCCGGCGCTTGGAGTCCGGTGATGGACATCGACGGGTGCGCAATCAGCTAGCGCACAGGTCAACCCGATGGTCGGGGCTTCGGAGCTCCGGGGCCGGCTGCCGCCTTCCGGGGCGGGGGCCAGGACCAGTACCGATGCCGGGCTTGCCACGGCGTAGCCGCGGTGGGCGGCTGGGGGAAGCGAAGCCGGGTGGCTTCGTTGGGTGGTTGGTGACGGAACGGCGGGTGGGGGCTCCGCGTCCCTGCGTTGCTTCTTCTGATGACGGCTACCCGAGGGCCCCGATGATCTGCGCGAGATCGCCGGCGTCGACGGCGCCACCGCCGTCGCAGTCGGCCGGGCCGGGGGAGCTGCCGGTGAAGATCCGAGTGCAGGTGGCGGGGATGTCCGTAGCGCCAACGAAGCCGTCGTCGTCCGCATCGCACTCCAGGTGCATGATCTCGTCGGCGCCGATGTCGGGGGTGGCATCGCGGTGCTCGCCGTCGAGATCGCGATCGGCGACGCCGGCCGCCAGTACCGTCCCTGCATCCACCGGCGCGACGCCGAAGCCAACGAGATGGAGGTTCCCGTCGGGCACAGACACCACCCAGCTCCCAGGAGCATCGACCAGGTTGGTCGTCAGGTTCGCGGCGCCGCCACGGTCGCGCAGGTTGTGGCTCACCAGGTTGTTGGCTATGTCGACGACGGTGTTGTCCCAGCGCCACTCGATGGAGGAGAACGGCGCAGTGGTGGACATGACGGTGTTGTGGACCACCACCGGGTGGCGCGCCTGCTCGATGGCGATGCCGGCGTCGAAGCCGTACTCGGAGCTGAACAGGTCCGGATCGGACGCTGCCACCATGTTGTTGCGGATCACGCCGTCGATATGGCCGAGATAGCCGGCCTCCGGGTACGGGTTGTCCGGATACGGACGTGTCGTGCCCGTGCTGCCGAGCCCGAAGCCGATCCCCCGGGCGCAGTCGAGGATCACGTTCTCCTCCACCAGCGTGTCCCGGCAGCTGTTCCACAGGTGGATGGCATGCTCGGAAAGCCCCTCGTCGCACCAGAAGCCGGAGATCCGGTTGTGCCGGATCCACCACCCCTGCGCCTGATGGGCATCAAAGCCGCCCGTGTAGCAGCTGTTACGGATGTGCTCGCGACCCGAGTCAGTGAGCTCGATCGAGCAGCACTCCATCGTCGAGTCGTCCACATACCCTGCGCCGACGGGGTTGACCTTCACCGCTTGCTGGCCCGGGTCCACGATCCTGAGGTTGTGCAGCAGCACTCCGGTGATCGCTGTTCCTGGCCCGGAGATGTGGATCGGATGGTCCCAGGCTCGCTGCAATGTCATATCGGCCACGGTAACGTTCGACGCCGAGATCGACACCAGCTCGTTGGTGGTGTAGGCGCCGTCCAGCACGACCGCATCGCGATCGCCGGAAAGGGAGCGCAGGGCCACGCCGTCGGTCACCACCTGGAGCCGGCATCCAGAGTCGCCGCACGACAGGTCGTAGTATCCATCGGCGAACAGCACGGTGGTTCCAGCAGCCACTCCCGCAACGACACCCCGCAGGTCCGGCGTGGACGGGCTGACCTGCACCGTCGGACCGGACGGCGCCGGCAGCGCCGGGCACGTCGGCTGCGCCCGAGCCGACAGCGCGCACCCGGCAGAAGCGAGGAGCACCACAGCGACGGCTCGACAGTCCATCCGGCACCTCCAACCTGTGCGTCCAGCATACCGACAACGAGCTCTCCGCTCGGTGAGCATCGTCACCCGACCAGCCCGGCCCGTCGCTCGGCCTCTCTGGCTACCGCAGCTCCCGCGGCCACGTCCACCCTCGAGAGAATCGCTGCGCCCACCCCGAAGAACACCAGGAGCGCGACGATACCGAGCCGGCTGGTGCCCATCAGCTCGCTGACCAGACCGAACAGCAGCGGCCCGAGGATTCCGGCGAACTTGGCGCTGGCCGAGTAGAACCCGAAGAGCTCCGCGGCCTTGTGGCGCGGCACCATGGTCGCGTACAGGGAGCGACTCAGGGCCTGGCTACCTCCCTGCACCGTGCCGACCAGAGCCGCCAGGACGTAGAAGTGCAGCGCTGTCTCGAGAAAGTAGCCCGAGGCCGAGATCAACGCGTACACACCGAGTGCCAACAAGATCAGACGCTTGGCACCAAACCGACCCGCCAACGCACCGAAGGCCAGCGCGCACGGGAACCCGACGAACTGGGTGATCACCAGCGCGGCGACCATGTCGCCGACACCGATCCCGATCTCGTGGCCGTACGCCGTGGCCATCTTGATGATCGTCGAGATCCCATCGTTGTACACCCAGAACGCAACCAGAAACAGCAGCAGATGGCGGTACTGACGGACCTCGCGGAACGTGCGCCCGAGGCGCCGGAAGCCCTCCCCGATTGAGGCGGCACCGAGGCGCCCGACTGCCGGTGGTTCCGGAACCCGGAGGAGAAGCGGTATCGAGAACGTGACCCACCACACCGCCACGCTGACAAAGGCAGCGCGCACCGCTATGTCCGCGTTGGCGAAGCCGAACCATCCCGGGCGCAGCACCCAGGCGGCGTTGACCAGCAGCAGCAGGCCTCCCCCGAGGTACCCGAGGGCGTAGCCGCGGGCGGAGACGCGGTCGATCTCATCCGCCGACGCCAGGCCGGGCAGCAGCGACTCGTAGAACACGTTGCCGCCGGCAAAGCCGACGGAGCCTATGAGATACAGCGCTGCGGCAAGCCCCCAGGTGGCGTCACCGTTGAGCACCGTCGCCGCCGTGGCGGCCGCTCCGACGAACGCGAACGCTGCCAGGAACCGCTTGCGAGCCCCCGCATGATCAGCGATCGCACCGAGGAGCGGGGCCACAACACATACCAACGCCAGTGCCAGCGACGAGGTATACCCCCACAGGGCGGTGGCGCGCACCTCGCTGATCCCCGCGTTCAACGCCAGGGTCCGGAAGAACGGGGGGTACATCGCCGCCATCACGGTGGTGGCAAACGCCGAGTTCGCCCAGTCGTACAGACACCAGGCGCGGACCGCACGGCGGTGCTCCGGATCGGCGTGGGAACCAGTGGTCATCGATAGAAGGATAGCCGCGCAGCCCGATCGCGCAAATCTGACCGTTCGCGCGTGCCAGAATTGCGCGAGCCGATCCGTGCTCCGGCTCGAGGACCGGACACAGCGTGGGCAAGAATCTTGCTTTTGTCGCGCAACGATATGGAGGACGACATGGCCGACGCGATGGTAGAGGTGCGCGATCTGGTCAAGACCTACGGGCCGACGCGCGCCGTCAACGGGATCTCGTTCGCCGTTCCCCACGGGCAGATCGTCGGGTTCCTCGGGCCGAACGGTGCCGGCAAGACCACGACCATGAAGATTCTCACTGGCTACCTCAGAGCCACGGCTGGTGAGGCGCTGGTGGACGGCAGGCGAGTGGACGAGGACTCTCTGTTCACGCGCGCCCGGGTGGGCTACCTCCCCGAGAACGCTCCGCTCTATGACGAGATGATGGTGCTCGAGTTTCTCGAGTTCATCGCGAACGTTCGCGGGATCCCGGCGGACCAGCGGCGAGCTCGATTGCGATCGATGATCGACGTCTGCGGCCTGGCCGACGTCGTGGCCAAGGACATCGGCCAGCTCTCGAAGGGCTACCGGCAGCGGGTCGGCCTCGCTCAGGCGATGATCCACGATCCGCAGATCCTGATCCTCGACGAGCCGACCAGCGGTCTCGACCCGAACCAGATCGCCGACATCCGCGCTCTGATCCGCCAGCTCGGCGAGGAGAAGACCCTGATCCTGTCGACACACATCCTGCCCGAGGTGCAGGCCACGTGCGACAGAGTGGTCATCATCTCCGACGGCAAGCTGGTGGCGGATGACACCGTGGAGGGCCTGACCTCCGATGGTGGCGGCCGGATCCACCTGACGGTGGCGCCACGCAACGGCGCGCCTCTTGATCGCGACGCCCTCGCCGAGCTCCTGACCGCCATCGCATCGGTCCGCACCGTCGCCGTGGGTACCGTGGACGATGACGCCGAACCGGGCGAGGCCACGGCAGAGCTGTCGGCGACGGTGTACACAACCGGTGAGACCGATGTCCGGCGCGAGATCTTCGAGGCCGTGGTCGCTGCCGACCTGGCGCTGCTCGAGCTCCAGCGGGAGGCGGTCTCGCTGGAGGAGACGTTCCGCAAGCTCACCTCGAAGGTGGGAGGAGGCGACCAGCATGGACACTAACGCAGCGGCACCCACGATCTCTTACGAACGCGGCTCGTGGCACAACGTCTCCGCGATCGCGCGACGGGAGCTGAAGGCGTACTTCAACTCGCCGATCGCCTACATCGTCGTGTCCGCGTTTCTCCTCATCTCGGGCTACCTGTACTTCGAGGTCAGCGGCGTGTTCATCACCGGCGTCGCGAGTCTGCGCGGCTTCTTCTCACTCACGCCCCTGCTGTTCGTGGTGTTCGCGCCTGCGGTCACGATGCGCGTCATTTCCGAGGAGCTCCGCTCGGGCACGCTCGAGTTGCTCACCACGATGCCGATCCACGACTGGCAGGTGGTGGTCGGCAAGTTCCTCGCTGCACTCGCCGTCATCTGCTCGGGGCTCGCGATGACCCTCGTCTACCCGATCACCATTGCCAGCATTGGCAACCTCGACTGGGGCCCGGTCATCGGCGGCTACATCGGGCTCGTGCTGTGCGCCGCGGCGCTCGTGGCGATCGGAGTGATGACATCCTCGTGGAGCCGCAACCAGATCATCGCGTTCATCTTCTCGCTGCTGATCTGTCTCGCGCTGTGGCTGTTCGACAAGGTCACGTTCTTCGTTCCCGGATCGGTGGCCAGCATCCTCGAGTACCTTTCGATCGACTACCACTTCCAGAACATCGCCCGCGGCGTGGTGGACACCCGTGATGTCCTCTACTACCTGTCGGTGACCGTGCTCGCGCTGTTCGCAGCGGTGCGGTCGCTCGGCCGCCACCACGCCTGAGGGGGGAAGCAGAGATGTCACGCTCCAGCCTGGTTGAAAAATCGATCTTCGCGGCCGCGTTCGTCGGATGCATCGTGCTCGTCAACGTGCTCGCCATCGGCACGTTCTGGCGGATCGACCTCACTCGCGGCAACCAGTACACCCTGTCCGAGGCGTCGCGGGAGACCGTGGCCAACCTCGACGACCGTCTCACGGTCAAGGCCTACTTCTCCGACGATCTGCCGCCGCCCTACTCCACCAACGCCCGGTACGTCAAGGACCTCCTCGACGAGTACTACGCGGCCTCCAACGGCAACCTGTCCTACGAGTTCCTGGATCCGGTCAGCCAGGAGACCGAAGAGGACAAGGAGAAGAGGAAGGAGATCCGCCGAGACATCTTCGGACGAGCCATGCGCGACATGACCGACGTGGAGCGCGAGCTGCAGAGCCTCGGGATCCAGCCCGTCGAGGTCCGCGTGAACGAAGGCGACAGCCTCGAGGTCAAGCGGGTGTACATGGGCATCTCGCTGCGCTACGGCGACGACCGAGAGGCGATCCCGGTGGTCACCAACACGGACACCCTCGAGTACGATCTCACCTCCCTGATGCGGAAGCTGGTGCGCTCCGATGTGCCGAAGATCGGCCTGATCACCGGCCGCGACGGCCTCGACCCGCGCCAGGACCTGTCGACCGTCATGGGCCTGCTCTCGCAGCAGTACGAGGTCACACCGATCGACCTCACCACGAACGCCCAGATCCCGGAGGACGTGGACGGCATCCTGGTGACCGGCCCGTCGGAGCCGTTCGAGGACGACGAGATCGCGGCGATCGACCGGTTCGTGCGGTCGGGCCACGCCGCGGCGTTCCTCCTCGACCGGATCCGCGTTGACCTGCAAACCACCGACTACGATGAGGTCTCCCACGGCCTCGGCGATCTGCTCGCCGGCTACGGCGTCGCCATCCGCGACGGGGTTCTCGTCGACGCCCAGTGCGCGCAGATCAACATCACCGAGCAGCGCGGCTTCATGCGCGTGCAGCGACCGGTTCAGTACCCGTTCATGCCGTTCGTGGAGCAGCTCGATCAGGAGCACCCGGTGACCCGCGGGCTGCGCGATGTGGCGTTCCCGTTCGTCAGCGCCCTCGAGGTGACCGCCGATGACGAGAATGCCGAGATTCTCGTCCGCTCGTCGGATCAAAGCTGGATCGAGACCATGCCGCTCAACCTGAACCCGCTGCAGCGCTGGCCGGCGACAGTCGAGTTTACGGGACCACACCCCCTGGTGGCAGCAGTCCGGGTGTCCGTCGAAGACGACGACGCCGCACCGGGCCGTGTGCTCGTGATCGGCGGTTCGTCACTCCTTGAGAACCAGTTTCTGATGGGCGCCGGCAGGGCGCTGGTCCTCAACCTGGTGGACTGGCTGCTGCTCGACCAGGCGATGCTCGAGATTCGCACCCGCGGCGTCGCGGCGCCGCCCCTGGACGAGCTATCCGATGCGACGCGGCGCACCCTCAAGTACGGCAACATCATCGGTGTCCCGTTGGCATTTATCCTTATCGGGCTGATCCGCTGGCGGATGCGGGAGCGTCGCCGGCGGTTGGTGGTGGCGTAAGGAGGCGAAGGAGATGAGCCGATCGACAGTCATCGTACTGATCGTGTTCGTTCTGCTGCTCGGAGCGGTTGTGCTCTTTCGTGGTGGACCCGTGGAGCGCGGTACCGACCGTCTGACCACGACTGCTATCGAGCGGAACCGGATCGACCGGCTCGAGCTGGAAGGCCCCGCGCCATCCCCGCCGGAGACGGCCGTCGAAGACGACCAGCAGGAAGCCCCTCCGTCGGCCGAGCCCGATCGGGTGGAGCTGGTTCGCTCGGATGACGGGGGCTGGACGGTTGGCGACGGCGGGCACCTCGCCGATCCGGAGCGGATCGACCAGGCGCTGGAGGTGCTTCTGAGCCTCGACACCACCGATGTGGTCTCGATCTCCGAAACGAAGTGGGCCGAGTACGGCGTCGACGCCGCGTCGGGGATGACGGTCACCGCCCATGCCGGCTCGAAGCGGCCGGTGCGCCTCGTCATCGGCTCTGCCGCACGCGGTGGCACGTACATCCGCCAGGTGGGCGAGGACACCGTCTTCCACGCCGCCACGCCGCTGCGGTCACGCTTTCCGCTCGAGCAGGACCGCTGGCTCAAGCTGACGCTGGTGGACATCGAGCTTGAGGATGCCGAGCGCGTCACGGTTGATCTCGCCGGCGCCGACCCGTACGTTCTCGTTCCCCTGGAAGATGGCGATGGCTGGCAGCTCGCCGATTCCTCCAGCCTTCCCGAAGAGGGGTTCCGGTTCGATACCCGCGCCGCCCGAACGCTGGTCAGCTCGCTCGTCAACCTGCGCGCAGCCGAGATCATCGAGCCTCCAGAGGACCCCAGCGAGCTCGGGCTCGAGGACAACTCCGACCGGTTCATCGTCGTTTCCGACGGCATGACGGCAACCGTGCATCTCGGGGCCACCAGCGATGACGACACGGTGTACGCGACCGTCGAGGGCCGGGACGCCGTGTTCCGGATCCAGCCGTACCAGGCGCGCAACCTCCGCAAGACCGTGGCGGATCTGCGCGACATGCGCCTGCTGTCGTACGATCCCGAGGCGGTGACCGGGCTCAGCATCACCCACGATGGTCAGACGCTGCGCGTCGTCCGCGGCGACGACGGTACATGGACCATCGACCCCGATGGCGCCCAGCCGCCGGACGAGGAGCTCGAGTTCGACCCTCAGGCGGTTCAAAGGCTGGTCACCTCGATGGACACCACGGTCAAGGGCACGGAGCTGACGGATCTCTCGCCCTCCGACCCGGTCACCGGGCTGGCTCGGCCGGACCCGACGGTGACCTTGGAGCTGGCCGACGGCGCAACCATCGAGCTGCGCTTCGGTGCGAGCACCACCGGCGAAGACGGGCGGACGCTGCACTACGCCACCGGCAACGCCGACGAGCGCGTCTACACCGTGGCCGAGTTCCAGCGCAACCGGTTCACCCGCGGCTGGGACCTGTTCGCCTACGTTCCCCCGCCAACGGGAATGGGCAACAACCCTTTCGCCAACCTGACCCCCGAGCAGATCCAGAACCTGCCGCCAGAGCTGCGCCAGCAGATCGAGCAGCAGATGCGCGAGCAGCAGCGGCAGCAGCAGATGATCCAGCAGCTGCAGTCCCAGTCCGGCGGGTAAACCCCGCTGGTTCATCGATGCCCCGCAGAGGGGAAGGAGAAGGGCCCGTCCGCGTGCGGACGGGCCCGTTGCTTTCGGTTTCGGCGATGCCGCGGTGAACGGATGACGGTAGCGGCGCCGGAGGCCGCGGGCCGGGCTCCGGATGGCCGGGG
>CAZEJK010000145.1:0-12697 GCA_964512045.1 uncultured Thermoanaerobaculia bacterium
CGTATAGCGCTGCCCAAGGTCGCCGTGGGGTGGATGTTTGCCCTGCTGACCATTGGCGCACTCGTCAGCGAAGAGGAGTTCCTGGCTCTGCCAGAGACCATGGACCGGGTCGAGCTGTTGGACGGTGAGGTGATTGTGGCGCCATCCCCGACTGTGAGACACCAGACGCTCCTCGTTCGCCTGGCGACCTATCTGGAGTCATGGAGCGAGTCCTGCCCACCGTCGTTCGTCGGTCTGGCTCCGCTCGACGTCCGGTTTGCGGCTGGACGGATCTTGCAGCCAGACGTGTTCGTGATCCTCCACGAGGTCGCCACCGAGAGCGCGGGGCCTCTCGATATCATCCCCGACATCTGCGCGGAGGTGCTGTCCACGAATCGAGCCTACGACCGCCTGACAAAGCGTCTCGTGTACGCACAAGCGGGCGTTCAGGAGCTGTGGATCGTCGAGCCGAGTGGCCTCATCGAGCGGTGGCACGGCCCAGGCCTCAACGAAGCCGAGGAGCTGACAAGCTCCCTCGCAACACCTCTGCTTCCGGGCTTCGAGCTGGATCTCCAGCAGCTGTTCCGACGCTAGGTCCGGTGGGGCTTTCGAAGACGGCCTGCCGGCGCAGAGCGGAGCAGACCGTTGGCGACTCACGGATGCGTACCTTCGAAAGCTTGAAGAAGTGACCGTCTTGAGTTGCTCACCGCTACGCGGCCCTGGAGACCTCCCGTCAGGAGCATCGTTCGGTCTACAGGTCACTGCCGCACCTCGGCAGGGCATCAGCGGCGTGCGTGTCGCCCGACCGCGAGTCACCCGCAATGCCCGGAGAGCACTGTTGTGGAGTTGTTCACGGCGTCAGCTCACGCTCGAAGGCGCGCACGCCAGGTGCCGAGCACTAGCTCGCAACCGTCCTCGAGCCACGACTTCGAGACCTGCTGGCCGTCGAGCCAGACGCCGTTGGTGCTCGCGAGGTCCTCGATCCATAGTCGCCCGTCCGGCTCGCGGAAGATCCGCGCATGGTGCCGGGAGACTCCGCGTGAGGCGGCCACAACGTCATTGTCCTCGGCAGAGCCAATGGTCGTGCAGCGGCCGGTCATGGCGTGCCGCACTCCCGACGCCTCGATGAGGACAGGCTCCGCCGGCTCCGGACCAACCGGCAGCGGCGGAGGCGCTGGGGCCGACTGTGGGATTGCTTCAGGAGGAGACGCCGGAGCGAGTACCGGCGGCTGCGGAGGCACCGCCAGACCGGGCGGCAGCTCTGAAACGTTGGTGACGGCCTCCAGCCCTCTCTCGGAGCCCGGTCGCGAGGAACGCCGGAGCCACCATACGGCGAGACCAAGACCCACCACGAAAAGGACAAGACCTCCGGCGAGCAGCACCAGCCAGAGCACACGCGGCACGCCCAACCGACCGTCGCGGACCTGTGGCTCGGTCTCGTCTGCGCGATCCGTGCCTCGATCGTTTGCCGTCTCGATCGCAGGCGCATCAGGCGACGTCATCGCCTGCACTGCGTCGGGCAACGGCGGCCCCATCGTCTGCAACACATCGCGCATGGCGAGAGCCGAGTCACTCGGCGCAGCCCGTCTCGGCGCCCCGACGGCTCCTCCGGGGAGAAGGTCGAGCGACTGGCCGTCCCTCACGACCGTCTCGCTCCCGTCTCGCCCAACCACGCCAGGCGAGCCTTCGAAGACATGCAAGACCGGCGTACCGCTCTCGCCGGAGGTGACCGCCACCTCGCTGCGCAGGATAACGAGGTGGGCGTTGTCGGGCAGATACCCACCATGGGACTCGATGACGTCCTTCGTTGCCATCACAGACTCGATGATCACGAAGGCGTAGCCACCAGCCACCGGACCGCCGAGAGCCGTTGCGGCGCCGACCACGGCCGACTTGACGAGCAGATCGGTCCCCTGGCCGACGAGGAAGTGCACGACATGGGACATTGCCTGGCCACCGGACGTCATGCTTCGGTTCGGGACGCCGCTGATCATCGCGTCCAGCACACCCGGCGCATGCACCATGAAGATGCCCTCGGTCCCGTCGAGCCAGAGCACCTGGACACCGATCCCCGACCCCGTCGGCAGGTAGCTCCGGCTCCGCGGCTCGTCGTCGGGCCGCGCGTCGACCAGCAGTTGTGCCTCTGGCCCCGGGACACCGATGTAGAAGTCGGGCCGCTCGAAAACCACGTCCTCGGCCAACCGCTCTCCCCTGCCGATCGTGATCCGGTGATGCACCCCCTCCCGGCGGACCACCTCTTGGCCGGCAGGACGGGTCCACCGCTCCTGCCAGGAGCCACCAGGATCCAACGTCCTCGACCGGACCGCTTCCAGGACGGCCAACGGGACCAGCGGACCGCCGGGAGGGCTGTAGTGCACCGCTCGGACGAAGGCGCCGTGGCGCACGACCATGGTCGCTCCGCCGGTTACACGCTCCGCATCCGCCGGGTTGCCGCTGTCCACAGACGCCGCAACGCCGATCCGCTGCGGCAGCGGGACGTTCCTCATGCGGATCCGTCCGAAGTCGAGAAAGAACCGGACGATCACGCGGCCGGCACCATCCGTCCGTGGCGCATCGGCGCCGTCGATGGTGTTGAGGGCCAGGTTGAACTCCTCGACCTCGATCCATCTCTTCTCTGAGCTGTCCCACCACGCCCACCGATCCGCCAGGCAGCGGACCTCGCCGACGACCTCGAGCCGCACCGGCTCACCGACCAGAGGATCACCATCCTCCGTGACCTCGGCCCAAAAGGTGAGCGGCAGGTGCCGATGGTCGCTGCCGTCGTAGGCCGCGACCTTGAGGCTCCGCACCGTGCGCGGCCGATCGTGCTTGGCGAGAAGAGCAGCGGCGTAGGCATCGCGATACCGCTTCCAGTTGCCGCCAACGGAGATCCAGAGATTCCCGGCCAGCTGCAGATTGCCATCTCGCGTCGGCCCGGGACCGTTCTGATAGTAGTCCTCGATCATCGATCCGGTGTCTTCTCCTAAGGCACGGTGGCTCATCCGCCACTGGAAACCCGCATCGAGCGCGCTCTCGTAGATCAGTATCTCCACCTGTGCGAACGTGTCGGGGTCTCCGGGCTTCGTGAACCTCTGGCGGATCCGTACTCCCCAGCTCACCCTTCCCGTGGGGTTCCGGCCGTCCCGCTCTGCGAAGCTCCAGTAGGCGGGGTCGTCGATACGGACCTCACCAGCTACTGCCTTCTGCTTCGGCAGCTCCGCCTCGGTCAGCAGGTATCTGGAGGCATCGATGGACCGCGTCCACTCCGGCGGCTCCATCCCTTCAGCAACCCACGGCAGCACGAGAAGGCTCACAACGATCCACCACCAGGACCTTTGGACACCCATCGCCACCTCCGGAGCACCCCCGGCAGACTAGCACGTCTCGACGCAGCTGCTGTGAGTACTGAAGTTGTCGCACGTAATCGGACCATCAGACCGATCCCACTGCTGTCGCCCCGATAGAGAGACCGCAGAGATTGCTGCCTCTCGCACCATGGCACCGGATCCTCCCGAGGCATGGAGGATCCGCAAGCCGCACTCGACCTACATATCCGCACATCGAGGCAATGATTTCTGCGAAGTTATCGCCTTCGAAATCAACTACTTATCATCATCGTCTTCCCGCGGAGAGAGGATCTCTGCTACGGATTCCTCCTCCCACTCGCTGGGTGCCACTGATCACAAGCTCACATTGCGCTTGGAGTAGCCGCCCGTGAATTGGGGGCAACCTGCGTTGTGAGGTTGTGATCAGTGGCGCCAATCAGTGGCACCAATCGGTAGGCTCGGGTCGTATGGAGCCGCGGCTCGGACACATGCATGATGACACTGGCCAGGAAGTCGGACGGGTCGAAGTGCTCGGTCTGGGCACGCGTGAGGCTCTCCCCGCCGTCAGACCTCCAGCGGGCGGGTGCCGGCCAGCGTGGCCTCGTACCGCCCCCGACGGTCGCGGCTGTTGTACCGGAAGATGGTGTCGACCAGGCGCGGATGCAAACGGCCGAAGCGCTCGGCATAGCGCTTGCTCAGCCAGCGATAGTACTTCTCCATGCTCTTCATATTCTGGGTGAAGACGATGTCAACCAGATCGTCGATGAGGTCGTCCGCATTCTCGCCGAAGAGCTCGTAGCGGGGAAGGTCGGTGGCGCCGAGCACCGGCTGGTACTCCTGGACGAACACGTAGGCGCCGGGCAGCGAGCGCAGGAACCGAAACCGTTCGACGTCCTCCTCAAGCGAGGTGTCGAAGCCGTACATGCAGATGAACTGCACGTTGTCCGCGGCAGAGAACCCGAGCCGTTCGTAGGACCTGCGGACGAGATCGAGCCCGGTGACCCCGTTAAGCGAGAAGTGGAACGTGCTCCGGGTGAACGACACGTTTGCGCACCGGACGCGGCTGAGGATGTCGGCCACGGGCTCGTCGACGCGGCGGATGTCCAGGGTCTGGTTGAAGTTCACCTGCAGGTCGCGGCGTACCATCTCCTCGAGCATGGCGCCGGCATCGGGATGGGCGAGGATGTTGTCGTCAAGCAGGATGAGCTTGCTCCTGCCCTGGAGCAGTGTGTCGAGGTCACTGACGCGACGGACGTTTCCTTCCTTGTGGGGCACGATACAGAAACGGCAGCGGGAGGGGCAGCCGCGGGTCAGGAAGCCCATGGCGCGGTCGCCGAGCTCGGGGTAGAGCTGGTAGTCGGCGGGCAGGCTCTCGATCTCGCGGGGCAGGCGTCGGGTGAGATCGACGCCCGAGCCGCCGCCGACGAGGGAGTCACCGTACCGCTGCCTCAATCGTTCCATTCTGCGCCGGGACGCTGGGGTGAAGAACACCGCGCTCGCATAGACCGTGTCCACGCCAGTCGCCTTTGTTTCCCCCCGTACCAGCGCGACAGTCTTGCCGCGGCTCTTGAAGTGGCTGCCGAGCTTCATCAAGGCGAGGTTGGGCAGACGCCCGTCCACCTGTGCGAGCACGATCGATGGCCCTCTCTGGAGGGGCGTGCGTCTCTGTGCAGGTCGGGCGGATGCCTCGGGTAGAGCGAGGCTCGCCTCTCGGATGTCGTCAGGAAGCTCGCTCCGTGCCTCTGGCACGAGGGTCACCAGCAGCTGCAAACCCGGCAGCAGCTCGTGCATGAGCCTGATCCAGGAGCCGAGACGAGGGCGTGGGCAAACCTCGTCACAGCGATCGACCAAGAGCACACCGGGCATCAGCAGAGGCGTACCGCTGTGAGGGAACGCGTCCATCAGGTGGCGGGCCGCATCGAGTGCCGGCAGTGCGGCGCGTCGCTGCCAGCCCGCCAAGCTCTTCCACGCCCTCGCGAAGTCGTGAGCCTTCTCACTCCAGCACCCGGTGGCGATGTCGAGATGCTGGGCCAGCAGCTCGGACAACCTGGCCAGCGTCTGCTGCGCGGGAAAGCGAGCGCATCGAACAGCCCTGTAGTTGAGCCGGCTGAGAAAGTGAACCGGGTCGGTGACTTTGGCGCCGCCGTCGAGCAGCGATGCGTAGCGCCGGGCACGGAAGAAGGGGTCCCTGAACTCGAAGTCGTCGTCTCCCTCGAGGGGCTCGAGATCAGAGCCGTGAGCCAGCGAGAAGCAAGTCGTGTTGCCAGTTCCGTAGCCGGGCCCGGACCACCTCCCGCCCCCTGAAAGCCTTGCCCCCCGCCTGACGGGTGTGGCCCGGACAGACCTTCCCGAGCTCTCGATGCGAAGGGCCCGGCCGATGATCGGCGCTGCATCTTGCCGGCGGTCGTAGGGCGCGTGGGCCGCGAGGACGTACTCGATGCAAAGCGACCCCGGCTCGACACCAAGGACCATCTGCGGATCGGCGAGCACGCGCGGCACAAAGGGATGACCGCAACAGGCCAGAGCCGCGAGCCGGAGGGTCGCAGTGCCAGCTGCGTCCGAGTCGAGCAGAGTCCACTTGCGGATGCCTTGCTGCTCCCTCTGAACCGTCACGGCGCCACCCACCACGCCGCGGGCCTCGAGGCTCAGGAGATACACGAGCGGCCTCCGATCGCACGTCAGGCGAGGTACCGGGGTTCCTCGGCCGCGGCGAGGATAGCACTCCCTCCCGTTGTGCCCGGTGTGCTGCGCCATGCCCGATCACGTCCGGCCGGCTTCCGAGGTCGCCCAAGGCCCGCCAGAGCCGCCGGACCGGCGCCGCTCCGCAGGTCTCGCGCAGCGGATTGGACCTCGGAAGCAGGCTCGCCTCGAGCAGCAGCACGTGGTCCCCGGCCTCCAGGCGCTGGCGACTCCCGTGGGCCACCGCGCTGGTCTTGCCGCTCTACCCGGCACGCCGACCAAAATGCATCCAGAGTGCTCGCCGCCGAGCCAGTCGTCGAGCCGGAGCCCGAGATCCGGCCGCCCCACATCCATCGCCGGCACGGGCGCTCCACGGACGGCGCCCTGATCACGACCTCACATAGCACGGAAGGTGCCACCAGCACAGATCCAACCTGCGTTGTGAGGTTGTGATCAGTGGCGCCAATCCAGAGCTCGGTCCGCTTCCCGTTCCTGTCCGTCGGCGAGGTCGGGGTCTACAACATCTCCGCCGGGAACGGCAGCCTGGGAATCGAGATCCGTCCAATCCCACAGGACGACATCGAGGCGATGATGCGTGAGGTCCGACGCGCCTGCGCCGATCTCGAGCTGCACGTGGACGTCATGGAAGGCGGCGTGGAGTGCCCGAGAGACAACCCGCACCTCGCGTCTCTGCTCGATGCCGTGCACACGGCGACAGGATCGCCGGCTCGCGTCTCCCGCAAGCGGCCCGGCACGTCGGCGCGGTTCGCCCCGGGCGGCAACGCGATCGTGTGGGGCCAGACCGGGATCGGCCCCCACTCGCGGGATGAACGTCACTTCATCCCGAGCATCGAGCCGTACCTCGAGATTCTCGACGTGTACGCGGATCGACTCCAGGGGCAGCTGATCCAGCACCACCGTCCAGACCGGGGCGTTTCGGCCGCCTCCGCACTCGCAGCCAGCTCTGCCCGAAGCTCGTAAGCTGCACTGAGGCGACGGCGCTCCCGGGAACTGACGGCACGCACCAGCGACCAGACGTGAACCGGCATCGTCAACGCATCTGAAGAGCACTGCCGTCCAGCGCTCTCGGTTGAGGGCTCACATCCGAGCTGAAATACCCGGACGTCGGGAGCGATTCTCCCAGCCATCATGAGTCGTCTGCTCATCGTCTCGTGCGATGGCAGACGAGCTTCGTTCACATCGACCGCAGAGCGCCTGCACGATGCGGGCACGACGTTGGTCCAACCGAAGGAGAAGAAACCCATGAAGCGTTCGATCGTGTTGCTGACCGGACTCACCGCGTGCGTCCTGGCGATCGGCTGCGCTCAGCAGCCGACCGCGGAGAACACGACCACTGAGACGAAGCCGGAGCCGGTGCGCGAGGTGCTCACCGCCGAGGACCAGAGCGCCCTCACCCCCGAGGCCGTTCTCGCCGACCTGAAGGCGGGCAACGAGCGGTTCGTCGCCGGCGAGCTGACCCCGCGGGACTACAACGCCCAGGCTCAGGCCACGGCCTCGGGACAGTACCCGAAGGCGATCATCCTCGGCTGCGTGGACTCGCGGGTCCCCGCCGAGATCATCTTCGACCAGGGCATCGGTGACGTGTTCGTCGCCCGCGTGGCCGGCAACTTCGAGAACGTCGACATGCTCGGCTCCATGGAGTTCGCCACCAAGGCCGCCGGCTCGAAGGTCATCCTCGTGCTCGGTCACACCTCCTGTGGCGCGATCAAGGGTGCGGCCGACGGCGTCGAGATGGGCAACCTCACCGCGCTCCTCGACAACTTCGACGAGGCGCTCGAGCGCGCTGCCGAGGCCACCGAAGGCGAGATCAACTCCTCCAACACGGCGTACATCAACGCCGCCATCGAGGAGAACGTCCGCCTGACGATGGCCGACATCCTCGAGCAGAGCCCGGTCATCGCCGAGCTCGTCGAGAACGGTGACGTGATGGTCGCGGGCGGGATCTACGATCTGGCCAGCGGCAAGGTCGCCTGGTTGGACTCGTGATCGGCCCGATCAGCGGCTCCCTCTCCGACTGATCTCCGGTCTCAGCGGTCGAGGTACTCCGGATACAGGACCGCGACACACTCCTGGCAGATGCCATGGCTGAACAGCAGGTCGCTGGCGCGGGATAGGTAGTCCTCGACCTCGTGCCAGTAACCCTGATCGTCTCGGATCCTCTTGCAGGAAGCACAGATTGGGAGAAGACCCCGGAGGACCTGCAGCTCGCTGATGTCGGACGCCACTCCGTCGACGCGCACCGGTGTGCCATCGTCGTTGTAGACGAGGTGGCTCTTGTCGAGGACCCACACCACTCGGCCGTCCGGATGGACGACTCGGAACTTGCGCTCAGCCACGCCCTTCGTCTCGAGCTCCTGCAGCGCAGCTTGGACACTCTCACGATCGTCGGGGTGTGTGACGTCGCGCCACAGGTCGAGGCTCGCCACGAACGCCTCCTGGGGACGACCGTAGAGCGCCTCGATCGAAGGGGTGACGTAGAGCACCTCCAGCTCCGGCCAGCTCATCGACCACACCACATCCTGGATGTTGTCGAGAATGCCGGCGAGCTTCCCCTGGCTATCGTGCAATGCTCGGTCAGAGGCCACCTGTTTCGAGATATCTCTCGAAATGCACAGGATTCCCTCCGGCACGGGAAACGTCCGCATCTCGTACCAGCCGGTTCGCCCGTCCTCGAAAACATACTCGTCGATCATGTGTCCCGCGTTCCCGGTCTCCATGACTGACGCGAACAGTCGAAAGAACGCGGTCTCCTCGATGCCCGGAAACACGTCCATGAGTCGGTTGTCAATCAGCTCATCTCGCCGTGTCCCGGTGTACTCCGTCGCGGCCTCGTTGACGAGCAGATGCCTCCACTCGTGGTCCAGGACGAACACAGCGTCGGGCAGACACTCGATGAGCTCGTGGTACCGCCGCTCACTTCGCTCCCGCTCCAGCTCGGCGAGCCGGCGTGTCGTGATATCGGTGACCATGGCCAGAGCTCCGAGGAACTCATCGCCGGACAACACCGGGGCTGCCGACACCAGCGTCCAGACGTCTCGCCCGTCGCGGTGACGGAACCGGAACTCGTGCTGCTCGGCAACTCCGGCACGGCGGTTGTCGAAGTAGCTTTCCGCATCGAGCCGAGCGTCCTCGTCCATGAAGTCGAAGAACGACCGCTCGAGCATCTCCTCGGACGAGTAGCCGAGCATCTCCGTCAGGCGTGAGTTGACGAACGTCGTGCGACCCTCGGTGTCGATCTGCCAGATTCCCTCGTAGGCCGTCTCGACAATCGTCCGGTAGCGCGCCTCGCTGCGCGCCAGCTCCTGTGCAACTCGTGTCTGCTCAGTCACGTCTCGAGCCGTGGAGAACACGATCGGATCCCCGTCGTGCTCGAACACACGGGCCTTGAGCTCGAGCACCAGCTCTCGACCGTCCTTGGTGACAACCGCCTTCTGGAAGGTGGCCGTGCCGTTGGCGCGGAGCTCTGCCGCCTCATCAGCCACATCGGCAGCATCCCGCGGCCTCAGCAGTTCGACGGGACCCATCTGCAGCAGATCGTCACGGCTGTAGCCCAGCAGCTCCGAGGCAGAGTCGCTCACCTCGATGAACCGGCTCAGCTCGCCGTCCGACGCGACGAACGGATGCACGAAGACGAGGTCCTGGCTCATCTTCAGCGCCAGGCTTCCAACATCGATTCTCCAACGCTCCGACCGCATGTCTCTCGTCCTCCCCACCACGCCCCAGCCTCCAAGAGCACTCGATCACGCCGACGGGAACGCAGCCTCGCGGAATCCCAGTGCCGCGGAAACCATTCAAACGACCGTCCCATCCGGAAAGCCGGTCCTGAGAATCGTACACGACACGGAAGCAGCTTGCCCAGCACCTCGGAGTGACAGGAGACACACTCGGCACACGCTCCCGGGCACGTTCGCAACCACCGCTGCCAGTCCCCGTCGAGAGGCCCGTTACGGCCGCCAACACAGCCGCAGCTCGTCGACAGGGGGCGAGGCCACGCCTGATCTCAGAGCTCCCACCAAGGAACCGCCAGAACATCCTCGCGCACCCACCGCGGCTGCTCGATGGCGCAGACGATGAGGCCGGGACCGATCTCAGCCCGGGGAAACGTGCGGCGGAGCGAGTCGATGCCGGCGCAGTGCGCCCGCGATGGCTGGGTGGTCACCTTCGCCTCGATCGGGTAGAGGACACCATCGAGCTCGAGCAGCAGATCGACCTCGCCGCCCGAGTAGGCACGGTAGTGAAAGATCGCCGGACGCACGCTCCACGCCGAAGTGAGCTTCAGGATCTCCAAGAGCACATGGGTCTCGAACAGCGCGCCTGTCAACGGATGCCGACCCAGCACATCGGGCGTGCTGATCCGCTGCAACGCGCACGCAAACCCGGTATCGGCAAAGTAACCCTTCGGCTTGCCGGCGATCCGCTTGATGGCGTTGGTGCTGTACGGTGGAACCTGGTACCACTGGAAAGTCGCCGTGGCCACCTCGGTCCACGCCACCGCGGTCTTGCGATCGATCCCGAGCTCGCGCCCGAGCTGGCTGTGGTTGATCTCTTGGGCTGTCAAGGCACCGAGCAGACCCAAGAACCGGCCGAAGAGCTGTAAGGAGCTGATCTCGGAGGCAGTCCGCACGTCCCGCTCCACGTACGTGCGCTGGTACGACTCAAAGTACGTTCCCACCACATGATCCGGAATCTTCAGGAGACCGGGCATCCCGCCGCGCCAAAGACGCCTGTAGAGGGAGCGTGCCGGCGAGGCCCGGAAGTCCTCCAGCCTCGGCTCGCGACCGCGGATCAACCGGCTGAGCACTCCGTCGTCAGTCGCCCGTTCCTCGATCTCTCGCGTGCACATCGGCATCAGGTCCAGCACTGCAGCGCGTCCCGCCATTGACTCCGAAACGGAACGGAGAACAGCGAGGTTTTGGGAGCCGCTCAGGATGAAGAGACCGTTCTCGCCACGAGTGTCGACCAACCGCTTGATCCCGGCAGTCAGCTCGGGCGCATACTGAATCTCGTCGAGGAAGACTGGCAAGCGGACGTTCTGCAAGAAGAGGTCCGGATCCTCGCGAGCACCGCCGATGTCCTGGACGGGATCGAAGGTGACAGTGGACAGCCCTTCGATCCCGAGGTGGTCCACCATCGTGGACTTTCCGGCCTGACGCGCCCCGTGCACAACCACCACCGGAAAGTGCTGAAGACTCTCGAGCACGCGCGGTTCAAGGGCACGACGCTGGTATCTCATACTTCAATAATGAGAGTTGCACTCCCGTTTTTCAAGCTCGGAGACCGCCACCCCGGCGATCGGCTCGGCGGGATGCTCGGCCACCAGCCGATCTGGTGGACCCTCAGCCCTGCTGGTCGCGATGGTCCAGAGCGCTTTGATCTTCCGTCTCGTGGCCTGAAACGGGCGTACGCCGCGACCGTCGGGATCGCGCTCGACGAAGCCGACAACGCCGTGCTCGCAGGGTCTGCGTCCGGTGGCGATGGAGGTCCGCAGCAGCGGAGACAGTGGCGGAACCAGGGTGCTCATGTCGCCCACGATACCCGCCTCCACGAGCTTGGAAAGGTGCGGCATCTTGCCTGCGTCGATCAGGGGGCTGATCACGTTCCAGTCGGCGGCATCCCAGCCGATCAGCAGCACCCGCCGGGACGTCATGAGCGATCCTGAGGGGTCGGGGCCGGCAAACGGATCGTCAAGACCCCCAAGCTCTACTTCCTGGACACCGGGCTGTGCAGCTATCTCCTCGGAGCGAGGTCGCCCGATGACCTTCTCAGAAGCCCTCTTCTCGGAAAGATCTTCGAGACCCACGTCCTCGGTCAGATCGTCCGCCATCTCGCCAACCGCGGTCGCCGCCGGGATCTCTACTTCTACCGCGACCACAGCGGCCGCGAGGTCGATTTCCTGATCCCGGTCGCTGGACGCTTCGCACTGATCGAGTGCAAGTGGGCGGAGTCGCCGTCGCCCCACCAGCGCGCGTTCCGCGAGCTCGAGGAGCTCGTCGGCAACGAGAGGATCCTCTCGCGAACGATCGTCACGCCGGACCGTGGCTCTCGCCAAGTCTCTGACCGCGTCACCATCGCCGACAGCATCGAGCTCGGCTTCCTGCCGGACCGATGACCCGTCGCACGGCTCGAGGCGCCGCACCAGTGTGACTCCGGGCCTTCCGGCGTCACTCGCCGTGAAGCCCTCCTGTCCGAGCCGTGACTGGACCAGATCAGCGCACCTCAGGGTCGGGAGTCGAGTCGTCCGCGTCCGACACCCGCCGGGCGCGCTCGATTGTCACCGGCTCGGCGAGCAGCTGGCCTTCGAGGTAGGGCGCCGGCGCCTCGTCACTGGTCGGCATCCCGTGGATGGTCCGCACCACCTCCATGCCGGAGGTGACCCGACCGAAGGCAGCGAATCCGAGGCCGTCGGGGTTGCGCATGCCGCCATGATCGAGCGCCGGCTGGTCCCCGATGCAAATGAAGAACGCCGCACCACCGCCGGTACCGGGCTCGGCCCGCGCGAGCGAGATCACACCGTCGGAGTGGACGATCCCTGTCTTCTCGGTGGTCTCGTGTGCGACCGGCTCGAGCGCCTTCCCCTCCTCGACGAGCCCCCCCTGCACCACCTGGATCGGCGGTGTGCCGTGGTCGTTGTCCTCCCGCACCACCCGGTAGAACACGGCCCCGTCGTACAGCCCCTGGTCCACGTACCGCAG
>CAZEJK010000146.1:0-12538 GCA_964512045.1 uncultured Thermoanaerobaculia bacterium
ACGCTCCACGCCACCGGCGTCGTACCGTCTGAGGAGCTGGACCGCGCACTTGCCGCGCACGACGAGGCGGACGCCCACCGGCAGGCGCTGGCGGACAGCCTCGCCCGGCTCGCCTCCCTCGGCACGGCGCATCGAAGCGAAGGGGCGGCGCGCCTGGCCAGGCTCGACAACGAGATCACGGACCTGCGCTCAGAGATCGACGACGCCACCAGCCGGCTGGACCAGCTCGACCTGGTTGTCGCCGAGCGAGTCGTCCGAGCGCCAGTTGCGGGCCAGCTGGGTCACGTCGAGCGGCTCCGTCCCGGCTCCTACGTGGAGGAGGGCGACCCGATCGCTGCTCTGGTGCCGGACGGTGCGCAGCGTGTGGTCGGCCGCTTCCCCGCCGACGCGCTCGGCCGGATCCGACCGGGACAGTCGGCACGGCTCCGCCTGGATGCGTTCCCCTGGATCCAGTACGGCGAGCTTCCTGCCGAGGTGCTCGCGGTGGGCAGCGAGCCTGCCGATGGCACGGTCGAGGTGGTTCTGCGTCTGACCGAACCGTCCGAGCTCCCGCTGCAGCACGGCCTCACCGGCTCGGTCGCGGTGCTGGTCGAGCGTGCCGCACCGCTCGAGCTCCTGCTCCGCGCTGTCGGCAAGCGAATCGAAGGTCACGCCATCGATCGGCCCGCTGCAACGTGATGGGGCGCGACGACAGCCGTTCCTGGATCGTGCCCGAGGTCGTCCAGACCTCGGCGATGGACTGCGGGCCGGCGTCGCTCAAGGCCGTGCTCGAGGGCTTCGGCATCTCGACGGCGTACGGTCGGCTTCGCGAAGCATGCCACACCGATGTCGACGGCACCTCGATCGACACGCTGGCCGAGATCGCCGGTCAGCTGGGGCTCGACGCCGAGCAGATCATGATCCCAGCGGACCATCTGCTTCTGCCGTCGGCAGAGGCGCTGCCTGCGCTGGCCGTGGTGACGCTTCCCAACGGCTTCGCCCACTTCGTCGTGGTCTGGCGCACTCACGGACCGTTGGTGCAGGTCATGGACCCCGCCACCGGCCGCCGCTGGTGCACTCGCCAACGCCTTGTCGACGATCTGCTGATCCACTCCCTCCCCGTACCGGCGACGGACTGGCGCGAGTGGGCCGGCAGCGACGAAGCCGTGGAGCCGCTTCGCGATCGCCTGAGCGCCCTCGGCGCCGCGCGGGCCGGCGAGCGGATCGTGGCCTCGGCCCTCGACGATCCGGGCTGGCAGGCGCTCGCCGCCCTCGACGCGGCAGTGCGCATGGTCGACGCCATGGTCCGTTCCGGCGCCCTCGCGCGCGGCGATGAGGCGGCCAGCGTGCTCACGTCGACGCTGGCCAACCCCGACGGTCCGGACGCGATCGTGCCGGACAGCTACTGGTCGGTGCGGCCGTCCGAGCAGGATACCGGCACGCTGCACCTCCGCGGAGCCGTGCTGATCCGGTTTCCAGGACGGCGTGCGATCGCTCCTGAGCCGACCGATGACGGTGCCGGCGTCGCCCATCCCGAGCTGGCCGCCGCCCTGACCGAGGCCCCTGCACGACCGAGCCGAGATCTGTGGCGATTGCTCCTCGCCGATGGTGCACTGGCGCCGTCAGCGCTGCTGCTGGGCTTGATCACAGCGGCGGGGGGCGTGGTCGTCGAGGCGCTGCTGTTCCGCGCGCTGATCGATCTCGGAGCCCAGCTCGGCGTCTCCGATCAACGGGCGCTGGCGATGGTCGGACTCGTCCTCCTCCTGGCGCTTCTGATGGTCCTCGACCTACCGCTCGCCGCCACCGCACTGCGGGCCGGGCGGCGACTCGAAGCCCGACTGCGGATCGCGTTCCAGGAGAAGATCCCGCGTCTCGGTGATCGCTACTTTCGTAGTCGGTTGAGCTCGGACATGGCCGGGCGGGCGCATTCGGTGCACACACTCTCGCACCTTCCCACTCTCGCGAGCAGCTTCGTGCGCACCGTGCTCGTGCTGTGCTGCACCGTCGCCGGCATCATCTGGCTCGACCCGCACAGCGCTCCGGTCGCACTGGTGGTGGCCGTTCTGTCAGTGGCTCTTCCGATGGCTGCACAACGGTTGATCGTCGAGAGAGACCTCCGCGTGCGGACCCACGGCGCCGCGCTCACCCGCTTCTACCTCGACGCCCTCCTCGGTCTGGTCGCCGTCCGTTGCCACACTGCAGAGCGGGCGGTACAGCGGGAGCACGAGGGCCTGCTCGTGGAGTGGGCCCGGAGCGGGCTCCACCTGTTGCGCAGCGCAGTGGTGGTCGAGGGCGTCCTCGGTCTGTCCGGGCTCAGCCTCGTGGTGTGGCTCCTGACCGACCACCTCAGCCGCGCCGGCGAGTCGAGCATGATCCTCCTGCTCCTGTACTGGGCGCTCCAGCTCCCGGCGCTCGGGCGGCACCTGGCGCGCATCGCACGACAGTACCCGGCCCAACGGAACGTCACGCTCAGGCTGTTCGAGCCGCTCGGTGCGCCCGAGGACGAGGTTGCCGCGACCAGCGGCAGCCCGGCGCGCCCCACCGGCTCGGCGCCGCCGGTTGGGCTCGAGCTCCACCAGGTCAACGTCAACGCCGCCGGCGTCAGGATCCTCCATGGGCTTGACCTGCACCTCGAGCCTGGCAATCACGTGGCCATCGTTGGTCCGTCTGGTGCGGGCAAGTCGAGCCTCCTCGCTGTGATCCTCGGCCTCTACCGACCGGCGACCGGCATGGTGACGGCCGACGGGGAGCCATTGGCAGGCGACGTCCTGCACCGTCTGCGCGCCACGACAGCGTGGCTCGACCCGTCGGTTCAGCTGTGGAACCGTTCCTTGCTGGAGAACCTGCGCTACGGCCACGGGGAGGACAGCAGCGGACGCATTGCCGACGTGCTCGAGTCGGCAGGGCTCTACGGTGTCCTCCAGCGACTGCCGGAGGGCCTGCAGACCACCCTGGGCGGGTCTGGCGGGCTGCTGTCCGGTGGAGAAGGACAACGGGTCCGGCTCGGGCGGGCGCTGCTGGGCTCACCCACCCGTCTGGCGCTGCTGGACGAGCCGTTCCGGGGCCTCGATCGCGTCCAGCGGAACGCACTGTTGGCGACGGCTCGAGCGCACTGGCGGTCCGCCACCCTCGTTTGCGCGACGCACGACATCGCCGCGACAGAGGCGTTCGATCGTGTCGTGGTGATGGATGGCGGGACGATCGTCGAGCAGGGTGCTCCCCGAGACCTGCTCGCCGACCGGAGCTCTCACTACCGCCGGTTGCTCGACACCGAGCAGGAGGTCCGCACGGCACTGTGGGACGACCCTGTCTGGCGCCGCTGGCGCCTGGTGGACGGTCGTCTGTCGACGGAGCGCGGCCCGTGACGGTGGAACGCCTCCTCTGGCCCGCCGAGCGGCTCGCAGAGGCGTTCGAGCGGCTGGCGCAAGCGGTGCGACCGGAAAGCCGCGAGCGGACCGCGCCAGCCGTGCCCACCGCAGCCCACGGCGGCGATCGGGCAGCGGTCGACCGATGGCTCGAGCAGGCCGGATCGGCGCTCGGCGTCGAGGTGGAGCCGATCTCGGCCCGATACCACGAGCTGACACAGCTGCTCTCCAACGGTGGCCCGGCCCTGTTGCGAACGCGCACGCGCGCACCTCGCTACATCGTGGTCCTCGCTGGTTCCGGTCGCCGGGTCCGGTGCCTCGGCCCGGACCTCCGCGTCCACAGAGAACGGCCGGACACGATCCGAGCGGCGCTCTGCGCGGAGCTCGAGGAACCGGTCAGGAGCCGCATCGACCACCTCCTCAGGATCACCAACGTCCCGGAGCGACGCCAGACAAGAGCGCGCAACGCACTGATCGGAGAGAGCCTCTGCAGTCGCCAGCTCGATCCCGGCTGGCTGCTCAGGCTCCCGCCCGGCGCCTCGATGTGGCGCCAGCTGGTGCACAGTCACCAGCACGTCCGGCTCGCTGCGATCGCGTGCTGCCATCTGCTCCAGCACCTGCTGATGATCGCAGGATGGGCGCTGATCGGTCGCGGCGCACTGACCGGACGACTGGACACGGGGTGGCTACTGGGCTGGGGAGCGTTACTGCTGAGTCTCCTCCCGCTCCAGGTTGCCGTCGTCCACGAGCAGGGACGGTTTCTTCTCGGGGCGAGCGCCATCTTGAAACGGCGTCTCCTCGCCGGAGTCCTCCAGCTCGAGCCGGAGGAGGTTCGCCGGGACGGAGCCGGTCAGCTGCTCGGTCGAGTGTTCGAGTCGGAGGCGCTCGAGTCGCTGCTCCTCGGCGGCGGCTACCTGGCGGTCCTTTCGGTGATCGAGATCGTCGCTGCCGGCGTGGTGCTTGCCCTGGGCGCCGGGGGCGGTTGGCATGTCCTGATCTTCGCGGTCTGGATCTCGGTGGTGCTGATGCTCTCGCACCGTGTCTACCAGGCCCGTGAAAGGTGGACCGAAGCCAGGCTCGATGTCACCAACGACCTCATCGAGCGGATGGTCGGACACCGCACCCGCCTCATTCAGGAACGTCCCGACCGGTGGCACGACGGCGAGGATCGCCTGCTCGCCGTGTACCTGCGCACCGCGCTCCGGCTCAATGCCCTCACGCCATGGGTCGCGATCGCTCCCAAAGGCTGGATGGTGCTCGGCGCCGCCGGTCTGATCGCCCCGTTCGTCGGCGGCCAGACCACCACGACCGGCCTCGCCATCGCGCTGGGCGGCATCCTCCTCGGCGCCCGCGCGCTCCACCGGTTCTCCGCCGGTCTCAGCGACCTCTCCGCGGCTGCGATCGCGTGGCAGCGGGTCAGCCTGCTCTACCGCGCGGCCGCCCGGAACCAGTCCGTTCCGGATACGCTCCTCGACGAGACGGCCGGGCAGCAGCGCCTGGTGGTCGCGCGTGACGTGGCCTACCGGTATCCCGCCCGCCTCCGACCGGCGCTCGAGGCGATCGACCTCGAGCTCGACCACGGCGACCAGGCGCTCCTGCTCGGCCCATCCGGAGGCGGCAAGTCAACCCTCGCAGCCGTGCTGGGCGGCCTGCGCGTGAACAGTGAAGGCCTCCTCCTGCTGCATGGGCTCGACCGCCACAGTCTGGGCGCACGGCGCTGGCGATCGACCGTGGTGATCGCGCCTCAGTTCCATGAGAATCACGTCTTCACAGAGACGTTCGCATTCAACCTGCTGATGGGTCGTCGCTGGCCGCCCGAGCCGGGCGACCTCGAAGAGGCCGAGGCTGTCTGTCGGGAGCTCGGGCTGGATGACCTGCTGAAGAGGATGCCTTCGGGAATGCAGCAGATGGTCGGCGAGAGCGGCTGGCAGCTCTCCCACGGAGAGCGGAGCCGCCTGTTCATCGCACGAGCGTTACTGCAGGGCCCGGAGGTGCTGGTTCTCGACGAGAGCTTCGGAGCACTCGACTCGCGAAGCCTCAAGACGGCGATGGAGTGCGTTCGCCGGCGCACACCGACACTTCTGGTGATCGCCCATCCGTAACGCAGCCACGTTCGGGGCATCCAGCATCAACCGGCGATGGCGCTCCAGACAGCATCAATGTCGGTCAGGTCACCAACCACCCGACACACCGGGGTGGGCGCCGTCCGCACGAGTGTGGGCGTGGCAAGCACACCGTCACGGATCGCGACTGAAGGATCGTCACCGAGGTCGACGATATGGAGCTCATGCTGCACTGGGCACCGTTCGGCCAGCAACCGATGGACCGCGTCGATGATTCCGGGGGCGCCGGGCGAGCCGCCAGTGACGTACAGACGCAGCTCGACCCTTCTCAGGACATCACCCCGCCCCCCTGCATCACTCATCGCACCGCTACCGCTTGCGCCTGTGGCGCACCGAGCGAGCAGAGCACGCGCTCCAGCTCGCGTGCGGTGAACGGCTTTGCCAGCACCTGCCGTCCCGGACCCGCCGGCTGCGTCCAGCCGGCGGTATCGCTGTACCCTGACATGAGCACGACGGACATCGCTGGCCACCGCTGCTCGAGCTCACGCGCCAGCGAGTCACCGCTGCCGTCCGGTAGCAGTCGATCCGTCAGCAGCACATCGAACGGCCCGGCCGGGTCGAGATCACGGGCCGCTTGACAGCAGCCGACGGCCACAACCTCACAGCCGAGATGCTGGAGCATCAGCTCGAGGCCCTCGCGAACCCGTGGGTGGTCCTCGACGAGAAGCACTCGGCGGTTACGGTTATGGCCCCCAGGCACTGCACCACCTTTGGCCACGACGTCGTCTTCGTGTCCACCCTGCGCAACCAACGGGAACGCGACACGGAACAGAGCACCACCGTACCGGCTTTCGCCGACCTCGATCGTGCCACCGCTCAGATGCACGATGTCGCGCACCACCGACAGCCCGAGGCCGGTTCCGCGGCCGACGTCCTTGGTCGTGAAGAACGGTTCGAACACCTTCTCGCGGAGCGAGGAGGCAACGCCGCTGCCGCTGTCCTCACACTCGAGTATCGCGTGCTCGCGACGACGGGTCGCCGTCAGTCGGAGCGGGCCACCTTCCGGCATCGCATCCTGCGCATTGAGGACCAGATTGACGATCACCTGATCGAGGTGTCCACGGTGGATCGACACCCACATCGGTAGCGAATCGAGATCGCAGATCAGCTCGATGTCCTCGCGCAGCACCCTCCGCACGAACGACTCGGTGGCAGCCAGAGCCCCTCCAAGATCGAGCCGCTCCGGCTCAGGGCTTTGCCGCCGCGAGAGCAGGAGCAGCTGATGGCTCAGCTGCGATCCCCGCTCCACCAGATCATCGAGCGCGTCGAGGCTTTCGTCGACCTGCGCGGGATCACGACACCGCCGCAGGGCATGCGACAGCCCCGAGAACGCGTGCAACAGGTTGTTGAAGTCGTGGGCAACCCCTCCCGCGAGACGTCCGATCGCCTCCATTTTCTGGGCATAGATGAGCTGCTCGCGCGCGGTCGTTCGCTCCCCGAGATCATCGCCGGAGCCCGCGCCCGACGACTCAGACGCTACCAACGGCTCGTACGGGAAAGGACGGTCCTCGCTCGCGGCTGGCTGCCGGCACGAGAGCTCCCGGGACCGCCGTCCGTCACGCTGTCGCTCAACCCTATCGGAAAGCGTTGCAAGGTAGACGGTTTGCTCCTGCCAGACGATCGCCCGGAACCGCAGTCCGATGCGCCGCGTCTGGCGACCGTCACGGACGCTCACCTCGAGCTCGGCGGGCATCACCGATGTCACGAGCACACCCAGCTCACGTCCGATCAACGGTGTACCCTCGGATCCCAGCAACCTCCCGGCGGGCGCATTGGCCAGCACGATGGCGCCGAACCGATCGATCACGACGATCGGCTCCACGCTCTGCTCGACGATCGCCCGGAACCGCAGCTCGCTGGCGCCGTTGGCGACTGCGTCCCGCCCTGAGCAGCGCACACTGCTCCGACCCACCGCAAGCAGAATTGACTGGCGGAGGGCAACGGGGTCCACATCACCACCGATCAGCACGTCCTCGGCCCCCGCCTGCAGGAGCTCCAACGCCTGCTCCGCCCCACCGCCGGGTACATGGACGACGACGCCCATGCCACGTTCGGCCGCGACGATCCCCGAGACCGTGTCGGCACCAACCTCAGCGGCGAGGACCGCGACATCGTAGGACCCCCCGACAACGGCTTCCGTGCCGGCGACTATCTCCACGCTGTGCGGCAGCGTCCAGCCGTCAAGGCCAGCGCGCAGCGCCGAAACGGAGGTCCCGTCGCCGACCAGCGCGATATGGATCGCGAGGTCTGACGAAGCGCGCGTCGCCATATCAGCACCCCCGCGCAGCGTCGCGCAGCAGATCGTCCCGACGCACACTGCGTTCGACCGCCGCGCATCTGCGACCCGCAGGCACGTCATCCGAACCAATCAGACGCTGAGCCTTCATGCCACCATATATTGTAGGGTCAGCAGACGGCCATAGCTGTTTTCAGACAGCTAAAATATAAAAGTCATTAAAACTTCCCAGAGCGCTCAGTCAAGCCATCGCTGCCGGTGACGCCACTGGCGTCACCGGCGGCGATGCCTGCCGCGCTCTATCGAGACCGATGTCCGCTAACCGTCGTTCGATCCCGGCGGTTTCGTGCCATCACCACCATCACCACTCGGACCCGCCTTGATGTGTGTATCGACGCGCATGCTCTGCCTCCTTCCGAAAGCTCACTCGCCGCGAAAGCGACACCGGCCGTGAACGCCACCTCGCGACCTCGAGGCAGCCCGCAGCCAGCATCTTTTCGCGACTTATTTGTCATACGACGCAATATAACCTATGACGTTTTTTATGTCAAGACCCGGTGAGCGGCGAGGACCGGCGGTACAATCGAGCGCACGGGATACGCGATGGAAGGCTCTGCGAAGCTGCGACGGATCTGGGTTTGGGCCGGGCTCCTCGGCATCGGCGCCAGCCTCTGCCTGCTGGCGCTGGCACTGCACCAGCACGCGCGGCTCGCAGCGACCACCGCAGCCCTCGGCTGGAGCGATGATGTCGCGGGTGCGCTCGATCAGCTCCAGCAGTGCACCGGCGATCTCGCAACCTGGGCCACGTCCGTCCAGAACCGCCTGGCCGTGCTCGAGCAGGACGAGCGGAGCATGCACCCGGACCTGGTGATCCGGCTCGATGCGATCCTTGCCCAGGCCGTGCGCGGGGACCCGGATGGCGCGACCCGCGAGCTCGCGGCCGCAACGGCGCCGCTGCTCGCCCACACCCGAGCGGAGCTGCTCGCCGACCAGAGGCGCCGGAGCGCAACCGTCCGGGCCTTCCTGCTGGCCGCGATGGCGTTGGCGCTGCTGACTGGGATCGCCCTCGCAGCCCTCGCCCGCAACGCTGCGGCGCCGGCGCAGGAGGAGCTCACCACCCTGCTCGCGTCGGCGGTGCGCAGCACCGAGGAAGGGATCCTGATCACCGACACCGGCAGCGGCTCCGGCCCCCCCTCGATCGTCTTCGTCAACGACAGCTTCAAGCGCCTGACGCTGCGCTCCGATCGCGAGCTGATCGGCCAGCCGCTCAGCGTGCTGCGCCAGTCATCATTGCAGGAGCAGGAGTTCTCGCTGCTCGAGCACGGCCACAGCGACAGCCGGTCGGCGACCATCGAGACCGTGGAGTCGCGCGACGACGGCTCCAACGTCCACTGCGCCTGGCACATCTCGCCGGTCCGCAGCGCCTCAGGGCAGGTCACCCACTTCATCTCGGTGTTGCGCGACATCACCAGCTTGCGGGAGCACGAGGAGGCGCAGCGGCAGAGCCACCGCAAGCTGCTCGAGGCCCACCGCAAGCTCACCGAGAACCAGGCGCAGCTGATCCAGAGCGAGAAGCTTGCGTCCCTCGGCCAGCTCGCGGCGGGCGTGGCCCACGAGATCAACAACCCGATCGGCTACGTGATGAGCAACGTCGAGATGCTCGCCGACGACCTTCGCGATGTCCGGTCCGTCTGGACGCGGGCGTATCGGCTCTCCGAGGCTCAAGGAATGGAGGATGGCCAGCGGCTGTCCGATCTGCACGACCTCCTGCACAGCTCCGACCTGAACGCACGGATCCAGGAGCTCGACAGCCTGATCCACGACTGCCGCGACGGGCTGATCCGCGTGCGCGACATCGTCCAGAACCTCCGACGGTTCGCACGGGCCGACGACAGCGAGCTGCAGGTCGCCGACCTCAACGAGGAGCTGGAGACGGCGCTGAAGATCGTGTGGAACGAGCTCAAGCACCGCTGTGATGTGGTCACGAACCTCGGCGAGCTCCCGCCCTACCGGTGCCGCCCGGCGCAGCTCAACCAGGTGTTCACCAACCTGCTCATCAACGCCGGCCAGGCGATCCGCGACCGGGGCGAGATCCGCATCACAACGGCCGAAAACGGCGACGAGATCCGGATCCAGATCGCGGACACCGGCGAGGGGATCCCGCCGGAGCACCGATCGCGGCTGTTCGACCCGTTCTTCACCACCAAGCCCGCCGGCAGCGGCACCGGCCTCGGCCTCGCTGTCTCCTACGGGATCGTCCAGCAGCACGGCGGCAGCATCGAGGTGGACAGCACCCCGGGCGCCGGGTCCACCTTCACCGTGCGCCTGCCGCTGACCGAGCCAGGCGTACCGGCGGGCGCCAGCCACCGGCCCTGAAGCCCGGAGCCCGGGAGCCAGGCCGTCTCACGACCCGGGAAGACACGGCCTTCACGGCGGAGCACGCTCCCATGAGGTGAGAGATCGTTCGCGATAGCGTACAGTGTCTCCAGACCACCGAGCTGTCCACGCTGCCCGGTGGAGCGCACAGCCGAAACACTGCGGACAGAGCCCCAGACAGCGCCGTCGACACTCGACCTGCCGTGCTCCTGCCATTTCACCAAATCCGTGATTTTTGGCTTTTCATCAAGAACCGGTGTATGCTTGGCTCGACATGAGGAGGTACTGACGATGGCAATGCGACCGGGCAAGAAGAACCTGACAACCGGCGATATCGCAAAGATGCTCGGAGTGAACTTCCGGACCGTGATCCGCTGGATCGAGCGCGGCCATCTGAAGGCGTTCCAGCTTCCCGGCCGGGGCGACAACCGTGTTCTCGTCAGGGACTTCTTGGAGTTCCTGAGCGATAACCACATGCCGATCCCCGACGAGCTCCAGCCGCCGGCCAAGAAGGTGCTGATCGTCGAGGACGACGAGCACATGGCCCAGGCGATGAGCCGCGCGCTGAAGCGCAAGGGGTTCGAGACGATGGTCGCCCCCGACGGCTTCATGGCCGGCAGCCTGGCGACCACAGGTCAGCCGGCGGTGATGACCCTCGACCTGAAGATGCCCGGGCTCGGCGGTCTCGAGGTGCTCAAGGCGATCCGCAAGAACCCCGACCTGGCGGGCATCAAGGTGATCGTTGTGTCGGCCATGCCCCGCAGCCAGCTCGACCAGGCGCTCGAGGCCGGCGCCGACATGGTCCTCGAGAAGCCGTTCGAGAACAAGCAGCTGGTCGCCAAGGTCACCCTGCTCGCCGGGGACGAGACCCGCTGACGACCGCCGCCGATGGATCGCGTCGGCCGCTTCCGGATCGAGAGGTGTCTCGGCCACGGTGGCATGGGTGAGGTGTACCTCGCCGAGGACGAGCACCTCGGCCGCAAGGTAGCCCTCAAGACCGTGCCGCCGTGGATGGCGGCGAGCGCCGCGCACCGTGAGACGCTCGCCCGCGAGGCGAGGCTCGCGGCCGGGCTCAACCACCCGTCGATCGCCCAGGTGCACGACCTGATTGCCGACGGCGACGATCTCTTCCTGGTAATGGAGTATGTGGAGGGCCGCACGCTGGCCGAGCTGCTCCGGGAGGGCGAGCCGCTGGGTGCGGAACGTCTCCTGCGGATCGCCGTCGACATCGCCGAGGGGCTCACCGCGGCGCACGAGCGCGGCATCATCCATCGCGATCTGAAGGCCGAGAACGTCGCCATCGACACCCACGGACGGGCGAAGATCCTCGACTTCGGGCTGGCGGCGCCGGCCGCCGACGTCGCCGACGGATCGTCGGGTGGCACCCTCAACGCCATGTCGCCGGAGCAGGTGGAGCGGCGAGCCCTCGACCACCGCTCCGACCTGTTCGCACTCGGCACGCTGCTGTACGAGCTGGCCACCGGCACCCATCCGTTCCGCGCCGCAGTGCCCCTCCAGACGATGCACAACATCTGTCACACCCAGCCGCCTCCTGTGGCCGGCGCGCCTCCCGCCGCAGCGCGCCTGATCTCGCAGCTGCTCGCAAAGGATCCCGAGCGCAGACCGCAGAGAACCCGCGAGGTCGCCACCACCCTGCGCCAGGCGCTCCGCGCCGAGGAGCGGTCCGCTGCAGCCGGTGCGGAGACCCGACGCAGAGGCCGGGTGTGGCTCGTCGCCGTCGCGCTCCTGGCGGTCGCCGCCGCGTGGCTGGGGCTCCGCGAGCCCCATGCCGAGCCGGTCATCGATGTTGCGATCCTCGCCCCGGAGGTGGCCGCCGACGACCGGCTGGCGCTGGCGGCCGCCGGCGTGCGGATCGCCGCGGTGCGCACCCTCGCCGGTCTCGAAGGGGTCTACCCGATCAACCCCCAGGAGGTCGATGCTCTCGAGGGAGACGCCCGTGCTGTCGCCACCGCCGTGGCGGCCGATGAGCTGCTCTCCGCCCGGATCTCCGCCACCGCCAGCGGCTGCCGGGTCGAGCTCACGCGCCTGGCCGCCGACGGTCACGCGCTGTGGATGGACCAACTCGAGCTGCCGCTCGATGACATGAGGCTGATCGCGGACGCCGTCGCCGCGTCCGTGCGCAGCTGCTACCCGAACCGTGGCTTGCACGGCGACACCGTCGCGATCCCGGCGTCACCGGAGGACTATCGGGCGTACCTGCGGCTGCACGCGATCGTGGCCGACCCGCCGGACGACGTGTCCTGGGACTGGGTGCTCGACGAGCTCGAGCAGATCCGAGCCGGCTCGCCGAAGCTGATCGACGCCTACTCGCTGGCGAGCTCGGTGGCGCGGTACCAGTACGAGACCACCCACAATCCGGCCTACCTCGATGAGGCTGAGAGGATCGTTCGCGATCTCCTCGCGTTCGCTCCGGACCACCCGCGCGCCCTCCTCGCCGC